>NZ_JBTMWM010000020.1:0-2481 GCF_054489705.1 Sphingomonas sp. RS6
GACGGCGGCTGCGGTTTCCTCGAGGCTCGCCGCATTCGCCTCGGTCCGGCGTGCCAGATCCTCTGACGCCTGCGCAATCTCGTTCGATCCCGTCCGGATGCTCGCCGTCGATTCCAGCACCGAGCCGATCAGATCGCGCATATTTTCCAGCGCGCGATTGAAACTGGTGCGCAGCGGCGTGAACGGCATCGGCAGATCGGCGGTGATCGCCGCGGTGAGATCGCCATTTGCGAGCGAATCGAGGCCGACGCCGAGGCTGCTGACGATCATCTTCGCCTGTTCTTCCTTGGCCTGTTCGGCGTCGACCAGCTGGTCGCGGAAATGGAGGACGGCGCGCGACACATCGCCAAGTTCGTCCGCGCGCTCGGCGGCGGGCACGGCGACGGTGAGATCGCCCGCGCTCATCGCCTGCAACGTCGTGGCGAGCCCGATGATCGGATCGACCACGCGCCGCTGGGCCGCGCGCACGATCAGCACGATGCCGGCGACGCCGGCGAGCGTGGTGACGACCAGCAGCAGCATCGAAATCGTCCCGATCCAGCGCGCGCGGACGACCACTTCGTCGAGATGCGCTTCGATGGTTTCCGAAGCAGCGCCCATCGACGTTTCGAGAAGGCGGAACTGATCGAAGAAGCTGTTGAGGTGGCGGGCCGCCGCTTTGGGGCTGGTCTCGGCCTCCGTCATGATCTTTTCGGCGGCATCGGCATAAGCATTCATCGGTGCCGGGAGCTTGCTCGTGACATCGAGGACCGATTTCGAGCCAGTATAGCGACCGTCCTCGGCGATGCTCGTCTTCAGCAGATCGAGATGTTCGGCGAAGTCCTTGCGGACTTCGGCGATGCTGATGCCGCTGGCCGGGTCTCTTGCGGCGATCGCGGCGAGCACGTCGCTACGGACGGCATCGTGCATCATGTCGGCAGTGCCGTGGTTGGAAAGCAGCGCCGCCGCCGCCTGCTGGCTCTGCAGCGCAGCGGTCTGAAGCCAGGCGGTCAGCAGGCCGGTGCCACCGCAACCGAGCATCAGGGCGAGCGCGGCGGTGCGAACCAGCCTTGATGACCGGGCAAGCGAGATGCCGTCAAATCGGTTCGTCATGCCCATGTGATGTTCACCCTTCCGATCGAAGTCTTTTCGGTTCCGTGCCGCTCCCCGATTTAATTCTAGGACGAAATTCTTCGGATGGACTCCAGTTGATCAGTTTCCTTCAACGATGCGCAACCATGCCGGTAACGGTCCTATAATATCGCAAGGGGATCTATTCAGGCCCGGAGTTCCCGAATGCCGAAGGTTGGACGTTCAGCGCTGCTGGCCGCGACGATGGTCGCAGCACCGGCATGGGCGCAGGTGGAATCGGAGCCAACCATCACCGTGTCCGGGCGCTATGTGCTCGACGCGATCATGGTGGCAAACGATGACCGCAACCGCAGCTATGCGCTGCACAATGCCGAACTGGTCGCCGAGGCCGACCTCGCCCGCGCGACGGGCATTTCGGGGCTGCGCGCCGGCGTGCACCTGCTCGCGAACTTCGGTGGACGCCCCAATGACGGCGCGGGAACGCTGCAGGGCATCGACAATATCGAGGTCACCGACAGCCGCGCGAAATTATACGAAGCGTGGCTGGAAAAGTCGTTCGCCGGCGGCCGCGTGTCGCTGCTGGCGGGACTGGGCGATCTGAACGCGGCATTCTATGCCAACGACGCTGCCGGGCTGCTGATCGCTCCCGCATTCGGCATCGGCTCGGAACTGGCGGCCACCGGGCCGAATGGCCCTTCGATCTTTCCATCGACGGCACTGATGGCGCGCCTGAACGTTGCCGTCGGCGGCACCGGCTATGCCCGCGCCGCCGTGATCAACGCCAATGCCGGCGTGCTGGGTGACCCCAACGGCGTGGATTTCCGGTTCCGCGATGGCGTGCTGTTCATCGCCGAGGGCGGAACGGAAGGGCGCGGCAAGCTGGCGTTGGGCGTCTGGCGCTATAGCCATCGGCAGGACGACATCCGGGCGCTTGCGGCCGATGGCGGGCCGGCGCAGCGGATCGCACAGGGCGCCTATCTGCTGATCGAACACCAGCTGAGCGGCGAGGCGGGCAAGGGCATTCGTCTGTTCCTGCGCACCGGGCTTTCGGAAGGCAAGACGACGCCGTTTCGCGGCGGCGGACAGATGGGCGTGTTGATCGAGGGGTTGATACCGGGCCGGCCGGACGGTGCCTTTTCCGCCGGGTTGCAGCGGGGCACGCTGGCGCGTGGCTATCGCGACAATCTGCGGGACGAGGGCATTTCGGCCGCGCGGCACGAGGACGGGATCGAGTTCACCTATCAGGACAAGCTCGCGCCGTTCCTGGCCGTGCAGCCCGACCTGCAATATGTTCGCCGCGTCGAGCGGACGGGCGATCGCGGGGTCTGGATCGCCGGCCTTCGTCTCGTCCTTTCATTCGGGGACGATTGAACGGAAATACGCCGAGCGGCGCGGCGGCGATGTCGGGCA
>NZ_JBTMWM010000021.1:0-1988 GCF_054489705.1 Sphingomonas sp. RS6
GTAAACGTGGTCTGCAGGCCGCAGATTATGCGGCTTGCGCGGTTGGCTGATCGACCGGCTGGTTCCAGTTCCACGGCAGGAGCTCGTCCCAGCGGCTGGCTGGCCAGTCATCGGCGATCTTCGCGATGACATCTGTGATATAGGCCTGCGGGTCGACCCCGTTGGCCTTGCACGTCTGGATGACGGTGTAGATGGCGGCGGCACGTTCGCCGCCCACGCGCGAGCCGGCGAACAGCCAGTTGCGGCGACCGATGGCGACACCCCGCAGCGCGCGCTCGGCGATATTGTTGTCGATCTCCAGCCGGCCATCGTCGAGGAAGCGCGACAGCGCCGGCCAGCGCTTGGTGCCATAGGCAATCGCCTTCGCCATGTCGGACTTGGGCGACAGGCGACGCAGCGCGGTGTCGAGCACCTCGCACAAGGCCTCGACCAGCGGTTTGCTGCGTTCCTGCCGCGCCCGGTGCCGGATATCCGGTGGCTGGCCGCGCACCTCGGCCTCGACGGCGTAGAGCGCGCCGATCCGCTCCAGAATGTCGGTAGTCAACGGCGTGGAGGTGCGCTCATGCAGGTCAAAGATCTTGCGCCGGAAATGGGCCCAACAGGCCACTTCAGTGGCGCCGCCCCGATACAGCCCGTCATAGCCGGCATAGGCATCGGCCTGGAGGAATCCGCGAAAGCCGGCGAGATGCGCCAGCGGGTGGGCCGCGGTGCGGTCCGGCGTGAAGCGATACCAGGTTGCGCGCGGCGCCGTGCTGCCCGAGGCCTGGTCATCGGCCGCGTACACCCATAGCCGCCCGGTTGCGGTCTTGCCACGGCCCGGGTCGAGCACCGGCACCGGGGTGTCGTCTGCGTGGATCTTGTCGGCTTTGAGGACTTCGTCGCGGATGCGGGCGACGACGGGATCGAGCAAGGCGGCGGCCTGTCCGGCCCAACCGGCCAGCGTCGAGCGGTCGATGTCCAGCCCTTGCGCCGCCATCATCTCTGCCTGGCGGTACAGCGGCAGGTGATGCTCGAACTTCGACACCACGACATGCGTCAGCGTCGCGAAGCTGGCCTTGCCGCGCGCGACGGCGCTGGCCGGTGCGGGTGCCTGGACGATCTTGTCGCAGACCCGACAGCTATATTTTGGGCGGACGTTGCGCACCACCCGCCAACGCACCGGCACCACGTCGAGCATCTCATGCGCATCCATGCCCAGCCGGCGCAGCGCGCCGCCGCAATCGGGGCAGGTGCAGGCGCCCGAGGCCGGTTCGTGGACGACCTCCTCGCGCGGCAGGTGCGCCGGCAGGCTGCGGACCGGTGCTGGCCGCGCGGTCGCTTCCGACGGGCGCTCCTCTATTGGCGCCGCATCGCGCTCGGCTTCCAGCTCTTCCAGCGCCAGTTCCAGCTGCTCGATCTCGCGGCCCAGCTTCTCGGACGAGGCGCCGAACTGCATCCGCCGCAGCCGCGCGATCTGCCCGCGCAAGCTGTCGATGAGCAGATCGCGGGCGGCGAGCGCGGCATTGGCCCGGGCCAGCAACGCCTCCAGCGCGGCGATCCGCGCGGTGGCATCAGCAGAGGAAACGGGCGCTTCCGACACCCGGATTTGCTAGCAGATCGCAGCGTTTAGGGCGAGCAAAAGCGACGCAAAACCGCCGGTTTCAGCCCGCCAGCGTCGGCGTGTATGTCCGCTCGGGGCGGCGCCAGTCGATGCCCTCCAGCAGCATCGACAACTGCGCCGGTGTCAGCACCACCGTTCCGCTTGCCGTCACCGGCCAGACGAAACGGCCCCGGTCGAGCCGCTTCGAAAACAGGCACAGGCCTTGTCCGTCGAACCACAGCAGCTTGACCAGATGCCCGCGCTTGCCGCGAAACGCGAACAGCGCGCCCGAATGCGGGTCTTTCGCCAGCACCTGCTGCACCAGCACCGCCAGGCCATCGAACCCCTTGCGCATGTCGGTCACGCCGCACGCCAGATATACCCGTGTCGGCAACGGCGCCGGGCTCAC
>NZ_JBTMWM010000022.1:0-1191 GCF_054489705.1 Sphingomonas sp. RS6
CGTGCGCATTGCCATGATCGGCACCGGTTATGTCGGACTCGTGTCCGGCGCCTGCTTTTCGGATTTCGGCCATGAGGTGGTCTGCGTCGACAAGGACGCTCGCAAGATCGAGCTGCTGCATCAGAATGTGATGCCGATCTATGAGCCGGGGCTCGACGCGCTGGTGGCGAGCAACGTCAAGGCCGGCCGCCTGTCCTTCACCACCGACCTGGCCGAGGGCGTGAAGGATGCCGACGCCGTGTTCATCGCGGTGGGCACGCCGAGCCGGCGCGGCGATGGCCATGCCGATCTCTCCTATGTCTTCGCCGCCGCGCGCGAGATTGCCGAGAACCTGACCAAGCCGAGCGTGATCGTCACCAAGTCGACCGTGCCGGTGGGCACCGGCGACGAGGTCGAGCGGATCATCGCCGAGGTCGCGCCGAACAGCGGCGCCAAGGTCGTGTCGAACCCCGAATTCCTGCGCGAAGGCGCGGCGATCGAGGACTTCAAGCGGCCCGACCGCGTCGTCGTCGGCACCGAGGACGAGTTCGCCCGTCAGGTGATGCGCGAGATCTACCGCCCGCTGTCGCTCAACCAGTCGGCCCCGGTGCTGTTCACCGGCCGTCGCACGAGCGAGCTGATCAAGTACGCCGCCAACGCCTTCCTCGCGGTGAAGATCACCTTCATCAACGAGATCGCGGACCTGTGCGAGCAGGTAGGCGCCGACGTGCAGGAAGTATCGCGCGGCATCGGCATGGACAACCGGATCGGCGGCAAGTTCCTCCACGCCGGCCCCGGCTATGGCGGCTCGTGCTTCCCCAAGGACACGCTGGCGCTGATGAAGACCGCCGCCGACAACGACACGCCGCTGCGCATCGTCGAGGCGACGGTGCAGGTGAACGACGCCCGCAAGCGCGCGATGGGCCGCAAGGTGATCAAGGCGATGGGCGGCGACGTGCGCGGCAAGACCGTCGGCATCCTGGGCCTCACCTTCAAGCCGAACACCGACGACATGCGCGACGCGCCCAGCCTGTCGATCATCGCGGCGCTGCAGGATGCGGGCGCGAGCGTGAAGGCCTATGACCCCGAGGGTGTCGAGCAGGCGAGCAAGCTGCTCAGCGACGTCGAGTTCGTCGAGAACCCCTATGCCGCCGCCGACGGCGCCGATGCGCTGGTGATCGTGACCGAGTGGGATGCGTTCCGCGCGCTCGA
>NZ_JBTMWM010000023.1:0-827 GCF_054489705.1 Sphingomonas sp. RS6
CGCGTGATCGAACTGGACGACCAGCAACAGCGCGCACGCACCTGGTTCGAGGCGCTTCGCGACCAGATCTGCGCGGCATTCGAATCGATCGAGCGCGACGCGGGGTCGGATGCGCGGTTCGATTATACGCCCTGGGACCGCACCGATGCCGATGGCGCCCCCGGCGGCGGCGGCGTACGCGGCGTGATGAAGGGCCAGGTGTTCGAAAAGGTCGGCGTCAACGTCTCCACCGTCGGCGGCAGCTTCGAAGGCGAGTTCGCCAAGACGATCCACGGCGCGGGCGACGATCCCCGCTTCTTCGCCACCGGCATCAGCCTGGTCGCGCACATGGCCAACCCGCACGTCCCCGCCGTCCACATGAACACGCGCTTCCTCGCCACCACGAAGCGCTGGTTCGGCGGCGGCGCCGATCTCAACCCGCCGTTGCCCTATGACGAGGACACCGCCGATTTCCACGCCCGGCTCCAGGCCGCGTGCGACGCGCATGATCCGGCCTATTATCCGCGCTTCAAGGCGTGGGCGGACGAGTATTTCTACATCCCCCACCGCCAGGTCCATCGCGGCGTCGGCGGCATCTTCTACGATCATCTCGAAGGCGACTGGGACGCCGGTTTCGCCTTTACCCAGGATGTCGGCCGCGCCTTCCTCGACATTTACCCGCAGCTCGTCCGCCGCCGCATGAACATGCCGTTCGACGACGCCGATCGCCGCCAACAGCTCGAATGGCGCGGCCGCTATGCCGAATTCAACCTCATCTATGATCGCGGCACCCTGTTCGGGCTCAAGACCGGCGGCAATGTCGACGCCATCCTCATGAGCCTGCCGCC
>NZ_JBTMWM010000024.1:0-827 GCF_054489705.1 Sphingomonas sp. RS6
GTGTGGGGCGATCCGAAGCGCCAAGGCAACCGATGGCTGCCCCTCGTAGCCGTCGATGGCGCGTAAGAGCGCGCCGACCTCGGCGGGTTCGATGATCGCGGCATGATGCTTGACCTTGGGCGTGATCAGGGCCCTGGAGATCGGCGGTCGCATCTCTCTGCGCTCGTCCGGTGGCGATCGCGTAGCGAATGACGCTGCTACAGGTACTGCGGAGGCGTCGTGCCGTCTCATAGCGGCCTCGGACTTCTACCGTCCTCAATACGGTGAGCAGCTCTGGCGCGCTGATGTCGCCGATCGGTCGAGTGCCGATCAGCGGCTTGGCGAATGCGATCAGCCACCGGAGCTTTTCGAGGGTCTTCGCCGCTCGCCCTTCCGCCTCGATCTTCTTCAGCCATTCGTCGGCGACGGTGGCGAACGTGTCTCCGGCCGAAATGCTGTCGACGCCGCGCGTCAGTTTGCCGTAGGAGGAGGGGTTGATGCCCTTCTCGAGCAGTTTCCGAGCGTTCTCTCGGCGCTCGCGCGCTTCCTTCATGGAGACGTTAGGATAGACGCCCAGCGCCACCGTGCCGCACTTGCCGTCGTGACGATAATCCCATCGCCAGTACCGACCACCGCCAGGCTGAACGAGGAGGTACATGCCGTGCATGTCCTGCGTTTTGAACGGCTTTTCCCGCGGCTTGATTCGACGGACGGCTGCATCGGTGAGCATGACGGCATCTCCTCCGCTGGCGCAGTGCTGATACCGTCAAATATACCGCCAAGAACCGCGGGTTCCAATGGACCGACCCGGATTTGAGTGGATCACATACCGTCAAAAACCACGCAAA
>NZ_JBTMWM010000025.1:0-794 GCF_054489705.1 Sphingomonas sp. RS6
CCAGGGCAACCTGACCCCGGTCGAGATGGCGGCCAAATCCATCGGCAAACCGGGTCGGGGGTTAACCCCCAACCCAGTGTCATCACGCCCAAGCATCGGCATCAATCGGACCGTCGGCTCTACTCATAGGTGGAGGAAGGTCGGGGCTCAGACCAGAAGCCGGGCCGCATGTTGTACCTTTGTCGCCCCCGCCGTTGAGTTGATGCGGCGCCTCCGCGATGCGCGTGTCTCGCTTGAAGGGGCTATCAGCGCCAATGGGCTAGTCTTCGCGGGCAAACAAAATCACGCAATCAGTGACACCACAATGGTGAAGGCGATGCGCGACAGGGGAATCAACGGCGTGACGGTGCATCGGTTTCGATCGAGCTTTACCGATTGGACTGCAGATCAGACCGATTTTCCAAAGAAGTGACCGACAAGGCGCTCGCGCACAAAATCCCGAACGCGGCCGAAGCTGCATACCGGCGCACCGACTTTTTCGATAAGCGGCGCGTGCTCATGAAGCAGTAAGCGTGTTCAGCAGGCCGCCTTGCGGCATCGTCGAAAGCCGGGATGCTTGCCGCCTTTGACGAGGGGCCGGCGGTGCAGGAAGTTTCGGGTTCTACGACCAGTCATACGAGCACGCGTATGACTGGTCGCATGGAAATAGTCGGCCGGGTGTCGGGCCGGCGGCGATGGTCCGACGCGGAGAAGCTGGAGATTCTGGCCGAGGCGTTCCGGCCTGGGGCGAGGGTCTGCGATGTGATCGCCCGGCGCGAGGTTTCGAGCAGCCTGATCTACACGTGGCGCAAGCA
>NZ_JBTMWM010000026.1:0-493 GCF_054489705.1 Sphingomonas sp. RS6
GCCGTCTTTTTTGTGTTTGCATTTGCTTACAATTGGCCCGGGCCGTATTTCTCTACATTGTCCCAGAAAGTTTATTACGTGGCGGTGGTTATACCTCCCGCCGCAGCTATTTGGCTCTTTCTTCGAAAGAAGATGGCCTGGGCGTCGGGATTCCTTGCTGTGCAGGTTATTGCATTGACGATGGCTTCTCTCAACTTGGTCTAGATAGAGCGGGCCGAATGGAACATCCGCTGACCACCCGATTGCGGACGTTAATCTAATACGGCAGCGTGCCGGTGAGCGGACGAGACGGAACGAGGCTATGTGGTAGAAACTTGGCATTCTCGCAGTCCTAGCCGTCGGATTGATCTTCTGCGTAATTCCGGTTCGCACTCACGCCGCCTTGTACGATCCGGCTAATCCTCCGCTGCCAACAACGCTGTGGACGATGCTGTCGAACATGTATCTGACATCCGGAACGGTGGCCGTGATCGCCGTTATCCTCGCGGCGGCA
>NZ_JBTMWM010000027.1:0-492 GCF_054489705.1 Sphingomonas sp. RS6
CGCAGCACCGACAACACCCGTGCCAGCGCATCCGCATCCACCCCGCCGTCGACGCTGATCCGCACGCCGCCGGGCAGTTCGATATCGATGCGCCCCGACGAACACGGCACCGGCGGTGACGCCGGCACCACCGGCTCGGCGAGCCGAACCTCGGCGAACACCGGCAGCGGAGGCGCCGCCCCGGCCAGCTTGCCTTCGCGCAGTTGCTTGCGCCACGTATAGATCAGGCTGCTTGACACCTCGCGCCGGGCGATCACATCGCAGACCTTGGCCCCAGGCCGGAATGCCTCCGCCAGGATATCCAGCTTCTCCGCATCCGACCAGCGCCGCCGGCCCGATACCCGGCCCACCACCTCCATGCGACCAGTCATACGAGTGCTCATATGACTGGTCGTAGACCCCGAAACTTCCTGCACTACCACCGCCCTCGTCAAAGGCGGCAAGCATCCCGGCTATCGACGATGCCGCAAGGCGGCCTGCTGAACACGCTTA
>NZ_JBTMWM010000028.1:0-411 GCF_054489705.1 Sphingomonas sp. RS6
ATGGTGCGTGCCTGGCCACTGCCGATGTCGAAGCGCGCGGCCTTGTCGGCGAGCGACGCGACTTCCGAGGTGAGGTTGCGCGCGGCGGCCGAGGTCTGCTCGACCATCGCCGCATTCTGCTGGGTCGACTGGTCCATCGTTCCGATCGCCGTCGAAATCTGGGTGATCGCGGTCGACTGGGCCTGGTTGTCGGTCGCTATGGTGCCGAGCAACTGATGCACCTCGCCCACATCGGTGGCGATGTTGGCGAGTGCGCCATCGACCTTTTCGACCATGCCGACCGCCGCGCCGATATCGGACTGCGTCGCGGTGAGCTGATCGCGAGCGCGGCCGGCCTCTTCCTCGGCGCGCATCGCCAGCGCCGAGACGAGATCGGCGACCACCGCGAAACCGCGCCCGGCTTCACCGGCG
>NZ_JBTMWM010000029.1:0-411 GCF_054489705.1 Sphingomonas sp. RS6
TGCCGGTGAAGCCGGGCGCGGCTTCGCGGTCGTCGCCGATCTCGTCTCGGCGCTCGCGATGCGCGCCGAGGAAGAGGCTGGTCGCGCCCGCGATCAGCTCACTGCCACCCAGGGCGATATCGTGACCGCGGTCGGCATGGTCGAAAAGGTCGATGGCGCGCTCGCCAACATCGCCACCGATGTCGGCGAGGTGCATCAGTTGCTCGGCACCATCGCCACCGACAACCAGGCCCAGTCGACCGCGATCACCCAGATCTCGACCGCGATCGGAACGATGGACCAGTCGACCCAGCAGAATGCGGCGATGGTCGAGCAGACCTCGGCCGCCGCGCGCAACCTCACCTCGGAAGTCGCCTCGCTCGCCGACAAGGCCGCACGGTTTGACATCGGCCAGGGCCAGGCACGCACCAC
>NZ_JBTMWM010000003.1:0-414781 GCF_054489705.1 Sphingomonas sp. RS6
CCTCACGCGCATCAAGAACAGCCTGAAGGCACCGATCCTCGTCGACCTGCGCAACATCTACCCGCCCGCCGAGCTCGAGCGCGCCGGACTGCAGTACACCGGCGTCGGCAAGCCTGGCGGCGCTGCACCACGGGTCGTGCGGGGGGGGGACGCCTGATCGCCAGGCGTCTCTGGACGCTTCATGCCGGCCTTGAGTCGGCATGGGTTGATTGGTGCATCCATCGCAGCACCGCCAGGATCCATTCTAGATTTCACGCATATTCCTAGCTAATCAAGAATATGACTGTCTAAAGTCGACACATGGTCCAAGATTTATTACAGTCTAACCGACGGTCGCGTTTTAGATTAGCCCGAGATGGGACATATATGGACCGTGAAAATACTTGACAGTATTGACGTTTCAGCCGCACTATGCGGTCAGTCCTGAAATTAAACGAAGGGTTGGCCATGATTGCCAAATTATCGCTTGGTGCTTTGGCGGTGGCGTTGATCGCGACGGCTGCCGTTGCAGCGCCGCTGCGTCCCAACATGGTGCTCCCGCTCCAGGCTGTACCGGCACAGGATGCGGCGAGCGGGCAACAGGATGCGGCGAGCGAGCAGACTACGCAGGAGACGACGCCGGAACCGGCGCGTCCGCGTGTGCGGCGCCGGAATTCCTTCTTCGGCCTTCCTCTGGCGCTGCTTGCGGCGGCCGGGGCGGGCGCCGGTGCCATCGCGGTTGCGACCGCAAGTCCCGAATAGGCAGGGCGTCGGCAGGCAGGCGGGGCGAAGCGTTCGGGCCGCATCGAGCGACTTCCGAACGGCGCCGCTCTAGGGTCCTGTGTTGGGCGCCCGAGCGTGTGCCGCCGTGGGCGGCGCAATGGCTTGCAGTCTTGTGCAACCGATCCGCAGTGCCGGGATTCGGATCAATCTTCCGTTCCGGTGACGGCGGACGCCGTCAGCCGCGTCGTTGATACGGCGGCCGTTTGCGCGGGCGCGGCATGGGCCGTGTTCGACAGGGCGACGGCCGGTTCTTGTGGTGAATGGACCTTCAGCCGCGCGATTTCCGCGGTGACAATGCCGATGCGGCGCTTGAGGCCCGGATGCGTAATTGGAACATCAAATGGGCGGTTGTGCGCGGCGTGCGCCAAGAACCGCGCCGGCGCGTCGAGATCATAGCCGGCGCGTTGCAGCAGGCCCACGGCAAGCGTGTCGGCTTCGATCTCGGTGACCTTGACCCGGCCGGCCCCGATCCCGAACTGCGCGAGCAGCCCCGATCGTCCCTTCAACTGCTCCTCGTGCCGAAGGATGTTGTGGCTCATTTCGTGGGCAACGACGAAGGCCAGTTCCGCGTCATTGTCGACGTCCGCCATCAGGCGGCTGGTGACGGCGACATATCGGCCATCCGACCAGGCATTGAAGTTATTCCCCCCGACCACGACCGGCGTGCCGCCGCAGCCCGGATCGGCGGTGAGGCGCAGCGAAAGCAGCTCTCCATTGCGCATGACACCCAGGCCGACCGACCCATGCCGCAGTGCGCGATCGAGCGCGGATTCAAACGCTTCGCTGCGACGCGAGGATGCGTTCTGGCCGATCAGGCCACGTTCGAACGAGTCCATTGCGATGCCGTTGATCGCAACGATCGCATCTCCGTTGCGGAGGCCGGCCCTGTCGGCGGCGCCGCCGGCGACGACGCCGCGCACGCCGAAGCCGTCGGCAAGGCCGAAGCGGGCGGCGACCAGCGCCCGATCGCGCTGGTCATAGGAGGCGCGATCGTGGATCAGCATGCCGGTCAGGCGATCCGGGTTCTGGCATCGATCGCCGTTCCGCGTCGCGAGGCGATAGGCGATGCTGGCCAGCCGGAGATCCTGCGTGGCGGAGGGCGCGCGCCCGGCATCATTACCGGCCCAGGCCGGCGCCGTCGCCAACAATGCAATTGCCGCGGCCGCGAGCGCGCGCGATCGAACCGCAGCCATCCGGCGTGCGGGAGTCCGCCTGATCCCCATCACCATCACCATCACCAGTTCAGGCGAAGGGGATATCCGTCGGCGCTTAATAAAATGTGCAGGCCAACACAGGTATTTTCGCGGTGCGATTTAGTATCGGCGCCGCTTGTGGCGAATTCCAATGCTATTTGATCGTATGAAAGATGGTCGGGGCAATCAGCCAAGTATTGCCGTGATCGTGATCGGATTCTTCATCGTCATTTCAATTGGCGGTGCGGGGGTGCATTATCCCGTGCTCTCGATGATCGATGAAATCGTCGCGGTGGCTGCACTTTGTTGGCTCGTCCCGCAGCTGGCCAGCTTGAAGATGCCGGCGATGACGGTGGCGGCGCTGCTCCTGCTGATTGCGGTGCTGCTGCTGCCGGTGCTGCAACTCGTTCCCCTGCCTTGGGGGCTGTGGACCGCGCTCCCGGGCAGGGCGCTGGCGGCGGCGATCCGGACCCATGCCGGCCTTGCCGGGAGCGCGAGCCCGTTGTCGCTCCGCCCTGGCGCCACCCTGCAGGCGCTGCTGGCGCTGCTGCCGCCCGCAGCGGCGTTCGTGGCGGTGACGTTCCTCGATGCGCGCGGGCGGATCGCGGTGCTGCGCGCGCTCGCCGCAGCGGCGGTGCTGAGTGCGATTCTCGGGGCGCTGCAACTCGCAAGCGGTGGCGAAGGGCCGTTCACACTGTTCGATTCGGCGCATCGGGACGACGCGATCGGCCTATTCGTCAACCACAACCACAGCGCGACCTTCCTGCTGATCGGCATCGTCGCGGCATTGGTGCCCGGCCCTGCCGATCGCGAGTGCGGCGGTTGGCAGGGGCCGGCGGCGATCGGCGTGGCGACGCTGCTTGCACTGGCGGTGCTGGGGACGACGTCGCGCACCGGCCTGTTGACGGTGGTGCCGGTGCTGCTGCTGGGCAGCTACTTGCGCGCTCCGGCGATGTGGCGCCGCTGGCGGCTGTTCGCGGGGCTTGCGGCGCTTGTGTTGTTTGCGTTCGCGCTGGCGCAGACGCCGCCCGGGCAGACGACGCTGGCGCGCTTCGCGACGGTTTCGCAGGACGGGCGGCAGGATTTCTGGGCCAACACCCTCTATGCGATCGGCCAGTTCCTGCCATGGGGTAGCGGGCTCGGCACGTTCACCACCATCTATGCCACCGTCGAGCCGCTCGACCAGATGGCGTCGCCGATCGTCAATCACGCGCATAACGACTATCTCGAACTGGCGCTGGAGGGCGGGCTGCCCGTGCTCGTGCTGATGGTCGCGGCGCTGGGGCTGACGGCGCTGGCGTTCGTGCGGGCGCTGCCGCGCGGCGGCAAGACGGCGTCGCAACCCTTGCCGTTGACGATCGCCGCCGCCGGGATCGTGGCTATCCTGCTCATGCATTCGGCCGATGATTATCCGTTGCGGATGCCTGCACTGTCGGTCCCGTTCGCCGCGTGCATTGCGATGCTGTTTCCGCGCGGGCGGCGCCGGCGCGACCGTCGGGACCGTCCGGGCCTTGCCTGGGCGGGGGGCGCCGCCTGCCTGGCGATCGGCGCGGCGCTGGCGTGGCAGGCGGCGCGCGTCGGCATGTCGTCCCATTTCCTGCGCCGCGACGCGCCGGCGCGGGCGCTCGGCTGGTGGCCGGGGAACGACGCGGCCCTGTCGCGCCTCGCCGCCAAGCGTGCGCTGTTTGGTGACTGGCGCGGAAGCCGGCAGGCGGCACGCGACGCGCTGGCGCAGGCGCCGATGGATGCGACGGCGCTGCGCGCGTTCGGGTTGGCCGAGGCGGCCATGCGCGACGAGGCGGTGGCCGGGCGGGCGATGCTGCTCGGCGGGCAGCTTGGCTGGCGCGACATCCCGACGCAGCTATGGCTGATCCAGCGCGCGCTCGACCTGGGCGATCCGGCGGTGGCGGTGCAGCGCGCCGACGCCGTGCTGCGGCAGGACCAGCAGACGGCGCTGCTGTTCGGCGCGCTTCGCGGTTTGCTGGCCAATGCGGGTGGCCGGGCGGCGCTGGCGGATCAGCTTGCGCTTCGTCCGACGTGGCGGGCGGCGTTCCTGACCGGCCTTGCCGGCGACGCACGGGTTCGCGGTGCCGACGTCGCGGAACTTTATCGCTTGCTCGCCGCCGGGAGGGCGCCGGCGGATGCGGCGGAGTCCGCGTCGCTGCTGGACCGGCTGTGGCGTGCGGGTCGCTTTCGCGATGCGCGGGCGATCTGGCAGGCGGCGGGGGGTGACGGGTGGATCGCCGACGGCGGATTCGAGCGCTCGGGCAGCGACGTCCGGGGGATCGGTCCGTTCACCTGGCAACCGGCCGGCCTGCTGGGGGCCGAGATCGGCATCGGGGTGCCCGACCATGCCTGGCGGGGCAGGGCGCTGCACGTCGTGTCGCAGGGCATCGGTGCGGGCGCGGTGGTGCGGCAGCGGCTGGTTCTGTTGGCTGGCGCGTACACGCTTCGCTTTGTCGTACGGGCGGAGGGGGGGGCGGCCAGCCGTCCGTCCTGGGCGATCGCTTGTGCCCCCGGCTTCGCGGCGGCGGCGGCGGCGGGGCCTGCGACATGGTCCGCAGCGCGCGACGGGTGGGCGCGGGGCGAGATCGGCTTCACCATCGGCACGGACTGCGCCGGGCAGGAACTGCGCCTGATCCTGGCGCCGGCGCACGATCCGCAATCGATCTGGGTGGACGACGTCGCCATCGCGGCGGCCGACCATGAATAGCCGCCGGCGCTGCGACCGCGCCGCGGCGATGCAGCGATGCGCAATGCTGTTAGGGAGTATCGAAATGAATCATGTGGGGCGGTGCCTGGCGGTATTGGCGCTTTCGTCCGCCGCGGCAGGATGCGCGGGCCCGAACGTCGTGGAGTCGGTGCCGCGCGGCGCGGCCGCCTATGCGGCGCTGCAGCCTACGCCCGAGGAACTGACCAGGGATTATGTGATCGGGCCGCTCGACACACTGGACATCGGCGTGTTCCAGGAGCCCGACCTGACGATGAAGGCGGTGCCCGTCGACGTATCGGGCAACATCTCGATGCCGCTGATCCGCACGGTGCAGGCGGCCGGCCTGACCACCGACCAGCTCGCGCGCGAAATCCAGCAGAAGCTGCTGAAATATTATGTCCGCCCCGAAGTCACCGTCGTCGTCGCGAGTTCGGTCTCGCAACGCGTGACTGTGCAGGGGCAGGTCGAGGAGCCGGGTGTCTATGACCTCAAGGGCCCGACCACCTTGCTGAACGTCATCGCCCTGGCACACGGCGAAAACCGGACCGCCGCGATGAAGGAAGTCGTCGTGTTCAGGACGGTCGATTCGAGGCGAATGGCCGCGGTATTCGACCTGGGCCGAATCCGACGCGGCGAAGATCCAGACCCGAAGATCCTCGGCAACGACATCGTCGTCGTCGGATATTCGAACGTGAAGGGACTGTGGCGCGACATTCTTCAAGCCGCACCGCTGCTGAACGTCTTCCGATTCTACGCCGACTAGCTGGCACTCGACGAGCAACAAACGACCTGCCCCGGCGCCGCGACGGCCGAAACCCCGGACCAAAAACGCAGCGACGAGGGCCCTGGAGATTGAACGGATTTATGGACACCGCGCATCGCACCCACGCCCATGCCGGCGCCCCCTTTGACGGCGGCGATTATGCCGACGAGGCGGGGCAACGCGACTTCATCGACGATCGCGACGATCGCGAAGGCGGCATCGATTTCAGGGCGCTCGGCACGGCGCTGTTCCGAAGCCGCTGGTACGTGCTTGCGATCCTGTGCCTCGGGCTGCTGGGCGGCGTGGGCATCATCATGATCACGCCGCCGCAGTTCCGCGCGCGCGCCAGCGTGGAGGTCAGCCAGCAATCGGCCAAGGTGCTGGGCACCGAGGAAAGCGAGCCCGTCCTTGTCGGGGCCGAGTTCGACCGGTTTCTCCAGACCCAGGTCAATCTGTTGCAAAGCCGGGCGCTCGCCGCACGGGTGGTCGCGAAGTTGCGACTGGCCGGCGACGACCGCTTCCTGGCGGCGATGGGGCGCAATCCCGCGAAGCTGGGCACGGGCAAACTTCGCGAGCGCGTGGTCACCGATCTGCTGCAACAGAACCTGCGCATCAGCCAGATGCCGAATTCGCGCATCATCGAAATCGCATTCACCAGCCGCGACCCCGCGGTCGCGATGCGCATCGCCAACAGCTATTCGGACAACTACATCCAGAGCAATATCGAGCGGAAGTTCTCGACGACAGCCTATGCCCGGGAATTTCTGAGCACGCAGCTGGCAGCGGCGAAGAAGCGGCTCGAAGGCTCCGAACGCGCGCTGATCGACTATTCCCGTGAGGCGAGCCTGATCGATGCGAGTGGCGGCGCCGATTCGCAACGCGATCAGGAATCGGGCCCGAGATCGCTGACGACCGCCAATCTGGTCGATCTGAACGAAGCCTATATCGCCGCAGAAGCCAAACGCATCCAGACCGAGGAGCGGTGGCGCGAGGCATCCGGCGTCCCGTTGATGGCGCTGCCCGAAGTGCTGGCGAACCCGGCGGTGCAGGCGCTCGACGCCCGCCGCGCCGAACTGTCGGCCAATCTGGGTCAGCTTCGCCAGCGCCTGCAACCCGATCATCCGCTGGTCGCGCAGGCGACGGCCCAGCTGAACACGATCGACCAGCAGATCAACACGCTGGCGGCCAATGTGCGCCAGTCGCTCCAGGAACAATATCGCATCGCCGCGCGGCAATCACAGGCGCTTGCCCAGCAGGTTGCGCAGCTCAAGGCGACCAGCCTCGCCGAGCAGGATCGCAGCGTTCGCTACAACATCCTGAAGCGCGAAGTGGACACCAACCGTCAACTCTATGAGGGGCTGCTCCAGCGTTTCAAGGAAGTGAGCGCCGAAGCGGGCGCGGCGGCAAACAACGTCATCGCGGTGGACACGGCCGAGCTTCCGAAGGACCCGGTTTCTCCCCGCGTCGGCGTCATCCTGGTTCTGGGGCTGATCGCCGGCCTCGCCGGTGCGGCGCTGTTCGTCTTTGCCCGCGAGCAACTCGACGATTCGATCCGGGACCCCCAGGATCTGGAAGCCAAGTTGCACCTTCCCCTGCTGGGGGTGGTGCCGAAGGCGGAGGGAGCGCAGCTCGATATCGGCAACACCGCCCGGCGTTCCGCGATATCGGAAGCCTATCAGTCTGTTCGGACGGCGATCGAGCTCTCGTCGCCGAACGGCATCCCCCGTTCGCTGTTGCTGACGAGCAGCCGGATGGGCGAGGGCAAAACGACCAGCGCGCTGTTCATTGCGAAGGCGTTCGCGGACATCGGCCGCAAGACACTGCTGGTCGACGCCGACCTGCGCAAGCCGTCACTCCACATGCTGCTCAATCAGCGGAAGGACGCGGGCGGGGGGCTTTCGAGCCTGCTGGCGCGGCGGACCACGCTTGCAGGCGCGGTGCTGCCGACGCCGTTCGAGAACCTGTCGTTCGTGCCGAGCGGCCCGTCGCCGCCCAACGCAGCACAGTTGCTGGGCGGAGCGCCGGTCGCCGAGCTGTTTCGCACGTTCGAGGGGGAGTTCGACGTGATTATCGTCGACGGGCCGCCGGTACTTGCGCTGGCCGATGCCGTCGAGCTTTCCAATCAGGTGGAGGCAACGCTGTTCGTCGTCGCGGCCGGCAATGCGCATTACGGCCAGGCCAAGCAGGCCGCGCGCCGCGTGCGCGCGGCGGCGTCGCACCTGATCGGCGGTCTCGTGACCATGTATGACCCGGGCCTGTGGAAGAGCGACGCGGATTACTACACCTATGATTATGGCTGATGCGATGCTGCGGCCGGTGGCGCCTTCGCCATCGGCCCGCCGGGGGGCATCGATCGGCGCGCGCGGCGCGCCGCCCCCGTGGCGGGCGGAAGCGGGAAGCGCGCAAAATCCGGCGTTTGGGTCGGGGTTGTCGCGGACCGGCCGCGTCGCCGGCGATCAGGCCTGGCGATCGCCCAGCAGTCGCCGCAAGTGGCTTTCGTACCTGTCGACCACCTGATCGGGCATGAACATCGCGCCCATCGCCAGCGCGCCCGCACTGTAGCGGGCATAGGCTTCGGCCGACATCCGGCGAAACAGATCGATTTTTTCGGCAAGGTCGGCGGCGTCGTCACCGTCGTACAATTCGCCGCAGACGCCGGGCGTCACGACTTCGGGATTGCCGCCGACGTTCGAGGCGACGACCGGAATCGCGACGCCATAGGCTTCGTAGATGACGCGCGGCAGCGGCTCGTTATAGACCGAGGGGCATATCACCAGATCGACCAGATCGTAGAACTGGTCGGCCGGCTGCCAGCCGATGAAGCGGATGCGCGGATCATGCTTTGCCGCCGCCTTCAATTGCGCGACATAGCCGGGCGGACCATCGCCGGCGATGACCAGCGACCAGTCGCGCCCGTGCTTCGGCAGCTTTTCCGCGGCTTCGATCAGCTTTTCTACGCCCTTGGTCGGCGCGAGGCGGCCGATATAGCCGAAGCGGATCGGCGCCCGTTCATCGAGTGTCCGGTGCGTCGGCGCGAGGGGGCGATCGTTGACGTTCCATTGCACCGCGCATGGCTTCTCTCGATCGAACGCTCCGTGCCGCCGATGGATGTCCGCGACGAACTGGCTGTTGGACAGGAACAGGTCGACATGCCGGGCCTGGTGCCGGTTGATCCCGCGAACCACCTGGCAACTGGCGCATAGCGACGCGCAATTGTGGCCACCCCGATACATGCCGGATCGGCTGCAGATCAAATAATAGTCGCGCATCGTGTGGACGAGGCGGGCGCCGCTGCGTTTTGCCTCACGCAGAATCGCGGTGGAGAAGCCGTCGATGATGCTGGTGTTGACCACATCGGGGCGGATCACCTTCAGCAGGCGACGCAGATCGCGGGCCGCCCAGGGATTGTACAGATCGATCGCGTGCCACAGCGCCTTGGCGAGGCGCGAATGGTGCTTGTTGTCATAGGGCCAATAGACGTTGCGAATGGGCAGCACGTGCAAGGCCGGCTTCCCCGGACCGGCGACGCCGGCGTCGATCGCGGCGCGCAGCGTGGCGGCTTCCTGTCCCGGCGGGCAGAGGCGCAGGACATGCACGTCATGGCCCCGCGCCGCCAGCCCTTCGGCCAGCGTCTGGACCGACTTGGCGCCGCCGCCGACCTGGTCCGGCCGGTACGAGCGGATGATGAAGAGGATTCGCCTGGAAGCCATCGGCCTATGCCCTTGTTGATCGATTTTGGTTGGCCGGATGCCGCCGCATCTGCCTCATTCGCCGAGCACGCCAGCATAGATGCCGGCGATCTGGCGATGCAGGCGCGGCATGCTGAACCGATCGGCGATGGCCGCCGCCATCCGGCTGCGGAACGCCGGCAGATCGGCGCCGAGCGCCGCGATCTCGCCGAGCGCCGTGCAGAAGCCGTCGGCATCGGCGGCAAGCCAGCCGGTCCGGCCATGATCGATCATCTCGACGATGCCGCCGGCGGGAAAGCCGATGACCGGCAGCCCGAGCGACATCGCCTCCATCACCGAACGCGGCAGCGGATCGGGGGTATCGGACGGCACGACCACCGCATCGAGACCGCCATAGATGGCGGACAACCCATCGAAGCTGCCGTCGAACCGGACGGCATCGCCGAGGCCGAGCGTCGTCACCATCGTTTCAAGCGATTCGAGATAAGCCCGGTCTTCCGCCGTCGCCTCACCCCGGATCCTGATCGAGACGTCGATGCCGCGCGAACGGGCGGCATGGAGCCATTGCAATGCGACATGATGGCCCTTGAACGGGTGGATGCGCCCGCAAATGCCGAGAATCATGCCCGCGCCCGGCGCGCGCGGGGCGAGCACCGTATCGCCGGGCTCGATCGCGTTGAACACCACCGATACATTGCCCGGCAGGCGCTGGCCGGGCCAGCAGGCGCGGCTCACCAGCACCATATGGTCGGCGGACCTGGCGAGCGCGCGCCAGATCAGGCGCTCGCTGGGCCGGAGGCCAATGTCGCGCACGTGGAAGACGGAGGGCGGGCCGCCGATCCGGCGGGATAGCGCGGCAATGCAATGCGCCTTCATCCCATTGCTGTGGACGAGATCGACCCCGGCCTGCCGGGCAATCGCCTTCAGACCGCGCGCCGCGCCGAGCCAGTCACCCGCCGCCGCGGCGACGCCCGCCGGCCGAACCGGGCGCCGGATCGCCGCCACCTGCCCGAAATCGAGGCACCGGAACGGGATGCCCTCGTTCGCGGCGCGCGCCGAAACCGGCCCTTCTTCCGGGACGATGAGGAGCGGTTGCACGTGCGGATTTCGCATCAGATCGAACAGCGAGCGTTCGGCGCCGCCCTTGAAATAGGCGACCGGCGAGAGGAACGCGACCTTGCGGGGCACGTTCCTAGACTCCGTAGTGCGCCCGATACCATGCCACGAACTTCGCGACGCCTTCGCGGACGTCGGTTCGGGGCTGGTAGCCGGTAAGCGTCTGGAGCAGTCGCGCGTCTGCCCAGGTGGCGGGCACGTCGCCGGCCTGCATGGGCATCAGGTTCCTGATCGCGGTCCGGCCGGTGGCGGCTTCGATCGCCTCGATGAAGTCGGTCAGCTGCACCGCGTTCGAATTGCCGATGTTGACGATGCGCCAGGGGGCGACGGGGGAAAGGCTGTCGCCGTCGACCGCGGCGGTGCGGGCGGCCGGCGGCGACGGCGGAACGGCGACGAGCAACTGGATGGCCTCGACCAGATCCTCGACATAGGTGAAGTCGCGCTTCATGTCGCCGTGATTGTAGACGTCGATCGGGTCGCCTTCGAGGATCGCCTTGGTGAACTTGAACAGCGCCATGTCCGGCCGGCCCCAGGGGCCGTAGACCGTGAAGAAGCGGAACATCGTGATCGGCAGGCCGAACAGATGCGCATAGCTGTGCGCCATGTTCTCGGTCGCCTTCTTCGTCGCCGCGTAGAAGGACATCTGATGATCGGCCTTGTCGGTCTCGCGATAGGGCATCTCGCTGTTGGCGCCGTAGGCCGAGGAGGTGGAGGCGAGCAGCATGTGCGCGGGCGGGTGCGCGCGCGCCGCTTCGAGCAGCTCGAACGTGCCGACGATGTTGCTTTCCAGATAGGCGCGCGGGTTTTCGATCGAATAGCGCACCCCGGCCTGGGCGGCGAGGTGGATCACGATCTCAGGCCGTTCTTCTGCGAACAGGCGCGACAGCAGGCCGGGGGCTTCGACATAGTCCCGGACGCTGCGGAAATGGTTCGATGCCGCGAGGGTGGCGAGCCGCTGTTCCTTCAGCGCGACATCATAATAGTCCGTCATCGCGTCGATCCCGACGACGCGGAACCCCTCGTCGAGAAGCCGGCGGCACACGAACGAACCGATGAATCCGGCAGAACCTGTAACCAACGCGGTGCGCATGCTTTCTCCTTGCACGGTCTGTCAAAGGGCTTTCGCCGGGTTGAGGCGAGCTCGTGATGGCGCTGCCATCTTGCATGGCCGCCGGCTACGCCCCTTGTCGCCGGCGCCAACCGGCAGGGGTGGTGGAAATGGCGATGACTTGGGGTGCCGCGGGCGTCGTTATAATTATTGCACCAATGTTCTTTCTCGATGGTTGCGAACGCTATGTTGTGTATTTCCAATGAACATCATTGCCAGACGATGCAATGTATTTTAAGGTTAGACATCAATAAACACCGCTTATAGTTCTGGCTCATTGTCCTGTTTGATTGTTAGATTCGGTTTTACATCCGTCGGATAATTGGCGATGACCGGCATTAGGGCTGGGTGTCTGGCAGGCGGTATTCGAAGCACTGGCCGCTGCCGGTGTGAAGTGTCCCCGGTTTTCCGGAGGCTCCTATGTGTGAGAAGGAGCTGTGATGAGCGCTACGAGGAACAAGTTCTCGCCTGAGTTTCGCGACCGCGCGGTGCGGATGGTCGAAGAGCATCGAGGGGATTACCCGTCGGAGTGGTAGGCGATGACATCGATCGCTGGGAAGGTCGGGTGTACGACCGAGACACTGCGCCGTTGGTGCCGCGAGGAGGCGAGCCGACGAACGGGACCAGCGGCGCAAGCCGCCGATGACCGGGAACGGCTCAAGTTGCTGGAACGGGAGGTGAAGGAGCTGCGACGGGCCAATGACATCCTGCGCAAGGCATCGGCATATTTTGCGATGGCGGAGCTCGACCGCCACGGCAGATGATGATGGCGTTCATCGACGCCCATCGCGAGGATCTGGGTATCGAGCCGATCTGCCGGGAACTGGCGATCGCCCCATCCTCCTACCATTGAGCACGCCGCCCGTCTTGCCGATCCTGACAGACGTCCCGCTCGTGCCCGGCGCGATGACGAGATGCGGGCGCAGATCCAGCGCGTCCATGATGTCAGCTTCGGCCTCTATGGCACGCGCAAGGTCTGGCACCAGCTGCGGCGTGAAGGCGTAGTGATCGCCAAGTGCACGGTGGAACGGCTGTTGTCGGTGACGTGCGCCCCTAAAATGTGACCGCGAGAAGGTAGAGTCCGCCTCGAAGGAGTCGGACGGATATGAAGCGGAGCAGGTTCAGCGAAGAGCAGATCATCGCGATCTTGAAGGAGCAGGAAGCGGGCATGGCTACGGCGGATGTGTGCCGTCGCCACGGGATCAGCTCTGCGACGTTCTACAAGTGGAAGTCGAAGTACGGCGGGCGGAAGTATCCTAGGCACGCCGGTTGCGGGCGCTTGAGGAGGAGAATGCTCGGCTGAAGAAGCTGTTGGCCGAGGCGATGCTGGACAATGTGGTGCTGAAGGATCTGACGTCAAAAAAATGGTGACGCCCGGCGCGAAGCGGGAAGCGGTCGCCCATGCTCGTGAACATCACGGTCTGAGCGAGCGTCGGGCGGAGCAGCCCAAGGTTCCGGCGATGCGGAGCATCGTTGGAAAGGCTGCGGAGGGGTGCAGTCTGGTTGGCGTGAGCCGCAGGGTGATCCGGTATCAGCCGACCAAGGACGATGATGCGCGCTTGCGTGAGCATCAATGTCGCTTCTGAGAGTCCATCGCCCGTGGGCGTTCGAGCGAGGATGCTGTTGCGGATGCTGGCATCAGCTTCCTTGGATCAAGGTTGCCACCTGCAAGCGGCGCGACCCCGCACGTGACGGAAACTTCGTTTTCAAGTCTCTAGGGATGCAGAGAGGAGAGGGGACACGGAACGGACGGCTTTGGCAGAATGGGTGGGACGCGAAATCCTGCCCCATGAGCGCGACCTTCGTGCTTGGTTGCGGTCGCGCGTAATGGCGGCCGAGGACGCGGAGGATATCGTGCAGGAATGCTATTGTCGGCTTTCGCAGCTCTCCGGCGTCGCTCACATCGCCGAGCCGCGGGCCTATTTGTTCGCTATGGCGCGAAACCTCGTCCATCGGCAACGGCAGCGCGCCCGCGTCGTCCGGATCGAGCCGATTGCCGAAGGCGAGACCGTGGAACTGGTGAGTGACCTGCCTCTACCGGACCGGGTCGCGGCCGGTCGGCAGGAACTTGATCGTGTTCGCGCTGCACTTGGCACCCTGTCCGATCGAGCACGCAGCATTTTTCTGCTCCGCCGCGTCGATGGACTCAGCCAGAAGGAAATCGCCGCACGGCTCGGTGTAACCGAAACCGTGGTCGAGAATGATGCCAGCCGCAGTCTTCGTGCGATCCTGCGGATGCTCACCGACCCGGGCGAGATTGTCTCTCCGGTGAAGGAGGAAAAGGCCCATGCCAGATCACGTTGAGCAGGTCGCCGCCGAATGGGCGCTGCGCCACCCGCTCGATGTACAAGAGCAGGCGGCGCTGGAAGTGTGGCTGGCGGAAGATCCTAGCCATGCCGGCGCGCTTCTGCGGGCAATGGCCGGGCTGAGTCTTGTCGATCAGGCGATCGCTCCGCTCGCCGATCCAGGACAGGTGGGGAAACCGCGATCACGTCTGCGTCGCCGCTTTCTCGCGGCCGCAGGCGCTGCGCTGGCCGCTAGCATCACCGGGCTGTTCGGCTGGAACTATTTGCGCGGCCAGCAAGTCGAGACTGCACGCGGCGAGATCCGCCGCCTGCCGCTCGCGGATGGCTCGATCGCAATGATCAACACCGACAGCGCGCTCAGCGTGGCGTTGGAGCGGGACATCCGCCGGGTATCCCTCGATCACGGCCAGGCATGGTTTCAGGTTGCGAAAGACCGGGCTCGTCCATTCGTGGTCGATGCCGGGATCGCAATGGCTCGGGCTGTAGGAACGGCGTTTTCTGTCGAGCGACGTGATCAGGGTGTCGAGATCGCCGTCACTGAAGGCGCCGTCGCCGTATGGGCTGCCGACGCGAGCGGCGCGATGACAATCGTCGAAGCGGGTCAGTTCGCGCGCTTCCGTGTGGGGGAGGCAATACCCGTTGTGGGCACTGCCCCCGGTGCGATCTCTCGGGCGCTCGCCTGGCGCAGTGGCGAAATCGCGCTCGAAAACGAAACCGTCGCCAGCGCCGTCGCCCAGTTCAACCGCTACAACCGGCAACAACTTGTCGTCGATGATCCCGCGCTGGCGCGAGAGCGCCTGATCGGCCTTTTCCAGATCGACAGGCCCGGCGATTTCGCCGCGACGCTGGCCACATCGTTCGATGCCCGGGTGACGATCACCCCCCAGGCAATCCACGTCACGCGCAAAAATGTGGGGCAGCGCTGACGGAATTGCGCCCGCGATGCCTCGTAGGGGGTGAGCGCTTCGAAACAGAAGGCGCCGCGACAGGGAGAGGTTCACCCATGTTTTCCGTGCGTTCGCAAATGCTCGGCTCAGCCGCCATCCTACTTGTCTCCATGGCCCCGACGGTGGCGGCCAGCGCGCAGACCCGCCAGTTTGATGTCTCCCCGCAACCGGCTCGAACCGGCATTCCGCAGTTCGCCCATCAGGCCGGGATTCAGATTCTCGTGCCGGGCTCGCTGGCGGACAATCTTCGGGTCAATCGGGTCAAGGGATCGCTAGACGTTGCCGCGGCGCTGCGGCTGCTGCTCGAAGGGACGAACCTGGAGCCCGTGCGTGCCGGTGGCGCGATCGTCCTGCGGCGCCGCGCCGTGAGCGAACGCGCATCGCTGATGCCAGCTTCAGTCGAAGTGGGATCGGCGCCGAGTCAGATGGGGGCCGGGATGGCCCCCCAGGAGGCGCCGTCGGAGGCCGAGGAAATCGTCGTCACCGGAATACGCGCGTCGCTGCAGCAATCGATTGACGTCAAGCGTGCCGCCGGCAACATCGTCGACGTCATCACGGCACAGGACATCGGCAAGCTTCCCGATCAGAACGTTGCGGAGTCGATGAGCCGCATCACCGGCGTTCAGATCACCCGTCGTGAGGGCGACGGATCAAACTTCACCGTGCGCGGCATTTCGCAGAACCGGCTCGAGATCAATGGCCGCACCTTCCTCGGTCCCGGCGCCGGCGGAAGCGCATCGCTGGAATCGGTCAGCCCCGAAATCATCTCCAGCATCGTCGTGTCGAAGTCGCCGACCGCTGACATGCCGGAAGGGGCGCTCGGCGCTACCGTCAATCTCAAGACCAAAAGGCCGCTGGAGCTGGGTAATTTCGTCGTCAGTGGCCGGTTGCAGGGCGCTTATACCGATCAGGCGGATCATCTGGGCTATCGCGGCTCGGCTCTGGTATCGAAGACGTTCGGCGACAATTTCGGAGTCCTGGCAAGCGCGGCCTACTCGAACACCCACACGCGCGGCTATTCGTTCGACACCGGCGGCTGGGCCCGCACCAACAACATTGACGGCGACGGCGATGGCGTCAACGACCCCGGCCTTTATCGTCCAAATCGCTACATGGCGCGGATCTATGATCGTGCCGAGGAACGACTCACGCTCAACGGCTCGGTTCAATATCGACCGGCAGAGCGCTGGGAAATGATCCTCGACGGCACCTACACGCGGTTGAAGCGCAACCGGCAGAGCGCGAATTTCCAGGTTCTGCTCAACGACAACGACGTGGGTGCGGTCGCGGATGCGAACGGGACGGTGGTGCGCTCCACCTATACCGGCGTCACCGTACGCCCGCTGATCTACGACGAGCCGACTGAGTTCAAGTCGACCAATATCGGCTTCTCGACCAAATATGAGGGCGAGATCGTGACGGTGAAGGCGGACGCCTCCTATGCGAAAGGCCTAGGGACCGATGGCGGCCCCGGCGCATCCTTCACCTATGTTGTCGTGCCCCGCGCTGGTCGCTCCGCGAACGCCACCGTCGATTTTTCGCGCGGCGGCACTGTGCCAGACCTCTCGCTTGCTTCGAATTTCGATCTGAACGATCCAGCACAGTACCAGCTCGCCTCCATCTTCGAGAACGATTTCCGCACCGATAACAGCGGTTATGACGGCAGGATCGATTTCACCATCCGCACCGAGGCCGGTCCGCTCACATCGATCGAGGTCGGAAGCCGGTACGAATCGATCCAGTTCTATTCCGAAGCGCCGCAGAACATTCCCACGGCTGCCAGCCTTCTGTCGCGTGGCGACAAGAATGGTGATGGGATCCTGACCGTCGACGAGCTTCCCGGGCTGGATTACAACAACCAGCAGGGCAGCTTTTACCCGGGAGTACCGGGTAATTTCCCGCGCGACATTCTGGGCGGCACGACGAGCAAGGAGGCCGCGCGCGATGCCTTCGGCATTCCCGTGCCACGCGCGGACACGATTCCCTTCGGGCGCGTCTCCATCAAGGATGTCACCCAGGACACGCTGGCCTTCTACGCAAAAGGCAATTTCGACGAGACGATCGGATCGTTGCCGCTCACCGGCAATGCCGGCGTCCGCTACATCACGTTCGAGCGGATCTCCTCGGGCTATCTGTCGGACACTCAGCCGACTGCGTCGAAATCGCGGTTCGGCTATTGGCTGCCGAGCGCCAACGCCTCGCTCGACATCCGTCCCGATCTGACCTTCCGGCTCGCCGCCGCTAAGGTTGTCGCCCGGCCCAGCCTGAGCGACGTCGGGGTCAGTTTCGTCCCGCTGCTGGTGTCGCGCACCGGATCGCGTGGCAATCCGCGATTACGCCCATTCGAGGCAACGCAATTTGACGCGACCCTCGAATGGTATTTTGCACCTTCCAGTGCGCTGACGGTCGCCGGCTTCTACAAGAATGTCGACTCGTTCACGCTCAACCGCACCCAGAGCGAATTCATCCCCGGCCTGTCCGACCAGATCGATCCAAGCACCGGCCAGACCTATGGTGTGTTTCAAATCACCCAGCCGGTGAACGGCGCGTCGGGGAAGATCAAAGGGGTCGAGCTCGCCTATCAACAGTCGCTTCGGTTCCTGCCGGGGCTGCTCGGCAATCTCGGCGTGCAGGCGAACTACACTTATGTCGACAGCGAAACCCCGCTAATCGACGAAGCGACCGACGCGCCTCTGCCGCTGCCGGGACTGTCCAAGCACAGCTACAATCTCATTGGCTTTTATGAGGACAAGACGCTCTCTGCGCGCGTCGCCTACATTTACCGCTCCACCTATCTTCTGGGCCAGGGCAGCGCCGCGGCCGGCGGCAGTTCCTATGCAGCGGGACGCGGGCAACTCGACGCCTCCGCGCAACTCAACTTGACCCGGAGCCTGCGGCTGACGGTGGAGGCGATCAATCTGACCCGCTCGGTCGACCGGCAATATCTCCAGGACTCGCTGCGGCTGCTGACGAGTGCGCGTGAGGACCGGCGCATTTTCTTCGGCCTGGCGGCGACGTTTTGAGGGGCAGGGGGATGCGACTGACTCTTCTTGCGGGCGCTGCACTGCTTGCCGCGACGCCCACCGCCGCTGCGCCCGAGACGCCGGCTGCGAGTGACATCGTCATCTATGGCTGCACGTCGGGCGGCGTGATTGCCGCAATCGAGGGGCGGCGGCTCGGGCGCAGCGTCACGCTGGTCTGCCGGGACGATTATCTTGGCGGGATGACCACCAATGGCCTTAGCTGGTCCGACACCGGCAATCATCGTGCGATCGGTGGACTGGCGCTGGAATTCTATCGCCGCGTGAAGCGATATTATGACGATCCGGCGGCCTGGACTCATGCGCCGCGGCCAATGGATGCAAAGAACTTCATCGACGATGGCGCGATGTGGCAGTTCGAACCCAAGGTTGCGGAGCAAATCCTCGAGGATTGGGTACGCAGTGCGGGCGTCCGCGTCGAGCGGAACCAGCCGCTAGATCGCGGGCCGAACGGCGTCGAGCGACGGGGCGCAACGCTGATCGCCTTCCGATCGAAGGCGGGAAGGCGCTTCGTCGGCAGGGTATTCATCGATGCGAGCTATGAGGGCGATCTGATGGCGGCGGCCGGAATCGCCTACACGGTCGGCCGCGAGGCGAATGCCACTTATGGTGAGACGCTGAACGGCGTCCAGCTTGGCAAGACGACCAATCACCAGTTCACGCTCGATATCGACCCCTATCGGGTGCCCGGTGACCCGAAGAGCGGGCTGCTGCCGCGGATCAGCCCGGAGAGGCCGGCACCCGACGGCAGCGCCGACAGCAAGATCCAGGCCTATACCTATCGTCTTTGCCTGACCGACGTCGCGTCGAACCGCCTGCCCTTGCCGAAGCCAGCCGGTTATGATGCCGGGCAATACGCATTGCTCCAACGCTATATGGATGCGGGTTATCGCAACTTCTTCCAGAAGTTCGATCGCATCCCCAATGGCAAGGCGGATATGAACAATTTCGGGGCCTTCTCAACCGACAATATCGGCCGCAACTACCGCTATCCCGAGGGCAGCGACGCCGAACGCCGGGCGATCGTGCGCGAGCATGTTCAGTATCAGCAGGGCCTGTTGTGGTTCATGGCACATGATCCGCATGTGCCGAGGGAAACGCGTGGCGAAATGGGGCGCTGGGGCCTGTGCCGTGACGAATTCACGAGCAATGGCGGCTGGCCGCGGGAGATGTACGTCCGCGAAGCGCGACGGATGGTCTCCGATTTCGTGATGGCCGAGCCGCACGTGCGCGGGCTCGAGCCGACCCCGCGACCGATCGGGATGGGATCGTACCAGATGGATTCGCACAATGTGCAGCGCATTGTCGACGCCGAGGGGCACGTGCGAAACGAAGGCAATATCGAGGTGCCTGTCGGTCACGCGTATCCGATCAGCTATGATGCGATCGTGCCGAAGCGGGAGGAAGCGGGCAATCTCCTTGTCCCGGTCGCGCTGTCTGCATCGCACATTGCCTATGGGACGATCCGGATGGAACCGGTATTCATGATATTGGGTCAATCGGCCGCCGCGGCCGCCGATCTGGCGATTTCAGGCAACGTGCCCGTTCAGTCGGTGCCGTATCCGCAGTTGCAGCAGCGACTTGTTTCCGAGGGCCAAATCCTGGCGCTTGACGGTAGATTGGGCAAGCGTCGTGGCAGCTTTTGAACGCCGTCGGATAGCTGCGAGCGCGCGGATGTCGCCTTCTTGAGCAAAGGAGCGAAGACAGTGGGAGCGCCCGATCGGGTACGTTCCCGCTCGACATGATTTTGCATGGCGAATGACCGATCGTGGCGAACGCGGCCCGGGCCGCAGCGAAAATGGAGCGGCTGGCTCCGGTCGGGACCTTCAGCCGTTTAAGTTTTACCAGCGCGCGTTGTTGCAGGCGTGCAATGCGGGCGATACGCTTCCTATATGTGCAATTTATACCGGCTGAAGGCATCTTCTTCTGAAGTTGCTGCGCTTTTTGGCGCAGTCGAGACTTCGTCCTCAAATGCCGGGGCCGACATCTATCCTGGCTATCCGGGGCGGGTGGTTCGTGAGACGAGCGGCGCACGGATCGTTCAGTCGATGATCAGGGGCTTTCCGCTGCGGCTGAAGACGATGAGCCCGTCAGCGAAGCCCAAGCCGGTCAGCGCGCAATTCCGGCCTGCCGTGCTTGAGGCTGAACCAGCCAAGCCCGTCGAGATCGTCGAAACACCCGTGCCGCTGCCCTAGCCGGGCAGCTTCTCCCGCCGCCGTTGGTCAGGGCTGAGGCCGGACCTCCCACCGCGCGGGTCGAAGCGGGAAACCGTGCGGCCACGCGCGAACCGTCGAGTGCCAGCTATATCTATGCCGTGCAGGTCTACCCCTGGACCGAGGGTGCGCTCTACCGGCTTTACGCCGCGCCGGAACAGGTGAGCGACATCGTGCTCCAGCCCGGCGAGAAGCTCGTGGCGATTTCCGCGGGCGATACCGTGCGCTGGGTCATCGGCGATACTTCGAGCAGGGCCGGCGAGACTGCGCGGGCGCACATATCGGTCAAGCCCTTCGCGCCGGGGCTCGCGACCAACATGGTCATCACCACCGACCGGCGCGCCCATCATCTGGCGCTCGAAAGCACCGACAAGACCGCGATGGCGGCGTTCAGCTGGACGCACCCGCAGGATCGCCTGCTGGCCTTGCAGCGGCAGAACGAACGTGCCGAGGAAACACGGCCGGTGGCGGACAATGTCGCGCTCACCAATCTGCGTTTCCGCTATGCCGTTACCGGCGACAATCCGCCCTGGCGCCCCGTCCGGGCATGGGACGATGGCGACAAGGTCTATATCGAGTTCCCCGCCCGGCTCGATCAGGGCGAGGCGCCGCCCTTGTTCGTGGTTGGGCCGCTGGGCCAGAGCCAGCTGGTCAACTACCGTGTCAGCGGCAATCACTACATTGTCGATCGCCTCTTCGGCGCGGCCGAGTTGCGGCTTGGCGAAAACCCGCAGGCCGTCGTGCGCATTTCCCGCACCGATGCAGTGCAGGGGAGGGCACGCCCATGAGCGGTCCCGCCAAGGATGACGCTGGCCCGGAACCGCGTGCTCCCGGTGAATCCACGGCACCCCCGCCTGAACCGGCCAAGCTGAGTGCGGAAAGGCTTGTCCTGCGCGCCGCACCCCGGCGCGTCGTCCGGTTCCGGCGTGGTGTGATCATCGGCTGAGCCGCTTGTGCTTCGCTCGCCATCGCCGGTGTCGCCTGGATGGCGCTGGGGCCGAAGACGTTGCAGGTGGTCGCCACCGGTGATGAGAAGGCTGTCGCGGACCGGCGCACGCCCGCCGCTGCCGTCGCCAATCTGCCGGGAACCTATGGCGAGCTGCCACCGGGTGTTCCGGTGCTGGGCGATCCGCTGCCCGGCGATCTTGGTCGGCCGATCCTCGAGCACCAGCGCGGTCTCGGCATCGATCCGGTGACCGAACCGGACGCCATGCCGCCGGCTATGACCATGGAGGCGCAGGCCGCCCAGGCTGAGCGTCAGCGGATCGCTGCCCAGGCGGCGCAGGCCCGCGAAGCAGGCGTCATGGTCCAGTCGTCTGGGCGGGGTGCAGCGGCGCCGGTCAGAGGTGCGGACAGCACGCCCACAGGCAGCGCAACGCCAGGCCAGAGCGAGCAGGCGGGGCGTCTCGCGCTCGATCCGGAGCGGGACCAGAACAACCAGCAGCGCAAGCTCGACTTTGTCGGGAGTCAGGCGGTGGACGGCACCATCAATACCCACGCGCTCCAAACTCCGGCATCGCCCTATCAGCTGATGGCGGGCAGCGTCATCGCCGCCAGCCTGTTAACGGGGCTCAATTCCGATCTTCCGGGTATGGTGGTGGCGCAAGTAACCGAGCCGGTCTTTGACACCGTGACCGGGCGTATCCTGCTCATTCCGCAAGGCGCGCGGCTGATCGGCAGCTATGACAGCGTTGTGGCCTTCGGACAGCGGCGCGCCTTGCTGGTCTGGCAACGGATCATCCTGCCCGATGGCAGTTCGGTTCAGATCGACAATCTGCCCGCCACCGACAGCGCGGGTTATGCGGGGCTTGCCGACAAAGTCGACTTCCATAGCTGGCAATTGCTCAAGGGCGTCGCGCTTTCGACGCTGCTGGGCGTCGGGACTGAACTCACGCTCGGCAATGACGAGAGCGATCTTGTCCGCGCGATCCGGCAATCGACCCAGCAATCCGCCAATCAGGCGGGTCAACAGATCGTCTCGAAGAACCTCAATATCCAGCCCACCATCACCGTCCGTCCCGGATGGCCGCTGCGCGTGATTGTCCACAAGGACATCGTGCTGCGGCCATGGGCGGGCGCTCGCTAAATAAGGAGAGCCGCGATGCTCAAGCTCGCCAAACTGCCCGACCGGACACCGGTCAAACTGGCCATCACGATTACGCCCGATCTCGCCCATGCGCTCGGCGACTATGCGACGATCTACAACCGAACCTACTGCGACAAGGCCGAAGTGGCGGACCTCGTTCCCGCCATGATCGACAGCTTTCTCGCCAGCGATCGCGCCTTTGCCAAGGCGCGCAAGGACATGGAGGAGCGGACATGACCCGCAAGCGGACGATCGGTCGCTTCCGGCGCTCGAAGCAGGGCGGATGGGAAGGGGAGATCAACACCCTGTCGATCCAGCGCGCGATCCGTCTGATGCCCAATGACAATAGGGTCAGCGACAACGCTCCGGCGTTCCGGGTCATGCTGGGCTGGCAGCATATCGGCGATGCCTGTGAGCGCCTGTCGCGCACCGAGCCTCCCCGTGAATATTGGCGGGTGCGGATCGACGATCCCTTCTGTCCGCTCAGCGCCATGCTGTTCCCCGACGCCGAAGGCATGACCGCGCAACTGGTGCTGCAGGTCTGACCATGGGCGAGGGAGCCGAGCGCGTTCTGACCATCCGGGAAGCGGCAGCGCTGCTCAAGGTGCACCCCAACACCATCCGCAATCTGCTGGCCGAGGGGCGCATTCCGGCGGCCCGCGTCGGGCGCCAGTGGCGCTTTCTGGAAGGCGAACTTGTCGCGTGGATTCGCTCGGGCTACTCTGCGCCTGCACGAATGCAGTCAGGTGCCCAACGAAAGGAGGCATTATGGCACTCTGGAAACGTGCAGGAAAATACTACGTCAAGCTCACAGCACCTGACGGAACGCTCATTAGACGCTCTACTGGAACGACCGACAGGCTGAAGGCGCTCGAATTTCACGACAAGCTGAAGGCCGAGCTGTGGGACCTTGCCAAGCTGAAGCAGAAGCCGAAACGGACCTGGGACGAGGCGGCTTTGCGGTGGCTGAAGGAGAAGGCACACAAGAAGTCCTACCGGGACGATGTGAGCCGGATCCGGTGGTTCACCAGGCATCTGCGTGGCAAGACATTGGATCAGGTGAGCAGGGACATGATCGACCGGCTCATATCGCGCCATTTCGCCCGCAAGAGCGATCGCACCAAGGATCTCTATGTCGCGCTTATCCGCGCGATCTTCCGGAAGGCGATGCGGGAATGGGAATGGATCGCGCATGTGCCGGCGTTCAAGACCTATGCGCGCAGTGGCCGGGTCAGGGTGCGGTTTCTCACCCACGATCAGGCCGCCGAGCTCATGGGTCGGCTTCCTGAACACCAGCGCGAGGTGGTGCTGTTCGCTTTGTCGACCGGCCTGCGTCAGGGCAACATACTCCATCTGCGATGGGATCAGGTCGATATGACCCGGCGCATCGTCACGATCGGATATGGCGAGACCAAGAACGGGGAAGCGCTCGGCGTTCCCCTGAACAAGGCGGCTCTTGGCGTGTTACGACGGCAGAAGGGCAAGCATCCGGTTCATGTGTTCACATTTCGGGGCAAGCGCCTTGCCAATGCGAATACGCGGACCTGGCGTGCGGCTTTGAAGGCCTGCGGGATCGAGGATTTCCGCTGGCACGATCTGCGGCACACCTGGGCGACCTGGCTCCGGCAGAATGATGTGCCCACCTGGGTGCTTCAGGAGCTGGGGGGATGGAAATCGGAGTCGATGGTGCGGCGTTATGCGCACATGTCGGTGAAGCATCTCCAGCCCTATGCCGACCAGCTGATTTTGCCGGGCACAGACCCGCTGATTAATCCGGTCACAGACACGAAAAAGTCTAACTGCCCGGAAAAGCTGGAAAGCTCAGGTCACAAAAATGGTCACAGTGAGAGCCGTCCGCGGCTCAAGCTTGTCGCCGGCCTCGACGTAAACTCTTGATTATGAAGGAAGAAAAATGGTGGACGCACTAGGGCTCGAACCTAGGACCCGCTGATTAAGAGTCAGCTGCTCTACCAACTGAGCTATGCGTCCGTTCCGGTGATTCGCGGCGCCGTTGGTGTCGGTGCCCCGTATCGGAGGCGCGCCAATACCCTCGGTTCTCGCGGGTTGTAAACCCCCAAATTCAAAAAAATCACCAGCGCTGCTGTCGGCGGTTCTCGCGGTCGATCGACATCAAGATTCCGAGGCAGATCATGAAGGTCATGACCGCGGTGCCACCGAAGCTGATCAGCGGCAGCGGCACGCCGACCACCGGCGCCAGGCCCATCACCATCGCCATGTTGATCGAGACATAGAGGAAGATCGTGCCCGACAGGCCCGCCGCGGTGAGCCGGGCGAACCGAGTCTTCGCGCGCATGCCGACGCCGACCGCCCACCAGATCAGCGCGCCGAACGCGACAATCAGCATGACGCCGCCAGCAAGCCCCCATTCCTCCATCATCGTCGCGAGCGCGAAGTCGGTCTGCCCCTCAGGCAGATAGTCGAGGTGGCTCTGGGTGCCGTTCAGAAAGCCCTTGCCGAAGATGCCGCCCGATCCGATCGCGATCTTCGACTGGGTGATGTGATAGCCGGTGCCGAGCGGATCGCGCTCTGGATCGAGGAAGATCATCACGCGGTTGCGCTGATAATCGTGCAGCACGAAGTTGACGGCCAGCGGCGCTGCCACCGCCATTGCCAGCGCACCTGCGATGAACAGTCGCAACGGAACCCCTGCCAGGAACATCACGATGACGCCGCAGCCGGTGATCATCAGGCCGGTGCCGAGATCGGGCTGGAGCATCACCAGCAGCGCCGGAATGCCGATCAGAACCCCTGCGGGCCAGATCGCCACGAACTTGCGAATCTCGCTCGCCGGCAGCATCTCATAGAAGCGGGCCAGCGCCAGCACGATCATCGGCTTCATCAGCTCCGATGGCTGGAACTGGAAGCCGCCAAGGCTGATCCATCGCTGGCTGCCCCCCGCGACCTTGCCGAGAAGCTCCACACCGATCAGCGCCAGCACCAGCAGCCCATAGATTGGAAACGCGGTGTTCGCCCAGAAACGCTCGGGCAGGCGAGACATCACCACCGCGCCAGCAAGGAAGATGAAGAACTTTGTCCCCTGGTTCAGCGCCCAGGGGCGAATGTTGCCGCTCGCCGCGGAATACAGCACGATGAGGCCGAAGCCGCCGATCGCGCAGACCAGGAACAGGACGCGCCACGGCAGTTGTGCGACCTGGTTGGGAACGATGCCGTCGCCGGGCTTTGCCATCAGTCGCCGTCCGCGCTGCCGACAGGGGCGATGTTGCGGCGGGTGGTGTCGGTTGTCGCGTTCGCCGCGTCGGATACGAGCGAGCTCGCCGCTTCCTCGGCATCCTCGGGAGCGGGGGGCGGGGGCGCATCCTGCGCTGCCTTGAACGCGCGGGCCTGCTCGGCGAGGCGGGTGGTATAGTCGCCGCCCCAGGTCGGTTCGACCTCCGCCAGCGTCTTCATCGCGAGATCGCGATCGAACAGATAGGTCATGATGTCCCGGCCGATCATCGGCGTGTCGAGATTGCGCACGGTGTGGCCATTATGCTCCAGCACGATCGCGGCGGCGTATTTGGGATTGTCAGCCGGGGCGAAGCACACGAACAGCGCGTGGTCGCGCAGCTTGAAGGGCAGGGCGGCATTCTTGAGCACGCCGGTGCGCCGTTCCGCCATCGTGATCCGGCGTACCTGTGCCGTACCGGTCTTGGCCGCGAGCGCAACGCCGGGCACGTACATTCGCGCCGCGCCGCCGGTACCGCCGCCATTGACGACGCCGTACATCGCCTCGCGGATGACGGCGAGGCTCTCCTCGCTGACCGGCATCGGCGCCGACGCCGTCTGACGACCGGAGAGCAGCCGCGGCGTGAGAATCCTGCCCGATCCCAGCCGGCTTGCCATCACCGCCAGCTGCAGCGGATTGGCAAGCACATAGCCCTGGCCGATCGACGCATTGAGCGAATCCGCGACCGTCCAGGGACGGTGATATTTGTTCAGCTTCCATTCGCTGTCGGGCACCGTGCCGTAGCGCTGGGTGGTGAACGGCATGTCGAACTTCTGGCCCAGACCCAGCATCCGCGCCATCGGCGCGATCGCATCATAGCCGACGCGGCGCACCATTTCGTAGAAATAGATGTCGCAGCTCTGCATGATGGCGTTCTTGAGGTCGATCGGCCCGTGGCCGCCGCGCTTGTGGCAATGGAACACGCCGTTGCCGACGCGAAGCGCGCCCGAGCACGTCACCCGCGCGGTCGGATCGACGCCCGCCGCCATCAGTGCGAGGCCGTTCATCGGCTTGACGGTCGATCCCGGCGGATAGAGCCCCTGCAGCACCTTGTTCATCAAGGGCACATGATCGTCTTCCGACAGCATCTTCCATTCGCTCTGGCTGATGCCGTCGGAGAAGCTGTTGGGATCGTAGGACGGCATCGAGACAAAGGCGAGGATGTCGCCGCTCGCCACGTCGATCACCACGGCCGAGCCCGAATTGGTGCCGAGGCGCCGGGCGGCATATTCCTGAAGCCCGCTGTCGATCGTCAGCCGGATATTCTCGCCGGGCTGGTCGGCACGCGTCTCGAGCTCGCGTACCGGCTTGCCGCGCGCGGTCACCTCGACCCGTTTCGCGCCGGGCTTGCCACGCAGCCGGGGCTCCAGCGTCTTTTCCAGGCCGTCCTTGCCCAGCTTGAAGCCGGGGGTGACGAGCAGCGGGTCCTTTTCCTTCTTATACTGTTCGGCCGATGCGCTGCCGACATAGCCGATCAGATGGCCGACTGCGGCGCCCAGCGGATAGGTCCGTGCGAAACCCCGGGTCGGCGCGACGCCGGGGAGTTCAGACTGGCGCACCAGCACTGCGGCATAGCGATCCCAATCGAGATTTTCGGCCACCTGCACCGGCTGGAAACCGGCGGCCCGCTTGAGATCGGTTTCGATGCGATCGAGGTCTTCCGGCGTCAGCTGAAGAATCCGGGAGAGCGTCGCGAGCAGCTTGTCCTTATCCTCGATCCGGTCGGGGATCAGGTCGACGCGAAAATCGGTGCGGTTGCTGGCCAGCGGCTTGCCGCGCCGATCGATCAGCCAGCCGCGCCGCGGTGGGATCAGCGTCATGTTGACGCGGTTGCTCTCGGCCAGCAGCTTGTACCGCTCATTCTCGAGCACCGACAGCCACGCCATCCGCCCGGCGAGCACCAGCCCCACCGCACCCTGCGCCGCCCCCAGCAGCACGGCGCGCCGGGAGAAGCTGTATGCCTGCGTCGCTTCGGTGATGCGGACCATCTTCATGCCGGCCGCCGATCGCGGTCCAGCGCGGCGCAAAGCCGCGACGCGAGCGGGAACAGCATGATCGTCGCCGCGATCTGGAAGAGCATCGCCGTATCGACATCGGCGCTGATCGGCGACGCCAGCAATCGTCCGCCGATCAGCGAAAAGCCGATAGCGCCACTTGCGATCAGCCAGTCCTGCCAGAAATCACGCCACACAAGGCGAGTCTCTAGCACGTCCGTCACCAGCATGCATGTCGTCCAGAGCAGCATCGCCGATCCCAGCGGCTGGCCGCCGAGCAGATCGTCGAAAAAGCCGAGCGGGATCGCCGCCCAGACCTTGAGCGCGTCCGGGCGACGCAGGCGCCAGCCAAGGAGCATCAACAGGCCGAACGGCGGCAACACCGGAATCGTCGCGATCACCGGAATGATCGTCACGAGCGATCCCAGCATGATCGACACCGGCGCCAGCCACGCGGCGCGGGGTCGCGATGGCGTGGCGCCGAGCCTGGGCCGATCGATCGCCATCACTCAGTCGCGCGGGGCGCGACGGTTGCGGTGGGGAAGGGCGCAGGCGTCGGCGGTTCGGGCAGGAAAATCTTCTGCACCATCGCGAAATCGGGTGTGTCGGGATGGGCATTGGGCTGGGCGAAGGCAACGTCGCGCCCGATGCGCGTAACAGTGGCGACCGGGATGTTCGGCGGAAAGATGCCGCCGGCGCCGGAGGTGACCAGCCGGTCGCCAGGCGCGAACACCATGTTGGCGACGCTGGCCGACCGGACATCGAGCGTGCCATCACCGCGGCCGGCGGCGATTGCGGGCATACCGTCACGCACGCGGCGCACGGGAACGGTGCTTTCGGGATCGGTGATGAGCAGCACGCGCGCGGTGTTCGGTCCCACCTCGATCACCTGGCCGATCAGTCCGGCGGCCTCGCGGACCGGCTGGCCCTGCTGCACGCCTTGCCAACTGCCCGCGTTGAGCGTCGCATAGCGGCGCGTGCTCGATGCCGACGAATTGACCAGCCGCGCGATCACGATTGTCTCGGGCGTGATGTCGCGCAGCTTCAGCATGGCGCGCAGCCGTTGGTTCTCGCGATCGAGCGTCAATGCGCGCTCGATCGCCGCCCGTTGTGCCGCCAGTTGCTGCTTGAGCCGGGCATTCTCGCTGCGCACGCCGAAATAACTGCCAATCCCCTCGGGAATGCTGCCGACGCCGCGTCGCGCCCAGTCAAGCGCCGACGATACCGGCGTGGTGACCTCGGCGGTCGCGCGGGTCATCGCCGCGAACAGCGGCGGATCGAAGCGGGACAGCAACAGCAGCACGACGGCGAGCAGCAATCCGCTGCCCGCCGCCACGTAGCTCAGGAACAGTCCATATTGCGCCCGTCGCGAAAATCCCGGGCGCCGATTCCGTGGCGGCGCCATCGCCCCTGCTCCCGACTAGACCTGGATGAGAACGCCGCGAAAGATCGGATCTTCAAGCGCGCGGCCGGTGCCGAGCGCAACGCAGGTCAGCGGGTCTTCGGCCACCGTCACCGGCAGGCCGGTCTCGTCGCGCAGCACTTCGTCCAGCCCCTGGAGCAGCGCGCCGCCGCCGGTGAGGACGATGCCCTGATCGACGATGTCGGCGGCCAGTTCGGGCGCCGTGTTTTCCAGCGCGATCCGAACGCCTTCGACGATCGTGTTGACCGGTTCGGACAGTGCCTCGGCGATCTGGCCCTGGTTGATCTGGATTTCCTTGGGCACGCCGTTCACCAGATCGCGACCCTTGATGTGGATCGTCTTGCCGATACCGTCGACCGGCGGCTTGGCGACGCCGACTTCCTGCTTGATCCGTTCGGCCGTGGCTTCCCCGATCAGCAGATTGTGGTTGCGGCGAACATAGGAAACGATCGACTCGTCCATCTTGTCGCCGCCGACGCGGACAGAGGTGGAATAGGCGAGGCCACGCAGGCTGAGCACCGCGACTTCGGTGGTGCCGCCGCCGATATCGACCACCATCGAACCGATCGGCTCGGTCACCGGCATGTCGGCGCCGATCGCAGCGGCCATCGGCTCCTCGATCAGCCAGACCTGGCTGGCGCCGGCGTTCGACGCGGCATCGCGGATCGCGCGGCGCTCGACCGAGGTGGAACCCGAGGGGACGCAGATCACAATTTCCGGCCAGCGCATGAAGCGGCGCTGCCCGTGCACCTTGCGGATGAAGTGCTTGATCATCTCTTCGGCGACGTCGATGTCCGCGATCACGCCGTCACGCAGCGGACGAATCGCCTCGATCGACCCCGGCGTCTTGCCCATCATCAGCTTGGCGTCGTCGCCGACCGCCTTGACCTTCTTCACGCCGTTCAGCGTCTCGACCGCCACCACCGACGGTTCGTTGAGCACGACGCCGCGCCCGCGCAGGTAGACGACAGTGTTGGCGGTGCCCAGATCGATCGCCATGTCGTGGGACATGAATTTGAAAAAGCGCGAGAAAGCCATGTATTGATCCGTCCCTGCCGGGCGGAGAATGGCCCCGTCCGGCTGTTCGCACAAAGTTTAGACCGAAACCCTTCCGGGACGGACGAAAATCCGGCCTGGTGTCATGCGGATGCGGGTCGCGGGAGGCCGTCGCTTGGGCTACAGCGATGGCCATGTCAATACGCCGCCTGCCAGAACATCTCGTCAATCGCATTGCCGCCGGAGAGGTGGTCGAGCGCCCCGCAAGTGCGCTCAAGGAACTTGTCGAAAACGCGATCGACGCAAAGGCGACACGGATCGCCGTGAGATTGGCGGGGGGCGGCGTCGAACTGATCGAGGTGATCGACGACGGATGCGGCATGGCGCCAGCGGACATGGCGCTTGCGCTTGAGCGACATGCGACGTCCAAACTGCCCGACGACGATATCGAGCACGTCGCGACGTTGGGTTTTCGCGGCGAAGCGCTACCCTCGATCGCGAGCGTCGCGCGCCTCACGCTCGAAAGCCGCGTACGGGGCGAGGACGGCTGGTCGCTTTGCGTCGACAATGGCGCCAGGGTTGCAGAGGGGCCGGCGGCGCTGCCGCCCGGCACCCGCGTCCGCGTGGAGGCGCTGTTCGCGCGTGTCCCGGCGCGACGTAAGTTCCTGCGATCGACCCGGGCGGAATATGCCGCGAGCCTGGACGTGGTGAAGCGGCTGGCGATGGCGCGGCCTGACATCGCCTTTTCGGTCGAACATGACGGGCGGCGCGTGCTCGGCGTGCAGGGCGGCGAGGGGCGGCCGGAGCGCGTTGCTGCGCTGACCGATCGTGCGCTTCACGAAAACAGTGTCGCGATCGATTTCGAGCGCGAAGGCATGGTGCTTGGCGGCGTCGCCAGCCTGCCGACGTTCAACCGCGGCGTGGCGGACCACCAATATCTGTTCGTCAACGGCCGACCGGTGAAGGATCGCCTGCTGGTCGGCGCGGTGCGCGGCGCCTATGCCGAGATGCTGGCGCGCGACCGCCACCCGGTGGTCGCGCTCTTCCTCGACGTGCCGCCCGAGCTTGTCGACGTGAACGTTCATCCTGCCAAGACCGAGGTGCGGTTCCGCGATCCAGCGCTGGCGCGCGGATTGATCGTCAGCGGGCTGCGGCGAGCGCTGGATGCCGCCGGGCATCGCAGCGTGCAGCGGCCGAGCGGCGCGGCGGTCGGGCTTTGGCAGGCGGGTTCAGCCGGTCCCGGCCGCTCCGCCCCCGCGGACAGGATGGGGTGGAGGGATTCCACGGCGCAGCTTGGCCTTGCTGAGATGCCGCCCCACCCCGATCCCACCTCCGCGGGCGAAGGGTTCAGGCATTATTCCGGCGCGGTTCGCGATGCCGGAACCTTCTTCTCACCACCGCCACAGGCGCGCGCGGAGCCGGCCCGGCACGAGGCGCCGCTTGTCACCGACTTTCCGCTGGGCGTCGCGCGCGGTCAGGTGGCCAAGACCTATATCGTCGCCGAGGCGCAGGACGGGCTGGTGCTGGTCGACCAGCATGCCGCGCATGAGCGACTGGTGCTGGAGCGGATGCGGCGGGCCATGGCGGGCGGCGCGGTGCCCAGCCAGGCGCTGCTGCTCGCCGAGGTGATCGAACTGGATGAACCCGCCTGCGACCGGCTGGAGGCGCGGCTCGACGAACTCAAGGCGCTGGGGCTCGAGCTTGAACGGTTCGGCCCGCGGGCGATGCTGGTGCGCGCGGTGCCCGCTGTACTGGGGACCGCCGACGTGCAGGGGCTGGTGACCGACCTGGCCGACGAATTGGCCAGCTTCGACGATGCGCTGTCGCTGCGCGAGCGGCTCGATCATGTCGCCTCGACGATGGCGTGCCACGGTTCGGTGCGGGCCGGCCGCATCCTTTCGGTCGCGGAGATGAACGCGCTGCTCCGCGAAATGGAAGTCACGCCACATTCGGGCCAGTGCAATCATGGCCGGCCCACCTGGGTGAAGCTGGCGCATGGCGACATTGAAAAGCTGTTCGGGCGAAAGTGAGCGGGCGCCCTCAGCGCGTGCTGGCGAACTGTGGCAAGGATGCGGTGCCGTCGCTGGTGCCGCTGAGATCGAGGACGCACAGATAAGCCAGCCGCCGATGCGGGCCGCAGCCGATCCCGACAAAGCGGAAATTGGCATCGAACAGCAATGCGCGGTGGCCGCGCCCCGGCACGCCGTCATCGATGATCAACTGGCGAACCACCGCATCGGGATCGTCGGCGCCATAGGCGATGCCCTCACCGACGAAGATGCCGCCGCCAATCCGCCGCACCCGCTCGCCCGGGCCCGCACCGTGGCGATCGACATGACCATTGGCGCCGAGCGCGCCCTGATCGAGCGCATAATCCTTTGCGGCGCGGGCCAGCAACGCGCCAGGATCGAGCGGCGGCAGCGGCGCCTGTCGCTCGAGAAAGTCGATGGCTTCGTCGACCGCCGACGTGCCTTCACGCGTGATCACACCGGCGTCGTCGCCCGGCAACAACAGCAGCCTGCCGCGAAAATAGCGTCGATAGTCGCGCAGTTCGTCGGCATAGCGGTGCGGATCGGCACGGATCGCGTTGATGCGATCGAGAACTGCCTGTTCGAGCGTTTGTGCGCGGGCGGGCAACGCGGTGAGCGCAGCGACGGAAGCTGCCAGCAACCACCCAATCAAGCGACGCATCAACCAACAACCCCAAGCCCGCCCGGCTCATTTCCGACGCGAAACGGCAGGCTGCAAGCAAAAAAGTTAATCAATCGAAAATGCGTGCGACCAAGCGTTTATGGATCGCGCCGGGGCCGGGCCGATCGGATCAGCCCCTCCTGCGTCATGCTCGCGACGAGACGCCCATCCCGGGCATAGATGCTGCCGCGATTGAACCCGCGCGCATGGCCGGCCCAGGGACTGTCGGTGGCGTAGAGCAGCCATTCGTCGAAGCGGAACGGCTCGTGAAGCCACAGCGCATGATCGAGGCTGGCGGTCTGCACCTGCCCGGTCATCCAGCTGACGCCGTGCGGGAGCATGCAGGTGCCGAGCAGGGTCATGTCGCTGGCATAAGCGAGCATCGCGCGGTGCAGCGCGGCTTCGTCGGGCAAGGGCGCGACGACGCGGAACCAGCTATATTGCCGCGGTTCGCGGGGCTCGGGCTGAAACCAGTTGCGCGGGTTGACCGGGCGGATTTCGATCGGCCGGGCGCGGAGGAAGAAGCGCTTGAACTTCTCCGGGATTTGGTCGCGGATTTCCTCGCGCAGCGCGGCTTCGGAACGGAGCTCTTCGGGCGGCGGCACCTCTGGCATCGCATCCTGATGGTGCAGCCCTTCCTCGGGAAGGTGGAAGGATGCCGCCATGTTGAGGATCGGCTTGCCCTTCTGCATCGCGATCACGCGGCGATTGGCAAAGCTGCGCCCTTCGAAATCGCGCACCACGCGGTAGAGGATCGGATGATTCTCGTCGCCCGCCCGCATGAAATAGGCATGGAGCGAATGGGCGACCTTGGCGTCGTCGATCGAACGCTGCGCGGCCTGCAGCGCCTGCGCGATCACCTGCCCGCCAAACACGCGCCCTACGCCGCCCGGTTGGCGTGCGCCGCGATACAGGTCGGTGTCGAGCGTCTCGACGTCGAGCAGGGCGATGAGGCCCGCGACAAGCGCCTCAGGGGACTTTTCTTCTTCCATCAATATCCCGCCGCTTCCGCCAGCGCATTGGCGTGATAGTTCGAATCGCCGAACATCTCGGCCAGCACGCGCGCCCGCTTCATGTAGAAGCCGATGTCGTACTCGTCCGTCATGCCGATGCCGCCATGCATCTGGATACCCTCCTGCACCGCCAGCGTGGTGGCAAGCCCGGTCATCGCCTTGGCCACGGCCACCGCCTCATCCGCGGGTTCGCCCGCGTCGAGCAGCTGCTGGGCCTTGAGCGTGGCGGCGCGGGCGATTTCCAGTTCGCTGTAGAGGTGCGCCGCGCGATGCTGGAGCGCCTGGAAGCTGCCGATCAACGTGCCGAACTGCTTGCGCTCCTTGAGATAGCCGAGCGTCATGTCGCTGGCACCTGCACCGAGGCCGAGCAATTCCGCCGAGGCACCGGCCCCCGCCGCGCGCAGCAGCCGGCCGAGCGGATCGGCTCCGGCGTCGATCTCTCCCACCACCGCATCGGCGGTGACTTCGACGCCGTCGAAGCTGGCGTGCGCGGCGATGCTGGAATCGGCCAGACGCTCGGGGCGCAGGTCGAGCCCGGCTGCCTTGGGATCGATCGCGAACAGGGTGATGCCTTCCCGGTCCGTATTGCTGCCGCCGGTGCGGGCGCTCACCAGGATCAGGTCGGCGGCATGGGCGTGGTGGGCGAAGCGCTTGGTGCCCGTCAGGCGGAAGCCGTTGCCGGCGCGCTCGGCCTTGAGGGCGATCGCGCGGCCGAATTTGGGCTTCTCGTCATGCGCGATGGCGATCACCGCTTCGCCCGCGGCGATACCGGGGAACCAGCGCTCGGCATGGCCTGTGCCCTTCAGCGCCTCGACCGCGGCGACGGCGGTGGAGAGGAAGGGGGAGGGGGTGAGGTTGCGGCCGATCTCCTCCAGCACCACGCCTGCCTCGACATGGCCGAGGCCCAGGCCGCCGGATGCTTCCGGGATCAGGATGCCGGTAAGGCCCATTTCGGCGAACTGCTTCCAGAGGTCACGGCTGAAGCCGGTGGGGTCCTGGGCATCGCGCAGGGCGCGGAGATGGCGAACCGGGGCGTGTTCGGCGACGAACGCCCGCGCGGTGTCGCGGAGCATCGTCTGTTCGTCGTTGAGGTAGAGCGGCATGGTTCCATTCCTCCCTCTCCCCCTGCGGGGAGAGAGCCGGGGAGAGGGGCAGTCTCTCGCACCGGCCCGTTTGTGACTGTGGACTGCCCCTCTTCCAACCCTCTCCCCGGTGGGGAGAGGGCTTTTCAGGCCGGCAGTTCCAGGATCCGCTTGGCGACGATGTTGAGCTGGATCTCGCTCGTCCCGCCCTCGATCGAATTGGCCTTGGTACGCAGCCAGGCGCGCGGCGTGGCCCCCTTGGCCGAGGCGCTGCTCTCCCACTCCAGCGCATCCGATCCGCCTGCGGCCATGATCAGTTCGTGGCGCTGCTTGTTCAGCTCGGTGCCGACATATTTCATCATGCTGGGCTGGGCGGGATGGGCGCGGCCGGCCTTGAGTTCATCCAGGAAGCGCTCGGACATCGCCGAGAAGGCGCGCATCCGCACTTCGAACAACGCGATCTGGGCACGCAGCATCGGATCGGCGAGCCGGCCCTGGTCGTCGAGCCCGATCGTCGCGATCGCGCCTTCGATCAGCGGATTGCCGCCGGTGCGGTCGAGCCCCATGCCCGAGATCATCTCGCGCTCATGGCCGAGCAGATATTTGGCGACGTCCCAGCCCTTGTTCTCCTCGTGCACGCGCTGCGCCTTGGGCACGCGCACATTGTCGAAGAAGGTTTCGCAGAACGGCGAATAGCCGGAAATCAGCAGGATCGGCTTGGTCGAGACGCCCGGCGAGGCCATGTCGAACAGCAGGAAGCTGATTCCGCCCTGCTTCGCCTCCTTGCTGGTGCGGACCAGGCAGAAGATCCAGTCGGCCTTGTCGGCATAGCTGGTCCACACCTTCTGGCCGTTGACGATGTAATGGTCGCCGGCATCCTCGGCCCAGGTCTGCAATCCGGCTAGATCGGAGCCGGCATTGGGTTCCGAATAGCCCTGGCACCAGCGAATCTCGCCGCGGGCGATCCTGGGCAGGTGCTCCAGCTTCTGTTCCTCGGTGCCGTATTTGAGCAGCGCCGGCCCGAGCATCGAAATGCCGAAGCTGTTGAGCGGCGTGCGCGCTCCCATCCGCTTCATCTCTTCGCGCAGGATCTTGGCTTCGGCCGGGGAGAGCCCGCCGCCGCCATATTGCGTGGGCCAGTCGGGCACCGTCCAGCCGCGCGCGGCCATCCGGTCCATCCAGAGCTTCTGGTCGGGATGCGCCCAGTCGGGGTTGCGCCCGCCCCAGACGATGTCCTTCTCGGACCGGATCGGCTCGCGCATCGATGCTGGGCAGTTCGCCTCCAGCCAGGCGCGGGTTTCGGTGCGGAAGGTTTCCAGATCCTGCGTCATCATCCTCTCCCGAGTTCCTCCCCGGCACGGGAAGGCGTGTATGTCCCGCCGTCAGGCGGCGGGAGGGTGAGGGTGGCCATCTTAGCCGATTATCCCGCTCACCCTCACCCTTCCGGCGCTGCGCGCCTCCCTCCCTCTCCCAAGGGGAGAGGGAGCGTGGAGCATCACCGGTTGAACTTCTCGCCCTTCTCCGCCTTCTCGCGGAGCAGCGGGGCGACCTCGAAGCCGTATTTCTCCAGGCCCTCGACGATCTTCTTCAGGCCCTCGGTGTCGGCCCAGAACATCGGCCCGCCCCGATACGGCGGCCAGCCATAGCCATAGACCCACACTACATCGATATCGCTCGCCCGCTGGGCCATGCCTTCCGCCAGGATCAGCGCGCCTTCGTTGACCATGGTGTAGAGCGTGCGGACGACGATCTCCTCCTCGGTGATCTCGTGGCTGGGCACGTTCAGCTTGCCGCGCCATTCCTCGATCAGCTCGGCGACGCGCGGGCTGTTCGAAGGCTGGCGCTTCTCGTCATAGTCGTAGAAGCCGGCGCCCTTCTTCTGGCCCCAGCGGCCTTCGGCGGCGAGCGCGTCGCGGATATTCTCGATGCGGTTGGGATCGCGGTGCCAGCCGATGTCGACGCCGGCCAAGTCGGCCATCTGGAACGGCCCCATCGGCATGCCGAAGGCGACATGGACCTTGTCGATCTGCTCGGGTGTCGCGCCTTCGAGCAGCATCTTGGTGGCTTCCACCTGGCGCGGCATCAGCATCCGGTTGCCGATAAAGCCATAGCAGACGCCCGCGATCACCGCGACCTTCTTGATCTTCTTGGCGAGCGCCATCGCCGTCGCCAGCACGTCGTCGGCGGTCTTGGCGCCGCGGACGATCTCGAGCAGTTTCATGACGTTGGCCGGCGAGAAGAAGTGCAGCCCCACCACGTCCTGCGGACGGCTGGTGACGGCGGCGATCTCGTCGATGTTGAGATAGCTGGTGTTGGAAGCGAGGATCGCGCCGGGCTTGGCGATCTTGTCGAGCCGGCCGAACACGTCCTTCTTCACGTCCATGCTCTCATAGACGGCCTCGATGATCAGGTCGCATTCGGCGAGATCGTCGAAGTTGAGCGTGGGCTTCAGCAGGCCCATCGCCTTCTCGACCTGCTCGGCAGTCATGCGCCCCTTGGCGGCGGTCGCCTCATAGTTCTTGCGCATCACCCCGGTGCCGCGATCGAGCGCGTCCTGCGCCATCTCGACGATGGTCACCGGCACGCCGGCCGAGAGGAAGTTCATGCTGATCCCGCCGCCCATCGTGCCGGCGCCGATCACGCCGACGCGGCGAATGTCGCGCAGCTGGATATCGTCGGCGATGCCGTCGATCTTGGCGGCCTTGCGCTCGGCGAAGAAGATGTGGCGCAGCGCGGCCGATTGCTGGCCCATGATCAGCTTCATGAAGCCCATGCGCTCGGCCTGCACCCCCTCGGCATAGGGCTTGCCGGCGGTCTGTTCGATGATGTCGATGATCGTGTTCGGCGCGTCGAGCCCGCGAAAACGCTTTGCATTAGCAGCGCGGAATGCCTGGAAAACAGCGGGATCGACCGTTACGGGGCGTTCGCTGGAGCGCGAGACCGGCTTGCCGATCACCTCGTTCGCGAAGGCGACGGCATCGGCGAGCAGGCTGTCCTCACCCGCGAGGCGGTCGACGAGCCCGGCTTCCTTGGCTTGGGTGGCCGAGATCGGATCGCCCTTGGTCGCCATCTCCAGCGCCACCTCGAGGCCCGCGACGCGCGGCATCCGCTGGGTGCCGCCCGCGCCCGGCAGGATGCCCAGCTTCACTTCGGGAAGGCCGAACTTCGCCGACGGCACGGCGATGCGATAGTGCGAGGCCAGCGCCACCTCGCACCCGCCGCCGAGCGCGGTGCCGTGGACGGCGGCGATCACCGGCTTGTCGAGCGCCTCGATCTGGTCGACCAGTACCGGCAGCGAAGGCTCGGCCATCGCCTTGCCGAACTCGGTGATGTCGGCGCCCGCAAAGAAGGTCTTGCCGGCGCAGATGATGACGACCGCCTTGATGGTGTCGTCACCTTTGGCTTCCTCGATGCCGGCCTGCAGCCCCTGCCGCACCGCCGCGCCGAGCGCGTTCACCGGCGGATTGTCGGAGGTGATGATCAGGACAGGGCCCTGACGGCTGGTGGTAATCACGGACATGCGTTCGAACTCCTAGTTCGCAGTTCCGGCCGGGGCCGGGAGGGGGTGAGGGGCGCTCATCGGGTGAGCGCCGAATAGATCAGCGTCTTCAGCTCGCGCCGGATCGGGTAGAGCATCGACGGCGAGAATTGCGTCATGAACACCATCGAAAGCCGCTCGACGGGATCGACGAAGAAGGCGGTGGAGAACATGCCGCCCCAGTAGAATTCGCCGACCGAGCCGGGGATCATCGTCTTGGCGACATCGAGGTTGATCGCGAAGCCCAGGCCGAAGCCGACCCCGGCATTGGTCGTCTCGTTGAACAGCCCGCGCGACAGGCTGGCGAGGTCGCGGCCGCCGGGCAGGTGGTTGATCGTCATCAGCTGCACGGTCTTGGGCGAAACCAGCCGTACGCCGTCCAGCGCGCCGCCGTTTAGCATCAGCGTGTTGAAGCGGTGATAGTCGAGCGCGGTGGACACCAGCCCGCCGCCGCCCGAGAGCAGCCGCGGGAAGCGCGACCAGGCCGAAGCCTCGCCGCGATCGTAGAGCACCCGGCCTTCGCCTTCCTTCATCGTCCAGCAATCGGCGAGGCGGTGGACCTTGTCCGCGGGCACCTGGAAGAAGGTGTCGTGCATGCCGAGCGGCGCGAAGATGCGCTCGGCGAAGAAGCGGTCGAGCGTCATGCCCGAGAGCCGCTCGATCACCGCGCCCAGCACGTCGGTGGCGACCGAATAGGTCCACGCCTCGCCCGGCGAGAATTCCAGCGGCAGCGTGCCGAGCGTCGCGACGAACTGGTCGAGCGTCAGGTTCCCGTGCCAGTTCTCGATCCGCCCGGCGCGATAGGCTGCGTCGACCGGGGTTCGCTCCTGAAAGCCATAGGTGAGCCCGGCGGTGTGCCGCAGCAGGTCCACCATCCGCATCGGCTGCGCGGTCGGGGTAGTGACGAAAGGCTCGCCATTTCCCCCACCGGCATAGACGCCGACCCCCTTGAGCTCGGGCAGGACATGGTGAACCGGCGTGTCGAGTGCGACCAGCCCTTCCTCGACCAGCATCATGAACGCGAGGCTGGTGATCGGCTTGGTCATCGATGCGATGCGGAACAGCGTGGTTTGATCCACCGGTGCGCCGCCCTCGCGCGCGGCGCCCTGATGCGAGAAATGGACGATGTGGCCGTCGCGGGCGAGCAGCAGCTGTGCGTGCGGAAGTTTCCCCGAGTCGAGGTACCGCGCCTTCACGAAAGCATCGATCCGCGCGAGGCGGGTCGTATCGAAACCAAGCGCTTCCGGGTCGCGGTGGGGCATCAGGATTGGCATACCTCTCATTCGAATCATCTGCAAAGCGCCTTCTGTCGTGCGCACGCTTTCTATTGCCTTGAGCGCGTCGCGAATCAACACTAACGTGACGCCTGGTTGGTGGTCGCGCCAAACCCAATGTTCAGAAAGTCATGGAGAGACCCCGCTTGACTCTCGATCCGATCGTGCCGCTGCCCCCCGAATGGCCCAGGATGTCGCTCGCTGCCGTGGAGGCCGCATTGACCGCGCCCGGTGCGCGTTTCGAGACGGAGGCCGTCGATATAAACGGTATTCCGACCCGGGTCTGGAAGAATGCGCCGCCCTCCACCGCAATGCTGCAACGGATGGTCCGCGATTATGGCGATCGGCCATTCTCCGTCTATCAGGACGAAAGGATTACTTATGAGGCGCAGTATCGCGCGGTGTGCCACCTGGCCTGCTGGATGCAGGCGCAGGGCGTGGGCAAGGGTGACCGTGTCGCGCTGGCCATGCGCAACCTGCCGGAATGGGTGACGATCTTATTCGCGGCCACCGGGATCGGCGCGATCCTCGTGCCGCTGAACGCATGGTGGACCGGCGCCGAACTGGAATATGGCCTGAAGGATTCGGGCGCGTCGTTGCTGTTCGTCGATGGCGAACGGCATGAGCGGCTGCGCGATTGCTATTCGTCGCTGCCCGATCTGGAACGCGTGGTGGTCAGCCGCGCCTGCGGTCCGGTCGAGGGCGTGGCGACGACGCTCGATTCGATCCTAGGGCCGTGCAACGACTGGGCCGGGCTCGACGCGATCGACCTGCCCGCCGTGGCGATCGCACCCGACGACGAAGCGACGCTGTTCTACACCAGCGGAACGACCGGCAACCCCAAGGGCGCGATCGGCACGCACCGCAACATCATGAGTAACATCCTCACCAGCGGCTATGCCTCGGCGCGGATGATGCTGCGGCGTGGCGAAATGCCGCCGGCGACGCCGCCGTACAAGGTAGGCCTGCTCGTCATCCCGCTGTTCCATGTCACGGCGTGCAGCGCGGCGCTGATGCCGCTGATCGCCGCCGGGGGCACCACCGTGTTCATGCGCCGCTGGGATCCGGTGGAAGCAATGGCGATCATCGAGCGCGAAAAGGTCAACCTGACCGGGGGCGTGCCGACGATCGCCTGGCAGCTGCTCGAGCATCCCGAGCGGGCCAACTATGACCTGTCGAGCCTTGAGAGTATTGCCTATGGCGGCGCGCCGTCGGCGCCCGAACTGGTGCGGCGGATCTACCAGGAATTCGGGGCGCTGCCCGGCAATGGCTGGGGCATGACGGAAACGATGGCGACGGTCACCAGCCACTCGGCCGAGGATTATCTCGCCCGGCCGACCAGCGCAGGGCCGCCCGTACCCGTCGCTGAGCTCAAGATCATGGACGTCGGTGGCAGCCGCGAACTGCCGATCGGGGAGGTCGGCGAACTCTGGGCCAAGGGGCCGATGATCGTGAAGGGCTATTGGAACAAGCCCGAGGCGACGGCGGAGACCTTTCGCGACGGCTGGGTGCGGACCGGCGATCTGGCACGGCTCGATGAAGAGGGTTTCCTCTACATCGTCGACCGCGCCAAGGACATCATCATTCGCGGCGGCGAGAACATCTATTCGTCGGAAGTCGAGGATGTGCTCTACGCTCACCCGGCGGTGACCGATGCGGCACTGATCGGCATCCCGCACCGGACGCTGGGCGAGGAGCCTGCGGCAGTGGTGCATCTGGCGCCGGGCACCACCGCTACCGAGGCGGAGTTGCAGGCATTCGTGCGCGATCGGATCGCTGCGTTCAAGGTGCCGGTGGCGATCCGCTTTTCGGCCGAGACGCTGCCGCGCAACGCGAACGGCAAGATTCTGAAAAAGGATCTCAAGGCACTGTTCGCCGCGCCGGCGGACTAGCGGCGCCCGGGCAGGGGTGACGGTGCGGGCGAAGGGCGCTAGAGCGTCGGGCGTGAGCAACGAACGCGAAGCAGGCACCGTCCTCGATCCCAAATATGACGCTACCGGGCTGATCACCGCGGTGGCGACTGACATGAACGGCGAGCTGCTGATGGTCGCCCATATGAACGCGGCGGCGCTTGCCGCGACGCTCGACAGCGGGGAAGCAACCTTCTGGTCGCGCAGCCGCCAACGGCTGTGGAAGAAGGGCGAAAGCTCCGGCAACGTGCTGAAGGTGATCGAGGCGCGGATCGATTGCGATCAGGATTGCGTCTGGCTGCGCGTCGAGCCGACCGGTCCCGCTTGCCACACCGGCGCGCGCAGCTGCTTCTACCGTCGGATCGAGGGCGAAGCGCTGGTGCGCGACGCGTGAAGCGGCGGCTGTTGCTGGCGGCCGTGCTGGCACTTGGCGGGTGCGGGCAGGGACGCCAGCCCAGCGATCCGCCGCGCTCGCCTAACCTTGAGCAGGCGGCAATCGCGCGGGGCTTGGTCAGCGATCCGGCCGCCCGCCAGATCACGGGGCTTTTCACGCGCGACACCGACCGGGTCTGCATCGTCAAACAGGCGCAAGCTTATCGCATTGGCGCCGTGGTTGATTATGGCGACGGCATCGGATGCAGCGCGCGCGGGTCCGTCAGCAGATCGGGCGATGCGCTGCGGATCGTGCTCGGCGAGGACGATGGCTGTACCTTCGCCGCGCGGTTCGACGGCGAACGCATCCGCTTCCCCGGCGCGCTTCCAGCGGGCTGTGCGCGATTCTGCCGGCGGCGTGCGTCGTTCACCGGGCTTCAAGTATCACGTCTCAGCGAGTCCGATGCCGAGGCGAGGGCAATGCGCGATCCCGGCGGCCGCGCGCTTTGCCAGGATTGATGACGGACGTCGCCGAAAACCGATGTCAGGTGCACACGGCCGGGCTTCTTCTCGCGAACGCGGTCATGAGGTAGAGTGCGGATCTGCTGGTCGACTCTCGTGAGGTGCCTGGAGATGCGGAGCGTGTTGGCGGCTGCGGTCGTTGCGATCGGATGTGGCGCAGCGATGCCCGCTGCGGCGCAAATATGGGGTGGCGCGACGCCCGCTTCGATAGGTACGTCGCGCCAGGGTCCGTCGCTCGGGCGCGACCTTGCGGGGGTCGATCGCGAAATCGATGCCGGGCGTGCGAACGGCCGGCTGACCCGGGCCGAGGCGAGGGCATTGCGGCGCGAGCGCGACCAGATCGATATGCTTGCAGATCGTTATGGCGCGAACGGAATCAGCGACGCCGAAGCGGCCGAACTCGAAACCCGGGCACGGCTGCTTCGGGAGGATGCGATCCGTGCCAAGTCGATCGAGTCGAAGCCGCCAAAATAGCCTCATCCGCTTGACGTTCACGTAAAGGTAAACTACAAAAGCGGTATGTCCGCTGCTGCCCATCCGCTTGAGGCCCTGGCGCCCATCGAACCGCGTCCCGATCGCGACACCTTCTCGATTTCCGACCTGTGCGCCGAATTTGGCGTGACGCCGCGTGCGCTCCGCTTCTACGAAGATGAGGGGCTGATCGCGCCCGAGCGGCGCGGCACGCAGCGGATCTACTCGCACCGCGATCGTGCGCGGCTGGCCTGGATCCTGCGCGGCAAACGCGTCGGCTTCAGCCTTGCCGAGATTCGCGAGATGATCGACCTTTATGATGTCGGCGACGGCCGGCGCATCCAGCGGCAGGTGACGCTGGAGCGCTGCCTCGATCGCATCCGCCTGCTGGAAAATCAGAAACAGGATATCGACGCACATATCGTCGAACTGAGCAATTTCGTCGAACTGCTAAAAAGCAGCGATTCCGAACACTGAGGAGCCTGGAATGCCGCAATATACGCCGCCCGTGCGCGACACGCGCTTCATCCTCGATCATGTGATCGGGCTGGACCGCTATACCAATCTGCCCGGTTTCGAGAATGCGACCCCCGACATGGTCGACGCCGTGCTCGACGAAGGCGGGCGCTTCGTTGCCGAGGTGCTGTTCCCGATCAACCACAGCGGCGATCAGCAAGGCTGCACGCGCCACGACGACGGCAGCGTCACCACGCCCGACGGGTTCAAGGACGCCTATGCCAAGTTCGTCGAGAGCGGCTGGGGCACGCTGAGCGCGCCGAGCGAATTTGGCGGGCAGGGGATGCCGCACATCGTCTCGACCGCGTTCCAGGAATATATGATCTCGGCCAACATGGCCTTCGCCATGTATCCGGGCCTGACGCACGGCGCGATCGCCGCGCTACTGGTCAAGGGCTCGGACGAGCAGAAGGCCAAATATGTCCCCAAGATGGTGTCGGGCGAATGGGGCGGCACGATGAACCTCACCGAGCCGCAATGCGGCACCGATCTCGGCCTCATCAAGACCAAGGCGGAGCTCAATGCCGATGGATCGTACAGCATCACCGGCACCAAGATCTTCATCTCGTCGGGCGAGCACGACCTGACGAGCAACATCATCCATCTGGTGCTCGCCAAGACGCCGGGTGCGCCGGACAGCACCAAGGGCATTTCGCTGTTCGTCGTACCCAAGTTCATCGTCAACGACGACGGCTCGCTGGGCGAGCGCAACGCGGTGTCATGCGGCTCGATCGAGCACAAGATGGGCATCCACGCCAATTCGACCTGCGTGATGAACTATGACGGCGCGAAGGGTTGGCTGGTCGGCGAGGAGATGAAGGGCTTGGCCGCGATGTTCATCATGATGAACGCGGCGCGGCTGGGCGTGGGCCTGCAGGGACTGGGGATCGCCGAAGTGGCGATGCAGAATGCGGTTCAATATGCCGGCGACCGCCGCCAGGGCCGTGCGCTGACCGGCCCGCAGGAGCCGGGCGAGAAGGCCGATACGCTGTTCGTCCATCCCGATGTGCGCCGCATGCTGATGGAGGCCAAGGCGCAGATCGAGGGCATGCGCGCGCTATGCCTGTGGGGCGCGCTCCAGGTCGATCTCGAACATGCCGCGCCGACCGAGGAGGAGCGCCAGCTCGCGGCCGATCTGGTCGGGCTGCTGACGCCGGTGATCAAGGGCGTCGGCACCGATATCGGCTACCGCGTCGCGACCGATTGCCAGCAGGTTTACGGCGGGCATGGCTACATCGCCGAATGGGGCATGGAGCAGTATGTTCGCGATGCCCGGATCGCGATGATCTATGAAGGCACCAATGGCGTCCAGGCGATGGACCTGGTCGGTCGAAAGCTGGCGATGCAGGGCGGCCGGGCGATCCAGGCGCTGTTCCGCGTGACCGGCGAGGAAATCGCGGTGGCGAAGCACAACGAAAAGCTGAAGGGCTTTGCCGAGGCGCTGGAAAAGGCGCTGGCCCATTTGCAGGGCGCGACGATGTGGTTGGCGGCGAACGGCTTTCAGAACCCCAACCATGTCGGCGCCGGTGCCTATCCCTATATGCAGCTCACCGGCACGGTCGCGCTGGGGCTGATGTGGCTGCGCATGGCATCGGCGGCGGTGGATGCGCTCGCCGCCGGCAGCGGCGATGCGAAGTTCCTAGAGGCCAAGCTGGTCACCGCTCGCTTCTTTGCCGAGCGTTTTCTGACCGATGCTAGTGGCCTGCGCCGCAAGATCGAAGCGGGCGGCGATGCGGTGATGGCGCTGGAGCCGGAGATGTTCCGGGCGGCTTAATTGCCGGGTTTGGCGGGGACGGCGGCGGCGGGCGTTTTCCGTCGCACGCCGCCGAGCTGCGGCGGCCCGGCCGCTTCGGGGGCTCCGGGAGACGTGGTTGGCGAGGGCGTCGGGCTGGGCGTTGGCGCGACATAGGCCTGTCGGCGCATGCACTGGACGGCCGTGGGACGCTGGAAGCGTTCGCAGTTCCACAGCGCCTTGGCATAGCCGACGCTATCGTCGCGAAGATAGCTGAATGCCATCGCCGCTGCCTGGTCCCCTGTCGGCGGCAGCCTCGCCGGTTTCATCGCCGCGTCGCTCCACGCCATGAACTTGCAGTAGGGACGCTCGCCGCACGCCTTGATCGCGAGCGCGGGAAAGCTTTCCGATTCGATCCCTTTCGGCAGTACGAGCAGGAACACGTTGGCTTCGCCGGCCACCGGCTGCGGGACGGCGCCCGCCGGAATCGCGGCGATCCGGGCGTCGAGATCACCGGGCAGGTTGCTTGCCGGATCGGTTGGTTCCGCATCTTCGCCTTGGTGGGCGGGCGATAGCCGCGCCATCAGCCCGACATTGGGCTCGTCCGCAATATAGCCACGGTCGAATGCCGGTGGCGTGCCCCACCAGCCGGCCCAGCGGAAGAAAAGGTGGGTATGAACCTCGGTGATCTTGTCGAGGCTGGCGCTCCAATAGGGCACGACCCATTCGGTGTGATAGTGTGTCGCGTGGCCGACCTGCCGGTAGACCGACCCTTCGAGCGCCGCCCGGGCGATCGACAGGGCACGGGTCCAGGCAGCCGGGCTGGGCGAATAGCGCAGCATCGCGCCGTCGCAGGTGAAGGTGAACTGGCAGCCGGTGCTCCGTTCGGATCCCTGAAACACCACGCCGCAAACCGTTTTCGGAAAGGCAGGGTGGCGCACGCGATTGAGCACGACCTGCGCCACCGCACGCTCGCCCACGGCGTCGTCGCCCGCCTCGTAATAGATCGCCGCCGCCAGGCAATCGATCGCACGCGCCTGGCTCTGCGCGCTGCCGGTCAGACGGAAGGGCCGGGCGGCCGGATTGGGTGCCGTGGAGAATGGGATGTCCGCATTGAACGCGCGGGCTTCGTCGGGTGAAAGGCTGGCGATCGCCACCGGCTCGACCGGCGGCAATTCTTCCTTGGGCACGACACGCTGTGCGATTGCGATCGGCGGTCGCCGCTTTGCCGGCGTCGGCGAGGCCGCGTTTCGGACGAGCAGCGTCGGCACCACCAGCGCAGCGAGGGCCGTTACACCGAGCACGATGCGCAGTGCCGACGGCACATGCTCATTCGCAATCGATGCCGAAACGGTGGAAAAAGGGCGGGCGGCGGGCACGGCGGCCACAGTTACTCTCGATCGACAGGCGGGCATAGCGGCTACCCACGGGGCACCAATCGGGGCGGCGGGTGCCCGGCCGATGCGTTGCCATCGGCCGGGCGGTTCATCAGCTCTCGGGCAGGAAGTCCGGGACGCTCAGATAGCGTTCGCCGGTATCATAATTGAAGCCCAGCACGCGGCTGCCCTCCGGCAGGTCGGGCAGCTTCTGGAGGATGCCCGCCAGCGTCGCGCCGGACGAGATGCCGACCAGCATGCCCTCTTCGCGGGCGGCGCGGCGGGCCATGTCCTTGGCGACGGCGGCATCGACCTTGACGACGCCATCGATCGCCTGGGTGTGCAGGTTGCGGGGAACGAACCCGGCGCCGATGCCCTGGATCGGGTGCGGCCCGGGCTGGCCGCCCGAGATGACCGGTGAAAGCTCGGGCTCGACCGCATAGACCTTGAGATCGGGCCATTCCTTCTTCAGTGCCTCGGCGACACCGGTGATGTGGCCGCCGGTGCCCACGCCCGTGATGATGACGTCGATCGGGGTGTCGCGGAAATCGTTGAGGATTTCCTGCGCCGTGGTGCGGACATGGACGTCGATGTTCGCGGGATTCTCGAACTGTTGCGGCATCCAAGCACCTGGCGTCGCCTCGACGATCTCGATCGCGCGTTCGATGGCGCCCTTCATCCCCTTTTCGCGCGGCGTGAGGTCGAAGCTCGCCCCATAAGCGAGCATGAGCCGGCGGCGCTCGATCGACATCGACTCGGGCATCACCAGGATCAGCTTGTAGCCCTTGACCGCCGCGACCATCGCCAGCCCGACGCCGGTATTGCCGCTGGTCGGTTCGACGATCGTGCCGCCGGGCTTCAGGCTGCCATCGGCCTCCGCCGCCTCGATCATCGCCAGCGCGATGCGATCCTTGATCGATCCGCCGGGGTTCGATCGTTCAGACTTGATCCAGACCTCGGCGCCGGGGAACAGCTTGTTGATCCGGACGTGCGGCGTGTTGCCGATCGTTTCGAGGATCGTATTGGCCTTCATGTCGTCATCTCCTTCGGAGGGATTTCCAGGGTGGCCGGAGGATCGAACGTTCGCGCCCGCCGCAGCTCGGGAAATAGCCGCGCCCATGCCACCGTGACAAGGATTGCGCCGATCCCGCCGCCGACCACTGCGGCGACCGGCCCGATCAGCGCGGCGAGGAAGCCCGATTCGGCCTCGCCGAGTTCGTTCGAGCCGGATACGAACAGCGTCGACACCGCGCCGACGCGGCCGCGCATCTCATCCGGCGTGTAGAGCTGGATCAAGGACTGGCGGACATAGACCGAGATCATGTCGGCAGCCCCCAGCACGAACAGTGCCGCCAGCGATATAAGGACCGCGGGCGAAAGGTCGCTCCCGACGGCCTGTGGCCCCAGCAGCGGCACCATGATCGGCGCGGCGGCGCCGAACACGACCGTCGCGAGCCCGAATAGCGCGACCGCGAACAGCATCTTCACGCCCACATTGGTCTTGAGCGGGCGCCAGGAAAAGAACAACGCGGTCACAACAGCCCCCAACGCAGGAGCGGCACGAAGGTGCCCCAGGCCTTCGGAGCCAACCTGAAGGATGTCCCGCGCATAGACCGGCAGCATCGCGGTCGCGCCGCCCAGCAGCACGGCGAACAGATCGAGCGAGATCGCGCCGAGCACCAGCCGGTTGCGGCGAACATAGTGGAGGCCGTCGATCATCTGCGCCCAGGGGCTGCCGCTGAACTTCGCCGCGGGCCGCGGCACCGGGCCGATCAGGAACAGCATCAGCAGCGACAGCAGGAACAGCCCGGCCGACACCGCATAGGCGAGCCACGACGCAGCGGCATAGAGATAGCCGCCCATTGCCGGCCCGACCACCGTTCCCGCCTGCCAGGCGAGCGAACTGAGCGCGATCGCAGTTGGCAGGATCGCCTTCGGCACGAGATTGGGCGCGAGCGCACCCAGCGCCGGCCCGGCAAAGGCCCGTGCCACACCCAGCAGCGCCGCGATTGCGAACAGGTGTGGCAGGGCGATCGTCTGGCGCAAGGTGAGCCACGCCAGGCTGAGTGCGCAAAATGCCTCCAGCGCGACGGCGCCGCGCGCGATCCAGCGCCGGTCTACCCGATCGGCGACCCAGCCGGTAAACAGCGACAGGAGCAGCAGCGGCACGAACTGGGCGACGCCGATCATGCCGAGCTGGAAAGCGGCTTCCTTGATCGTCATCGATGCGCGGGCCAGATCGTAAACCTGCCAGCCGATCACGATCACCATCGCCATCTGGCCGAGCGTGGCGGAAAGACGGGCGATGAAATAGGCGCGGAAATTGCCGAAGGCGAAGGGGTGCGATGCCATGACGCGGCTCTTGGCGCGTGATGGCGAGGCCCGCAATCATCTAATCGCTTGGGTGCGCTAAAGCCTCAGCCTACCGTCTCGGCCTCGTGCACCGCCGGGTTGCGCCCCGAAGGCCGCAGCCGCGCGACGCTGCACAGGCCGGCGATCAGCGCCAGACCAGCCGCGACGAGCGGTGGAGTGGCGCCGCCGCCGGTGCCGAACGCCAGCAGTGCCGCGGCCAGCGTAGCGCCTGTCGTCTGTCCGACCATGCGGGTGGTGGAGATCAGGCCGCCCGCTGCGGCCGCGCGCTCGGTCGGCGCGGATCCGATGATGAGGCGTGCATTGGGTGACAAGAACATGCCGAACCCCGCGCCCGTCAGCGACATCCGCCAGGCGATGTCGAACCAGTCCGGCGCCACCGGGAGGAACGCGAGGGAGACTAGCCCTGCAATCGCCAACGCCATGCCGATCCCGCCCAGCGCGCCTGCTGGATAGCGATCGGACAGGGTGCCCGCGAGCGGCGCGACGAACATTGTCGTCAGCGGCCAGGGCGCAATCACCGCGCCGACTTCGGATGGGGCGAAGCCATAGCCGTGCTGGAGGCGGAAGGGCAGCGACAGCAGCAGCGTCATCGATGCGGTGAAGGCCGTGAGCGCGCCGATGGTCGAAAGCGCCAGCACCGGCCGCCCCAGCAGGTCGATCGGCAGGATCGGCTGCGCCTCGCCGCGCTCGCGCCGGACGAACAGGATGCCGACCGCAATGCCCGCAATCACGACGGCGGCAGAAACCACCGGGCTGTCGCCATGAACCGCGCTTTCGAGTCCGCCGATCACCAGTCCGAACATCGCCGCGCAGAGCAGTGCGCCTAGCACGTCGAACGGCTCGGTGCTCCGATCCGAATCGGGCAGCGAGCGTCCGAGCAAAAGGCTCATCACCGCGAACGGCACCGCCGATGCGAACACCCACGGCCAGGGTGCGATGGCGAGGACGAGCCCGCCCAAGGTCGGCGCCAGTGCCGCCGAGACCGAAACGACAACCGAGTTGACACCGAGCCCACGCCCGAGCTGGTTCTTCGGATAGATCTGCCTGACGAGCGCGGAAGAGACGCTGAGCGCCGCCGCCGCGCCGGCCGCCTGCGCCGCTCGCACGATCAGCAGGAACGGCAGGCTTTCGGCAAAGAAACAGAGCACCGTGGCGATGGTGAACACGATCTGGCCGGCCTGATACAGGCGTTTGAGCCCGATCCTGGCCCCGAGCCCCGAAAAGGGGAGCAGCAGCATCACCAGGACCAGCTGGTAGATCGTGACGATCGCCACGGCCGACGACGATTCGACGTGCAGATCGCTGGCGATCGTTGGCAGCGCGACCGTCGCGATCGCGCCGTCGATGACGACGAGCGCGGTGCCGAACGAAATTGCCGCGATCGCGGCGAAGCGGCGGGGGGTGGGCAGACCGTCGGATTGCATCGGCGCTTATTGCATCAGCCGATGCAAGGTTCCCAGCGCGATCTTGCATTCACCGCGGAGATGGCGATGCGCCTGCCGGCCGCCGCGAACGTGGCGCCACCGGTCGGCCCGGCGGCGCCCCGGCTCTGGTCGCCGATCAGCGTGTCGAGCGCACCAGCGCCAGCCGCGCGGCCGGCGCCGGCAAATAGAGGTGCAGGCGATCCTTCACCGCCAGCTTGTGCTTCTTCAGTTGCGAAAGTCGAAACTGGTCGGGCAGCCGCCGCATCAACTCGCGCCGGATTTCACGTTCCAGCCGGTGGTGGGTCGCGATCAGCCGTTCGACAAGCGTATTCATTCAAGCCTCCATCGATGGATATTGCATCGATCGAGTGGCCCGATGTCGGTTCACGGAGGGTGCGGGGGAGACACGTCGTCAACCAGCACCGAGCGCACTCGATGCGGTCCGACATCACGGGGCCTTCGCAAGGAAGACCGCCGCCAGAGGGGCCCGGTCCCGCCCAAACAACATCGGTGCGATCGCGTGATCGTGCAAGTGGCCCCGGGCAAAAAAATCGCCCGGGGCAGCAAGGCGTCAGCGGCAGCGAACGTCCTGATTGTTCTGCTGGTTGTTCTTGTCGACCGACGCGCCGATCGCGCCGCCGGCGATTGCCCCCAGCAGGGTGCCGACCGTGCTCGAATGACGGCTGGAGATGACGTTGCCGAACAGGCCGCCGGCAGCCGCACCGACGATCAGCCCGGTGGTGCCGTCGGGGCGCTTGCAGTAATAACGGCCGTCCTGGCCGCGGTACACGCGATCATTGGGGCCGAGCACGACTTCGCTGCTGCCCGGACGATAATAGCGCGACGGTTCGTAATCACCTTCGTCGCGGATATCGACGCGCGGCGGCGGCGCGTGCGCGATCCAGTCGCTATACTCGGCATAGCGCGATGCCGCCTGCTGGAAGATGCGGTATTCACGGTCGAAGCGGTCGCGAGCTGCCTCGAAACGGGCGCGCTCCTGCTCGGGCGTGGAGAAACGGGCTCCGTTCTGCGCAAGCGCCGGCGTTGCGACCGACAGCCCGGCAGCCGCGACGGCGAGGGCGATCAATGGCTTCATGCGAAATCTCCTTGTTCATCATCGATATTGGTCCGTCGCCGGAACGAACCCCGTCATCCGGGCTTGCGCGTGAAGGCCGGCTGAACGAAGCTGCGCGAAATGACGGGTGCTGGGGAGGACGACACAATGGCTGGCACGATACGTTTTTGCTGCTATGCAGCATTGGTATTAGATTTGTCCTGTCAACGTTAGTGAGACCGTGACCGAAGCCCCCGTCAACAACACGCCCTTCGTGCTGGAGGGCATTGTGCGCCTGCGCTGCCTTCAGGTGACCTATAATCGCACGCGCATGATCGTCGCGCCGCATATCCTGTATACGCGCAACGAGTCGCTTTACACCGATGCGCTGGTCGTCTCGCGCGAAGGGATGCTGCCGCGCGAGCCCAAGATCGGGACGTTCAAGGTGGACGGCCTTCGCGAGGTCGCGGTGCTCGACCGAGCGTTCGAGATCAGCCCGCTGTTCGATGCCGAACTCGACAAATATGCCGGCGTTACGTTGATGGCCATCGAGCCCGAGGCCTGATCCGCAGCCGGCGTGCGCCGCACGATCACTCCGCCAGGCTGACGAAACTGTCCATCACGCGCTTGCGGCCGGCCTGTTCGAATTCGATCTCCAGCTTGTTGCCTTCGATTTCCGCGATCGTGCCATAGCCGAACTTCTGGTGGAAGACGCGCATGCCGATTGCGAGATCGTCGCGCGGCTTGGCGCCGAAACTGACGGCGGACGCGCGGCTTTCCAGCACGCGCGGCTGATCGCGGGTGAAGGTTCGGGCGGTAAAGCCGCCGCCGGGGTTCTTCGGATCGACGCCGGCTGCGCGCTGCCAGCCCGGTCCGCGGCCGGCGCCGCGGGACACATCGGCAAACGGATCGCTCCGCTCGCTCCAGTTCGCGCGCCACAGGCTTTCGCCGCCGCTCATCGTGCTTTCGGCCTCGACATGCTCGGGCGGCAGCTCGCCGATGAAACGGCTTGGCAGGCTCGACGTCCATTGGCCGTAGATGCGCCGGTTTGCCGCGTGGAGGATAATCGCCCGCTGCCTGGCGCGGGTGATCGCGACATAGGCAAGGCGCCGTTCCTCTTCGAGGCTTGCTAGCCCGCCTTCGTCAAGCGCCCGCTGCGACGGGAAGATTCCTTCCTCCCAGCCAGCGAGGAAAACGGTGTCGAACTCCAGCCCCTTGGCGGCGTGGATCGTCATGATCGTCACCTTCGGCTCCTCGGCCGAGGCCTCGTTGTCCATGACGAGGCTGACATGCTCGAGGAATGCCGAAAGCGTCTCATATTCCTCCATCGCCCGAACGAGTTCGTTCAGATTCTCGAGCCGGCCGGCGGCCTCGGTGGTGCGATCGGCCTGCCACATCGCGGTATAGCCGCTCTCGTCGAGGATGATCCGCGCGAGATCCGGGTGTTGCAGGTCGTTGCCCATGCTCCGCCAGCGCGCCATGTCGCCGATCAGGTTGCCGAGCGATCGTCGGGCCTGCGGCGTAAGTTCATCGGTATCGAGGATGCGCGCGGCGGCGGCCGTCAGCGGCAGGCCCTGCACTCGGGCGAACTGGTGGACCTTGGCGAGCGCCTTGTCGCCCAGACCGCGCTTGGGGACGTTGACGATACGCTCGAACGCCAGGTCGTCTGCCGGCTGCGCCACCACCCGCAAATAGGCAAGCGCATCGCGGATTTCCTGTCGTTCGTAGAAGCGGAAGCCGCCGATGATGCGATAGGGAAGGCCGATCGCGATGAACCGGTCTTCGAATTCGCGCGTCTGGTGCTGTGCGCGCACCAGAATCGCGGCGCCTTCAAGGCTCAGGCCGCCGCGTTGCAGCCCCTCAATCTCCTCGCCGACACGGCGCGCCTCTTCCGGGCCGTCCCAGACGCCCAGAACCTTGACCTTTTCGCCGACGTCCACCTCGGTCCACAGCGTCTTGCCCAGCCGGCCGCCGTTATTGGCGATCACGCCCGATGCGGCGCCCAGAATGTGCGGCGTGGAGCGGTAATTCTGTTCGAGCCGGATCACCTTCGCGCCGGGGAAGTCCTTTTCGAACTTCAGGATGTTTTCCACCTGCGCGCCGCGCCAGCTGTAGATCGACTGATCGTCGTCGCCCACGCAGCAGATGTTCTTGCGTTCCTGCGCCAGCAGCCGAAGCCACAGATACTGGACGGCGTTGGTATCCTGATATTCGTCGACCATGATGTAACGGAAGCGCTGCTGATACTGCGCCAGAACGTCGCGGTCGGTTTTCAGGATGGTCAGCATGTGCAGCAGCAGGTCGCCGAAGTCGCAGGCGTTCAGCAGCCGCAGCCGTTCCTGATACTGTGCGTAGAGCGATTGTCCGCGGCCAGCGGCATAGGCCTCGGATTCCCCGCCATCGAGATCGGCAGGCACGAGCCCGCGATTCTTCCAGCCATCGATCAGCCCCGCCAGCTGGCGCGCCGGCCAGCGTTTCTCGTCGAGATCATTGGCGACGATCAACTGCTTCAGCAGGCGCAACTGGTCGTCGGTATCGAGGATGGTGAAGTTGCTTTGCAGCCCGACCAGCTCGGCATGCCGCCGCAGCATCTTTGCGCCGATCGCGTGAAAGGTGCCGAGCCACGGCATGCCTTCGACAGCCTCGCCGACTAGCCTGCCGACGCGCTCGCGCATTTCCCGGGCGGCGCGGTTGGTGAAGGTGACGGCCAGAATCTCCGAGGGGTAGGCGCGCCGCGTCCACAACAGATGTGCCAGCCTTGCGGTCAGCGCGGCTGTCTTGCCCGTGCCCGCGCCGGCCAGCACCAGCACGGGGCCGTCAGTGGTCAGCACGGCATCGCGCTGCGGCTCGTTCAGTCCGTGCAGATAGGGGGCGTCGGGTGTTTCGATCGGGGTCGGCATCCGCGAACAACTAGGGAACGGGGCCCGCCGGGGCAAGGCGGCGATCGCGCATCGTACCCTGCAGCGGCGGTTCGCCGGTAACCGCGTCTATAAAGGATCAAGGAGTCGCGAGTGGAACGATATGCGCGGTCGCTGGCCTAGACGCCGAATTTACGTGGTTACGCGGGCCGAGGCCGCGATCGTGACAGTCGGGGGCGTTCTGTTCGCGAGCTGGGCGTCGATCGTTCACCCGTTCGAAACCGTGGTGGCTTTCCTGATGTCATTCGGGAAATGGCCGGTCGACGAGATCTTCTTCACCTTTTCGCTTTCCGCTTTCGCCTTATTCGCGATCGCCTTGCGACGTGCCGGTGAACTCGCCGGCGAAATGGCCAACCGCGAGGCGGCAGAGGCGCGTGCGCTGTCGCTGGCGCGGCATGACCCGCTCACCGGCCTCGCCAATCGTCGCGTGTTGCAGGATTCGCTGCCGACGCTGGTCGCTGCCGCCGAGGCGGCGGCGCGCCAGTGCACGTTGCTTTGCATCGACCTCGATCATTTCAAGCCGATCAACGACGTGTACGGCCACGAAACGGGGGATCGCGTGCTGGGCGAGGTTGCGACGCGCCTGTCGCAGATCGCAAAGGGCGAACTGGTCGCCCGGACGGGCGGCGACGAGTTCGTCATGGCGGTTCTCCAGGAACATGGCAGTGATGCCGCCGCCCGCCTGGCTGGGCGGGTGATCCAGTCGCTTTCCGCCCCGTACCGAATCGGCGACCGCCGGCTCGAGATCGGCGCCTCGGTTGGCATCGCCCGAAGCCCGCTCGACGCGAGCTCGGCCGAGGACCTGCTTCGCGCCGCGGACGTCGCGATGTACGAATCGAAGCGGAGCGGGCGGGGCACCTATCACTTCTTCCGCAGCGACATGGACGAGCGGCTCCGCACCCGTGCCGCGATCGAGGCCGACCTGCGCGACGCGATCGAGAATGGCGAGATCGTCCCCTATTTCCAGCCGGTGATTTCGCTGGCCGATGATCGCGTGCTCGGCTTCGAGGCGCTCGCCCGGTGGCACCACCCGGTTCGGGGCACAATCGCGCCGGACACGTTCATCCCCGTCGCCGAGGATCTGGGCCTGATCGACATGCTGTCGGTGCGGATCCTGCGCGACGGGTGCATCGCGGCGCGCGAATGGGCGCCGGATGCGACGCTGTCGATCAACATATCGCCGGTGCAGTTGCGCGATCCGTGGCTCGCGGTGCGCCTGCTCGCCGTGCTCACCGATACCGGATTTCCGCCGGGTCGCCTGATCATCGAGGTGACCGAGAACGCAATCATCGACGATATTCCGGCCGTCGCCGAACTGTTCGAATCGCTCCGGCGCACCGGCATCCGCATCGCGCTCGACGATTTCGGCAAAGGCTATTCCAGCCTGTCTCATCTGCGTCTGCTGCACTTCGATCATCTCAAGATCGACGGGTCGTTCGTCCGCACGGTGGCTTCGCCCGAGAGCCAGAAGATCGTGAAGGCGGTGGCCGGCCTCGGCAAGGCGCTGGGCATGCCGGTGACGGCCGAAGGCGTCGAGACGGCTGCCGCCGCCGAGCTGTTGCGATCGCTCGGTTGCGAGCAGGCGCAGGGATATTTTTACGGGACGCCCGCGCCGGCGGGGGCGCTGGGCGTTGCGGCTGACGGCGAGTCCCGGTTCGAGAAGGGCGTCGCGACCGGCAACTGACGGCGCCGGATTGCCTAATGCCGCGCCCCCGCTTATGGGCGGCGCCAGAGTTTCTATGGCACCCCGCAACCTTTCCCGCCGGCTTAAGGTCCGGCTCGCAGCTGTCATCACGCTGGCGATCGTCGCTGCCGTCGTGGCGTGGCGCAGCCACCCGTCGGGCGCGAACATGGCATGTACGCCGGGGCGCGAGGAGCAGCGTGATTCCACTGGCAAGCTGGTGCGGATCGTCCGCACCGAATGCCTCCGCTGAGCCGTCATGGCCTGACCGTCATCGACTCGTCATCATCCTGTCACAAGTTACGCCCAGAGGCGCATTCATCATGGCGACACTCGCAATGGAACAAGCCCCGCCCGCACCTGCGGGACGGAGTCCCCGCTTCGACTACGAGACGCATCCCATCGCCAAGGCGCTGTTCGGGATCGTCATCGTAGGGGGTCTGGCTTTCGCCGGCTGGAGCGTTCTCACCGATACGCGCGGCGTGGGCGAGGAACTCGCATTCGGCGTTTTCGCCTTTCTCGGCCTTGCGCTGCTGATCGCCCTCGGCTTCGAGTTCGTGAACGGGTTTCACGATACCGCCAATGCCGTCGCGACCGTGATCTACACCAATTCGATGCCTGCCCATCTGGCGGTCGTGTGGTCCGGAGTATTCAATTTCCTGGGCGTGATGGTGTCGAGCGGCGCCGTCGCCTATTCGATCATCACGCTGCTGCCGGTTGATCTGATCCTCAACGTCGGCTCGGCCTCGGGCTTCGCGATGATCTTCGCGCTGCTGCTTGCCGCGGTGCTGTGGAATCTCGGTACCTGGTATATCGGCCTGCCCAATTCCTCCAGCCATACGCTGATCGGATCGGTGCTGGGCGTCGGTTTCGCCAACCAGCTGATCTCGGCGGGTTCGCGCGGCGGCACAGCCGGTGTCGACTGGAGTCAGGCGCAGAAGGTGCTGACCGGCCTGTGGATGGCGCCGCTGATCGGGTTCGGCGCGGCACTGCTGCTCCTGCTCGTGATGCGGATGCTGGTCCGCAATCCCAAGCTTTACCGCACGCCCGAAGGCAACACGCCCCCACCGTGGGGAATCCGCTCATTGCTGGTGTTCACCTGCACCGCGGTGTCGTTCAGCCACGGCTCGAACGACGGCCAGAAGGGCATGGGGCTGATCATGCTGATCCTGATAGGCTGCGCGCCGACGGCCTATGCGCTCAACCGCACCCTGCCGGCGAGTTCGACCCCGGCGTTCGTCGAAACGGCGCGTAGCGCGTCCGCGGCATTCGACGCGCGCAGTGGCGGCATCGTGATGCCGACCGATCGTGCGCGAGCGACGCTGACTCAGGCATTGCAGCAGCGCAAGGCGGACAGCCCGGCCGTGTTCGCGGCGCTCGAAAGCCTCTCCGAAGACCTCACCCAGCGGGTCGCCAGCTATGGCTCGCTCAGCAAGGTCCCTGCCGAAGCGACGTCGAACGTCCGCAACGACATGTATCTGGTGCTCGACTCCACCAAGCTGGCGATCAAGAAGCCCGACAGCTTCAAGCCCGCCGAGATCGCCAAGCTCAAGCGCTATCAGAAGACGCTTGAGGAGGGCACGCGCTTCATCCCGCTCTGGGTCAAGATCGTCGTTGCCCTGGCGCTCGGCCTCGGCACGATGATCGGCTGGAAGCGTATCGTTGTCACCGTGGGCGAGAAGATCGGCAAGCAGCACATGACCTATGGCATGGGCGCGTCGGCCGAACTCGTCGCGGCCGGCACGATCCTGGCGGCGGACAATTTCGGCCTGCCGGTTTCGACCACGCACATTCTGTCATCGGGCGTCGCTGGCGCATCGGTGGCGAGTGGTGCCGGCCTGCAGTCGCGCACGATCCGCAACCTTGCGATGGCGTGGCTTCTGACGCTGCCGGCCGCAATGGCGCTTTCCGGGGGCCTTTACTGGTTGATGCTCACGGCTGTTCGGGTGTTCGGCCTCAACTGATCGATGATACGGAGATTGTGGCGCGGGCGGCAAAGATACTGCCCGCGCCTTTCCTGTCAGACGCCCGGCGCGGTTCGCTTCAGTTCGTGCAGCGCCAGGTGAAGGCTCTGGCCGACACCCTGTGTATCGGCATGCAGATCGGCCTTCAGGTGCTCGACGGGATTGTAGCAGGCGACCGTCGCGCCGGCCATCAATGAGAAGAAGGTCGCATAGACCAATCGCTTGATTGGCGAATCGCGCATGTCCGTCTCCCTCTTATCCGGCGTTGCGAGTGCCTTGTCGGGTTAACCTTGCAAAACTGACCCGATGCTGAACGCCGCTTGACCAGCGGTCCAGCCGCGGCGAGGGGAGGGCCAGGGAGGATCGACCATGACCAACGCCGCCGCCGCCGTTTCAAACCGGCGCATCCTGTTCGCCAGCCTGGTCGGCACCTCGGTCGAGTTCTACGATTTCTATATCTACGCCACCGCGACTGCACTCGTCTTTGGCCCGCTGTTTTTCCCGGCGCAGGAGCCGTGGCTGCAACAGGTGGGTGCCTATGCCAGCTTCAGCGTCGCCTTTTTCGCGCGGCCTTTGGGCGGGCTGGTGTTCGGCCATTTCGGCGACCGGCTCGGGCGCAAGTCGACGCTCGTCGCATCGCTGATGCTGATGGGCCTTTCGACCGTGTTGATCGGCTGCCTACCGACACATGCGATGATCGGCTGGGTCGCACCGGTGCTGCTTTGCCTGTTGCGGTTCGGACAGGGCCTCGGCCTCGGCGGCGAATGGGGTGGGGCGAGCCTGTTGGCGGTCGAATATGCGCCAAAGGGCTGGGGCTATCGCTATGGCAGTTTCCCGCCGCTGGGGGCGCCGGTGGGGTTTATCGCGGCCAACGGGCTGTTCCTGCTGCTGGGTGCCTTTCTCGACGATGCCCAGTTCCGCGACTGGGGATGGCGCCTGCCGTTCATCGCGAGTGCGGTGCTGGTCGGGCTTGGGCTGTGGGTGCGGCTGCGTATCGCCGAGACGCCGGCGTTCGTCGAGGCCGCCGAACATGCGCCGCCGCCCGCCGTGCCGTTCGGCGAACTCGTCCAGCGGCATCTGGTCCCGACGCTCGCGGGCACGCTCGGCACGGTCGCGTGCTTCGCGCTATTCTATGTCGCGACGCTGTTCGCGATCGGTTTCGGCACGAAGACGCTCGGTTATGACCGCGAGGTGTTTCTGGGGATCGAGCTTGCCGCGATCCTGTTCATGGCGATCGGGATCGGTCTGGCCGGATGGATGGCGGATCATGTAGGCGCCGGGCGCGTGCTGGCGCTCGGCTGTCTGGCGATGGCGCCGCTCGGCATCGCCATGCCCTGGCTGCTGATCCCCGGCTCCCTCCCGGCGGTGTTCGTCTGGCTCGCCGCCGCACTGTTCGTGATGGGTTTCGTTTACGGGCCGCTCGGCGGCTGGCTGCCGAGCCTGTTCCCGGCCCAGGTTCGCTACACGGGCGTCTCCGTGACGTTCAACCTCGGCGGTATCCTGGGCGGCGGGCTGACGCCACTGATCGCCGAGACGCTGGTGGGGCGCGGCGGGATCGGCATGGTTGGCTGGTATCTCGCTGCCGCAGCGCTGCTCAGCCTCGGCGGCCTGATGATGACGCGCTGGTCGCTCAGTCGGCGCGAAGCAGGGTAAGCCGTGCCTTGCCGTGGACGCGATCGGCGTCGACGGTGAAGCCCGCCACCGAAACCATCTCGTCCCGGCCTGTCTCGATGCTTATCCAGGTCGCCGGCCCCACCCAACCGAGCCGTGCCAGCTTGTCGAGCGCGACGGCGCCCGCACCGCTGCCATAGGGTGGGTCCATCAGGATCAGGTCGAGCGGCGCCCGCGCAGGACCGAGCGCGAGCACCGAGCTCGGCCGGATGTCGGCACCCTTGGCGCCCAGCGCCGCGACATTCGCCTTCAGCGTATCGAGCGCCGCGCGATCCTGCTCGACGAACAGGCAGGATGCCGCGCCGCGCGACAGCGCCTCAAGGCCCAGCGCGCCCGAGCCGGCGAACAGATCGCCGACGGCGAGATCCTCGAAACTGCCGAGCCGCGACGCCAGCATCGAAAACAATGCCTCGCGCGTGCGATCGGCGGTCGGCCGCGTGGTATCGCCCTTCGGCGCGACCAGCAGCCGCCCGCGCCACTCGCCGGCAATGATTCGCATCAGCCACGCCCCCGCGGCGGGCGGCCGCCACCCGGCCGGGGCTTGCGCGGCCCGCCGGGGCGATCCCCGCCCGGTGCCGGTCGCTGCCTGCGAGACGATGCGGTTTTGCCACCATCGCGCATCGGTCCTGTCCGGCGCGGCTTGGCGCCGGCGCGATCGGTAAACTCGCTGTCACGCGCCGTTTGTTCGCGCAGACCGAGCGTACCGGTCCGCGACGGCCGTGCTTCGCCCTCGCCACCACGTGGGGGCCGTGACCTCGCCGGGCGATCGGTAGCCGCATCCGATCGGTTCGCCGGCCGCCCGTCGCGAATCGTCTTGCGTATGGGGCGAAGCGCCTCGGCGTCGCCGCCGCGGCGCGGCCGCCGATCGGCGCTTGTCCGGTTGCCGGCTGCGGGTGCCCGATCGTCGCCGGTCGAGCCCGGCTTCGGCGTATTGCGCGGCGTGAAGGAGGGTTTTTTCGGGGGGGCGACAGGCTTGGCGATGCGGCGTCGACCCTCTGGCTCGACCACCGGCGTCGGCTTTGGCTTGAGCGCCTCGACGCGCTGCCGCACCGCGAATTGCAGGTTTGACGCCGCCTTGCCGCCACCTGGCTTCGACAACACCGTGCGGAAGGTGATCAGGTCCGTCCTCCGGATCTCGTCGACATCACCGACAGGCAGGTCGCCCAGATAGAAGGGGCCATAGCGGGTGCGGATCAGGCGGCTGACCTCGAGTCCGAGATACTCCAGCACGCGCCGCACTTCGCGGTTCTTGCCCTCGGTCAGCGTCAGCTCGATCCACAGGTTCGCGCCGGTGCGGCGTTCGATGTTCGCGTTGATCGGCCCGTATCGCACGCCGTCGATCTCGACGCCGAGCATCAGATCCTCGAGCTGCTCTTGGGTCACAGGTCCATAGGCCCTGGCCCGATAGCTGCGCTCCACGCCGCTTGCCGGCAGTTCGAGCTGGCGCTTCAGTTCGCCATCGGTCGTCAGGAGCAACAGACCTTCGGTATTGAGGTCGAGCCGGCCGACCGGCATCACCCGGGGCAAGCCTTCGGGCATGCGATCATAAATGGTCGGGCGGCCGCTGAAGTCGCGCTCGGCGGTCAGCAGACCGGCGGATTTGTGATAGCGAAACAGACGTGCGGGGGCGGGCTCGGCAACCGGCTTGCCATCGACCGTGATCCCGTGCAGCGATTTCAGGATCGTCGCGGGCGTATCGAGCGCGACGCCGTTCAGCGCGATGCGCCCCTCGGCGATCATGCGTTCGATCTCGCGGCGCGATGCGACGCCGGCGCGGGCGAGCAGCTTGGCGATACGCTGCCCATCGGCATCGGATTTGGGAGGCTTGGTGGTCGACACCCGGGCGCTATAGCGGGATTGGCGCGGGGGGCAAAAAATTATGCGCTACCGCAGGCGCCTTTACGCGTTCATGGGATGACGCGCAATCGAGATGGATTTGGAATTGATGTTGTTCGGCAGGAAGAAGCGACGGATCGAACAGGTGCTGGTGGTCGAAGACGAGCCGCTGGTCGCATTCGATACCGAGCATTTTCTGCGCGAATCGGGCTTTCAGATCGTCGCTACCGTCGATTCGATCATCGATGCGAGCCGGGTGCTAGACGGTGAGGACGAGCTCGATCTTGTTCTCGCTGACATCAACCTCGCCGACGGCAGCGGGATCGAGGTGGCGCGAACGGCGACCGCACGGGGGGTGCCCGTGCTGTTCGTCACCGGCAATTTTCCCGATGAAGCCCGGATATACGCCGCCGGCTGCCTGTCAAAGCCGTATCAGCAAAGGGACCTGCTGGCAGCGATCGACGCGATCGAGGCGGCGCTCGATGGCACGGCACTGCCGCGCCGGCTTCCCTCGAGCTTCAGCCTGTTCGTCGGTCGCTGAACGCGCCCTAGCGCCAGAGCAGCATCACCACGACGCCGATCCAGCTGAAGACCGCGGCGAGTGTGGCAAGCTGCGCCATCATTTCGCCCGCCGACATCTGGGGTTTGGCGGCTTTGCTGTGGCTCGCGGTCCTGCGCATTCGATCGTCTCCTTTTGCGTTGCCCTCACTATAGCGGCCGCAGCTGAACGAGACCCTTCCGCATATTTCCGCACCCGCGATCGTTGCCCCGATCCGGCGTATGTCCGGCACGCCCTGGCCCGACCGCGCAACCCGCGATGGCCTTACATGCGAAAGGGAGCGCGGGCCACCGCGAGAATCCTGCGTGCTGCGCGTCGTTCGCGGCTATCCTCGCGCCGATTTTCAGCTAGTTTCCGCGCCAATGCCGAAGGAACATGTACGAATGCATCCCGACCGCCCGGCGCGCGCCCTCTATCTCATCGGTCAGTTCGCCATCGCCGTCGCGCTCGCCGCGCTGGCCCTGCCGTGGCTGACGATTGCCCTGCCGGACAGCGGTACCGCGGTGGTTCACGGCTATTCGATCGTTTTAGGCTGGCAGGGGCCTGGCGGCGCGGTGCTTGCGCCTTCGATGACGTTCGTCCTCGGGTTGCTTGCGCTTGCGGCATCGCTGGGCCTCAGCGTCGCGTGGCGGGGCCGCGGGGGTGGGAGCCTGATCGTCGCCGGTGCCCTGGTCGGCGCCGTGCTTTTGATGCTGGCGACGCTGTTCGTCGTCTTCGCGCCGCCCAAGTCGCTTGCTGGTGGCGTGCCGATGCTCGGCTGGGGTGTGGCGCCCGCCGTCCTTGCGCTGGTGGTTGCGTTCTTCGCCGGTCGCGCTGCGGCAGGCCCCGAATGGCGCGGCGAATTGCCCGAGGCCGTTCGGCCCTATTTCGAGCGTGGGCCGCTCGCCGCCTTCGCGCTCGGGCTTTCCTCCGGCTTCCCGTTCGCGATGATCGGCGCGACGCTCACCACCCGTCTCGCGCAGAGCGGGATCGACAAGAGCACCGTCACCGCCTTCACGCTCGCGATTCTGGTCTACAACTTCAAGTTCATCTGGGCGTGGGTCGTCGACAGCGTGCCGATCCCGCTGCTCGGACGGCTCGGCCAGCGTGTCTCGTGGTTGATCGTCGCTGGCGGGCTCGTGATCGCGGCGACCGCCAACCTGGCGTTGATCGAGCCCGATCCGGCCAATATCCTGCCGATGGTCGTCGCGGCGGTGCTGATGGGCGCGGCGGGCGCCACCTACGACATCGTCATCGACGGCTACCGGATCGAGATCCTGGAGCCGCGTCAGCTCGGCTATGGGTCGGGCATGTCGCAATATGGCTGGCGGATCGGATCGGCGGGGGCGGGCGCTCTCGCGCTGGTCATCGCCGCCCGGATCGGTTGGGAGGTTGCCTATATCGCCTGTGCGCTGTTCGCGCTCCCGGCGATCGCGACGGGGCTAATCGTCGGCGAGCCCGAACGGCGCCGCGCCGCTGCCGAGCGACGCAGCCTCGCGACCGTGGCGGCATCGATCTGGCGCCCGTTCGTGCAGTTCTTCGCCCGCGAAGGCGCGCTGATCGTCCTTCTTTTCATCTTCGTCCACAAGATCGGCGACACCCTCGCCAATCTCACCTTTCGCCTGTTGTTCAACGATCTCGGCTTTACCAATGACGAGATCGCCTTTTTCGACGTCTCCCTCGGCTTCCTTGCCTATATGATCGGCGTGTTCATCGGCGGGGTGCTCTATGCGCGGATGGGAATGAAGCGATCGGTGATGCTCAGCCTGATCCTGATGGCGGTGTCGAACCTCAGCTTTGCGGGGCTGGCAGCGGTCGGCCATTCCAATGCGGGCATGGCCGCCGCGATCGGATTCGAGAATATTGCCAGCGGCTTTGGCGGCGTGGTGGTGATCGCCTATTTCTCGGCGCTCACCGACCTGCGGTTCACGGCGGCACAATATGCGTTGATTTCAGCCGGGGCGAGCATCGTCGGGCGCTTCATCACCGGCACGACCGCCGGCGCGCTGATCAAGGCGATGGGCTATGTCGACTTCTATCTGTTCACCACCGTCATCGCGCTACCTGGAGTCGCGATTTACTGGTGGATGATGCGGACCGGATTGGTCGACCGCTCGATCGGCAGCGCGGGAAAGCTCGGCGAGGGCGACGCCCGCCAGGGGGGGCAATCCTAGCCTTCGAGCGGCAGCATCAGCTGCGCGAAGGTTTCGGCCAGTGCATGGGCGGTCGGCAACAGCCCGCTCGCATCGCGCACCGACAGCAGATCGGCGAGCAGCAACTGCGCGCCCATCGGGTTCGTGCGAACCTTGCCGAGCGCGTCGAGCAGCGCCGCCTCCGGTGCGGTCATCCGCGGGCAGCACCAGGGTGCGATCTGAACCGGCCCGCCCGCCATGGCCGACATTTCCTGCATCAGCGCCCGCACCAGCACGAGCGGCCGGCGGAAATGTTTGCCGAACGCGACGACGAATGCGTGCGCGGTGCTGGCATCGCTGAGTCCGTGCGCCCCCGTCTGGCGGATCGCGAACAGCAACAGCCGCGCGCCCGCGTCTTCCGGCTGCAGCGCGGGAAGGGCGGTTGCCAAGCTCTGAGCGGACACGGTCAATTCGATTCTCCCGAGCAGTGATGGGAGCATCATGCGTATCCGCTATTGATAGTCAATCGCAATATGATCGATGGTTGCCGGGGTCAGTCGGGCAGCTGCCGGTTGGCCTCCAGTACCGTCCCCGCAAGGTAGAGCGAACCGAGGATCAGGATCGTCGATGCATTCGGCGTTCGATCGGCGATGCCGCGCAATGCCGCGGGCACGTCCGCCGCCATGGCCGTCGTCCGAACGCCCAGGGACTCGGCCAGTGCCGCGAGCGCGGCGGGGGCGTGGTGGTCGTGTCCGGGCACCGGCAACGCCGTGACGCTTGCCAGCTGCGGCACCAGCGGTTGCAGCAGCCCCGTGGGATCCTTGTTGGCGAGCATGCCGATCACGAGGTGGCAAGAAGGCGCCGGCGCGTCGCTCAACGCGGCAAGCGTACCCGCAATTGCCGCGCCGGCGGCAGGGTTGTGACCGCCGTCGAGCCAGATCGTCGCCGCGGCCGGGGCCATCGCCGCCAATGGTCCTGCTTGCAGCCGCTGCATTCGTGCCGGCCAGGTTGTTTCGGTGGCGGCTGTGGCGAACGCCGCGTTCGGGATGGCGAGCGCTTTCTGATGGCGCAGCATCGCTACCGCGAGGCCCAGATTGCCCGGCTGGTGCGGCCCGGCCATGCTTGGCATGGGCATTTCGATGCTGCCCTGGCCGTCGCGATAGACCAGGCGCCCGCCTTCCTCCGCAATGTCCCAGGCGGTGCCCTGCGCAAGGATTGGGGCGCCGGTGCGGGAGATCACGTTGGCGATCTCCGGCTCGTAGCGCATCGTCACCATCGGTACGCCGGGCTTGGCGATGCCCGCCTTCTCCCCGGCGATTTGGGGAAGGGTGTCGCCAAGAAATGCCTGATGATCGATGCCGAGCTGGGCGATGCCCGTGACGATCGGCGCGGGAATGACGTTGGTGGCGTCCAGCCGACCGCCCAGGCCCACTTCGATCACGCAGGCATCGGCAGGCGTGCGGGCGAAGGCGAGGAAGGCGGCGGCGGTCGTGACTTCAAAGAAGCTCGCGCCGATATCGCCGCCGGCATCCAGCACTTCGGCGAGCAGCGGGGCGAGCACGGCATCGTCGATCAACCGGCCCGCGAGCCTGATGCGTTCGTTGAAGCGGACGAGGTGCGGGCTCGAATAGACATGCACGCGCAAGCCCGCCGCCTCCAGCGCGGCGCGGAGGAAGGCGCAGGTCGATCCCTTGCCGTTGGTGCCGGCGACGTGGAGTACCGGCGGCAGGCGGAGATGCGGATTGCCGACCCGCTCCAGCAGGCGGGTGATGCGATCGAGGCCGAGGATGTCGGCGCCGGGGGAGAGCAGGGTCAGCCGGTCGAGCTGGGCCTGGACGGCCGGATCGGTGGAGCGAGCGAAGTCAGGCATGTCGCGCTTGCTTAAGCCCCCCCTCCTTGGAGGAGGGGTTGGGGGTGGAGGGATTCCAGAACGCTTGTTGGTCTCTGCGAGGCACAGCCCCACCCCAACTCCTCCCCTGAAGGGGAGGGGCTAAGAAGGTCGAACTTACGCCGCCGCGCGCGCCTCACACAGCAGGCCGATCAACTGGCCAAGCGTGTCGCGCAGTTCCTTGCGGTGCGTCACCATGTCGACCAGCCCGTGGTCGCGATAATATTCGCTGGTCTGAAAATCGTCGGGCAGCTTCTCGCGGATCGTGTTCTCGATCACGCGGCGGCCGGTGAAGGCGAGGGTCGCGCCCGGCTCGGCGATCTGGACATCGCCCAGCATCGCATAGGCCGCCATCACGCCGCCCGAGGTCGGATCGGTCAGGACGACGATATAGGGCAGGCCTGCATCATGCAGCATCTCGATCGCCACGGTGGTGCGTGGCATCTGCATCAGGCTGAGAATGCCCTCCTGCATGCGCGCGCCGCCCGAGGCGGTGAAGACGGTATAGGGCGCGCGGGCCGCGATCGCCGCTTCCACGCCGGCGATGAACGCCTCGCCCACGGCCTGGCCCATCGATCCGCCCATGAAGGCGAAATCCTGCACGCCGATCACCGCCTTGTGGCCGTGGATCGTGCCGCTGGCGTTCTGGAAAGCGTCCTGCTCGCCGGTGCTCGCCCGCGCCGCCTTCAGCCGCGCCGGGTAGGGTTTGGAGTCGCGGAACTTCAGCGGATCCTCGGCCACCTTGGGGCTGGGCAGCAACTTGAAGCTGCCCGAATCGAAGATATGCTCGAAACGCTTGGCGGCGCCAATCCGATCATGATGGTTGCAGTGCGGGCAAACGTTCAGGTTCGCCTCGAACTCCTTCATGAACACCATCTGCCCGCATCCCTTGCACTTGTGCCAGAGATTGTCGGGGCTCTCTTCCCCGCGGGTGGTGACATAGGCGAGCGCGTTACGGACGCGCGAAATCCAGCTCATGCGATTTCCTTGCGTGCGGCGACCAGCGCCGTCTTCAATGTTTCGATATAGGCACGGACGGGTGCCGCCGCATTGGCGCCGTGGTAGCCGACCAGCTCGACGATTGCCGATCCGACGACCACGCCGTCAGCAATGCGGCCGATCGCGGCGGCCTGTTCGGGGGTGCGGACGCCGAAGCCCACCGCGATCGGCAGATCAGTCGCGGCCTTGAGGCGGGCGACCGCTGCCTCGACCGAGGCGGTGGCCGCCTGCTGCAACCCGGTGATCCCGGCGACCGAGACATAGTAGAGGAACCCGGAGGCACCCGCCAGCACCGCCGGCAGCCGGGCGACATCGGTGGTGGGGGTGGCGAGGCGGATATTGGCGACGTCGGCGGCGCGCAGCGCTTCGCCGAGGCTGTCGTCTTCCTCCGCCGGAATGTCGACGCAGATCACGCCGTCGGCACCAGCATCGCGTGCGGCGTTCGCGAACCACTCGGGACCGCGGCGCGTCATCGGGTTGGCATAGCCCATGAGTACCAGCGGCACCTCCGGATGGCGCGCGCGGAACGCGGTGGCGATGGCGAGCACGTCCGCCGTGGTGGTACCGGCGGCGAGGCTGCGCAGGTTCGCCGCCTGGATCGCCGGGCCGTCGGCCATCGGATCGGTGAACGGCATGCCGAGCTCGATCACGTCGGCGCCACCCGCGACGAGCGCGTCGAGGATCGCAGCGGTGGCGCCGGGCGTGGGGTCGCCGGCGGTGACGAAGGTCACCAGCGCGGCGCGGCCCTGGTCGGCGGCGCGGGCAAAGGCGTTGGCGAGCCGGGTCACATCTGCACTCCCAGCGCGTCGGCGACGGTGAAGATATCCTTGTCGCCGCGACCGCAGAGGTTGGCGAGGATCACCTTGTCGCGCGGCATGGTGCGGGCGACCTTGGCCACCGCGGCAATGGCATGGCTCGGCTCGAGCGCGGGGATGATCCCCTCGGTGCGGCAGAGCAGCTGGAAGGCGTCGAGCGCCTCGGTGTCGGTCACCGCGGTATAGTCGACGCGGCCGATGTCGCGCAGCCAGGCGTGTTCCGGCCCGATGCCCGGATAGTCGAGACCCGCCGAGATCGAATGCGCCTCGGTGATCTGGCCGTCCTCGTCCTGCAGCAGATAGGTGCGGTTGCCGTGGAGAATGCCCGGCGCGCCGCCGGCAAGGCTGGCGGCATGGCGCTTGTCGAGCCCTTCGCCGGCCGCCTCGACGCCGAGCATCTTAACCTCGGCATCGTCGAGGAACGGGTGGAACAGGCCGATCGCGTTCGATCCGCCGCCGATCGCGGCGACCAGCAGGTCGGGCAGCTTGCCGGTGCGTGCCAGCATCTGTGCGCGCGCCTCGCGGCCGATGACCGACTGGAAGTCACGGACCAGCTCCGGATAGGGGTGCGGGCCGGCGGCGGTGCCGATGATGTAGAAGGTGTCGTGGACGTTCGCGACCCAGTCGCGCAGGCCCTCGTTCATCGCATCCTTGAGCGTCGCTGCGCCCGAGGTGACCGGCACCACTTCGGCGCCGAGCAGCTTCATGCGGAACACATTGGGCTGCTGCCGCGCCACGTCGGTAGCACCCATATAGATCACGCAAGGCAGGCCGAAGCGCGCGCAGACGGTGGCGGTGGCCACGCCGTGCTGGCCCGCGCCGGTTTCGGCGATGATCCGCGTCTTGCCCATCCGCATCGCGAGCAGGATCTGGCCGATGCAGTTGTTGATCTTGTGCGCGCCGGTGTGATTGAGCTCGTCGCGCTTGAACCAGACCTCCGCGCCCATGCCCTCGGGCGCGTTCTCGCGAAGCGCCTCGGTCAGCCGCTCCGCATGGTAAAGCGGGCTGGGGCGGCCGACATAATGTTCGAGCAGGTCGTCGAACTCGGCCTGGAAGGCGGGATCCGCCTTGGCGGCTTCGTACTCGCGCTCCAGGTCGAGGATCAGCGGCATCAGCGTCTCGGCGACAAAGCGTCCGCCGAACTGGCCGAAATGCCCGCGTTCGTCGGGCTGGGCGCGGAAGGAGTTGGGTGTGCTCATGATCGGGCCACGGCTTTAAGGAATGCTGCGATCTTGTCCACATCCTTGACGCCCGGTGCGGCCTCGATGCCCGAAGAGACATCCACCAGACGGGCACCGGTGAAGCGGATCGCCTCGCCGACATTGCCCGCATCCAGCCCGCCGGAAAGGACCCAGGGCAGGGGGTGCGCGAATCCGTCGAGCAGCTTCCAGTCGAAGCGCAGGCCGGTGCCGCCGGGCACCCTGGCGCCCTCGGGCGCCTTGGCATCGTAGAGGAGGCGGTCGGCGGCACCGCGGAAGGCGGCAGCGGGCGCGAGATCGGCGCGGGTCTTCACCGCCAGCGCCGCCCAAATTTCGAGGCGGGTGCGCGCCTTGACCGCGGCGGCGCGCTCGGGGGTCACCTTGTGGAGCTGGATCACGTCCAGCCGACCGGCGGCAATGGCGGCATCCAGCAGGCCGTCATCCGGATCGACGAACACCCCGACTCGCGCGATATAGCCGGGCACCCGCGCGGCTAGCCCCTCCGCCTTGTCGAAACTCAGGTGGCGCGGGCTGGGCGGGAAGAAGACGAAGCCGATATGGCTCGCCCCCCTGTCAACAGCGGGATCGAGCGTTTCGGGCGTGGACAGGCCACAGATTTTCGCGGTTGCGGGCATGCCCGTCTAGTTGTCCCATTTTCGCGACGGTACAAGCCTGCAAGCCTCTGTACGCGACTGCCCCAGCAGCCCTTGCTCGCCTGTCATGCGCACTCGTCGAGCAACGCGCCCGCTACGTGCCGGCGTACAATGCGAAAGGAATGCCGGTTGCGAGCGAGGAGAGTTGACCGCGCGCTGGAACCCCGAGAACCGAGTGATCCTGCTGAAAAGCCAGTTTGGCGGCGCTATGCCTCTTGGCAGCCCCGGCTCCTGGATGACGGACGATGATTACCGGGCCGTAACCCAAGAGCGCGGCGACAGCGATGTCGATCTAACCTTCGACATTGGCCATGAGGGGCGACTGACCAGCTGTGCCTTTGCACCCGGTAACAACGCGGAAACGGCCACGCGCACGTGCCGCCTCCTGGCTCAGCGTGCGCGATTCCGACCACCTGTGGGTGAGCACGGAGAACCGCTCGCGACCCAAGGTTCACTCACCATGCATTGGCGGTATTAGGGCCTTTGCGGAACTAGACGAGCGTCTTGGCCAGCACCGTCATGAACAGCGGAGGCACGAGCGGAAGCGGGAAGTCGCGGCGCTCGCCGGTTTCGGCATAGTCGCGGCGCACATAATAGTCGATCAGCTTGCGGCGTTCCTCGATCACCATCATCTCGATGCGGGTGCAGTCGAACACGTCGCGGGCGTGCACCTCGGCGGCCGCTATCAACTGGCGGCCGAGCCCGCCCGCCTGGCGGAGCGGCTCGATGCACAGCAGACCCAGATAGGCAGTACCTCCGCCGCGTTTCGCGACGTTGACGCAGCCGATCGCCGTGCCGTCCTCCCAGGCGCCGAGCAGCACCTGCGCGGCATCCTCGACGATCGCGGTCAGCGTTTCGAGGTCGGTGCGCGGCCCCGCGATCAAGTCGGCCTCATGCGTCCAGCCCTGGCGGGCGGTTTCGCCGCGATAGGCGCGTTCGATCACGGGGTGGATCGCCGGAAGGTCGGCTACGACTGCAGGACGGATAGTGACGGGCATCGGCGTTCCGGAAATTTCCCCTCCCTTGTAGGAGGGAAAACCCGTTACCTATCAAAGCGTCGCGGCAATTGCGCGGGCGGCCGCGTCCGGATCGGCGGCCTGTGTAATCGGCCGGCCGATCACAAGGATCGAAGCCCCTGCATCCACCGCGCTTCGCGGTGTCACCACCCGCTTCTGGTCGCCGACATGCGCATCCGCAGGCCGCACGCCGGGCACGACGAAAAAGCCGTCCTTCCACGCCGCATGCGCCGCCTTCACTTCCTCGCCCGAACAGACGATGCCGTCGACGCCCGCCGAACGCGCCAGCTCGGCCAAACGCATCACCTGCTCGTGCGGGTCGGGCTTCAGGCCGATCGATGTCATGTCGGCGCCGTCAAGGCTGGTCAGCATCGTCACCGCCACCACCTTGGTGCCCTCGGGCGCGGCGGCTTTCGCGTCTTCGAGCATCGCCCGGCCGCCGGCGGCATGGACCGTCAGGATCGCCGGATTGAGCGGCCGCAGGGCCTGCACCGCCTTGCCAACGGTGTTGGGGATGTCGTGCAGTTTCAGGTCGAGAAAGATCGGCAGGCCGATCTCCGCCATCTCGTGCACGCCGTGACGGCCGTTTGCCATGAAGAATTCGAGGCCCAGCTTGATGCCGCCCACATGGTGACGGACCTTTTGCGCGAGCGCCTTGGCCTTTTCCAGCTCGGGCGTGTCGAGCGCGACATAGATGCGGCCGCTCATGCGCGCGGCTCGCTGATCAGCGGTGGCGCGGGCGGGGAGTCGAGCGCTGGGCCTTCCCAGCGCGCCGCAGGCACGGCTGTGGTGTTCATCGTCCGGAGATCGGCCAGCGCGCGCTCGAGGCCCGCAAAACGCTGCCGCATCCGCCAGCGAAGTGCCTGATAGGCGATCAGCATTGGCAGGAAGCCCGCCAGGAACACGAGGATCAGCAGCATCGGCAGGCTGACATCGGCGACCATACCGCCCCACAGCTGGATGCTGACCTTTTCGCCACCATTGTAGATCACGAAGCCCGCAATCACGCCGCCGAGCAACAGCCACAGCAGCACCTTCAGAAATCGCATTCCGCACCTTTCCAGGAAAATCGGGAGCATTCTAGGCGCCGTGCCGATCCACGGCAACGGGTGGGTCAGCCGATCAGCGCGCGCAGTTCCTCGAATAGGCCGGGGATGGTCGTCAGCCGCGGCTCCTCCTCGTCGAGAATCGCCAGAAATGCGCGACGCTTTAGCGTGGCGAGACGCGCCGCATCGGGCGTCGTGGCAGGATCGACGGCCGAGAGAACGATGTCGATCAGCCGGTCGGCGCCGTGCAGCCGGCCCCAAAGATAGTCGTTCTCGCGATAGGCGCGGCTGAAAAACGCCCCGAAATTATTGAACTGGATGCCCTTCAACGTCGCCCCAGCGCCGCCGCTGCGGATCGCACAGGCATCGTCAGGGGCGATCCGGTCGACGCGAATGGGGTCGAATTCGTCCATGCCCTCGCCCTGGAGCAGCGGCAGCGTCGCAATGTCGAAGAAGGGGAAGCCAAGATAGGCAAGCAGCATCGGCCGCCGCAGCTCTTTTGACAGCGCACTGAAGCCGGCCGACAGCCATTCGTCGGTCTTGCCGTCGAGCGCCCTCAGCTGCATTTTCTCGGCCACCGCATCGAGCGCCGCATTGGCCCCGCCGACCACCGGATCGACGATGCGCGCTAGCCCCGCGAAGGTGTCGGTGCGCTTGAGCTCCAGATAGGCTGACAGCGCGGTATAGATCGCGTCGCGCATCGGACGCAGGCCAGCGCGGCCCGCCTGTCGCTCAAGCTCGCTCAGACGCCGAGCGAGCAGTCGCAGTCGACGGATCCTGAACCCGAGATCGTGGCTACGAAGAAACTCGAGCGCGGGTTCGGATGCGCCATTGGCATAGGTTGCGCCGAACCGATCGGCGCCGCGCTCATGGACGTTCGCTGCGAGGAACGCGCGGATCGTCCGCAATCGTTCCGGTCCCTGGTCCGGCCCGAGCGCATGGAGCAGTTGCGCCGTGCGGATGATCGCGCCTTCCACCTTCAACAGGCCGTAAGCGGTGTGGCCATAGCCCGCTTTCGTGGCGGCGGCGATCTGTGCACGGCGGCGCCACGCGGACAGTCGCTTCGGCGTCGGATAGTCGAGCCACAGCGTATAGCCGAACAGCGATTCCACCTGAGTTTCGACTTCGCTGCGAATCTCCGTGATGATTGTCAGCATTCGTTCGATCCGATCGGAACGCTCGGCAATCGCCTCCAGATTGTCGCGAATCGGCTGCTGGCGCGGGAGTTCGGAGAGGGCGCCGATGATCGTGCCGAAAAAGCCGGGCTGCTCCTGCGGCTTGCCATAGAAGTCGAAGCGCGCACCGGGTGCGGGGTCGATGAACACGAACCGGCGATCGACCTGCCGCCGCGCCGGCCGTTCGCGCAGTGCCTCCATCGCCGGGCCGAACGGCGCGTTCGCGAGCACCGATCCGTCTATCAGCACCGCGTTTTTCGCCTGGTTATCGGCCCATTGGCGCGGAAGAGCGCGGGCGAGAAAGGCGTCGCGTTCGGGCCAGGCGGTGCCGCGGGCGGCAAGGACCGCGTCGATCTCGGCAACGGTCAGGGGCGGAAAGGCGCCCGGAAAGCTCGACGTGGCGCGCGCGGCAAAGGCGAGCGCGGCCGGGCTCGCCAACTGGCCGGAATCGGTCTGGCCATGATCGCTGAACGCCAGCACCAGCCGATGCTCGGTCTCGATCACTTCGGGGGGCGAGTGAAGGCGGAGCGCTTCCGGGTGGCCGCGGAAATCGGTGGCGGTGACGAACAGGTCGAGCGGTTGTCCCGGCGGGAGCAGGCGCTTCCCCTTCGGTCCGGCCGCCATCGCGTCGAGCGCGTCCAGAATCGTGCCGAGCAACTGCGCACCGCCGAATGGGGGCTCGAACCACCGCGAGCGGACGAACCGCTCCAGCTTCTCGCGCACCTCGTCGCGGGCCGACGCCTCGACTGTCTCGTCGATGGCGGCGGTGCGGTTGGCAAGCAGCCAGGCGATCGGCGTCGCCCACAGCTTGGCAAAGCGATGCGAGGGGGCCTGAGTCGGCGCCAGCAGCGCTTCGACATCGGCATGTTCAAGCCACATATGTGTGAGCGGATCGAGCGATTGACCCGAACTGATCGCCTGAGCCAGAAACACTGCGTTGATGCCCCCAGCACTGGCGCCAGAAAGGATGTCCACCAGCACCCGAAGGCGGACGCAGGTTTTTGCGCCAATTTCCTCGATCAACTCCCGATAGATGCTGGACGGACCCTCGCCGTCCTGGGCCGCGCAGCTCGCCTGGGCGAGGTGCCAGACTTCTTTGGTGATGCCGTGCATGTAGACGGCGAGGCTTATGCCACCGTAGCAGACGAGCGCGAGGCGCAGTTCGCGGTCGTGAACCTCGTGCATCAGCGGTGCCTGAGCGTCGCCCACACCGGCAGGTGATCGGACGCGGTTCGCGAGGCGAGGCTCGTGTGAACGCCCGATTCGACGATTTCCAGCGCTTCCGACGCCATGATGCGATCGAGCCGCGCCATCGGGCGGCGGGCGTGATAGCTTTTGCCGGTATCCGCAAAGGCGAAATGGGTTCCGAAGTCGCGCAGACAGCCCGAATGCGCGCTCCATTCGTTGAGATCGCCCATCAGCACCGTCGGATACGCCTTCGTGCTCGCGGCGAGGTGCGCCAGAATCGCATGCGCCTGCCGCCGCCGCCACAGGCCGGAGAGATCGAGATGCATGCCGATCACGCGCAGCGGCTGTCCGTCGATGCGAAGATCGGCCATTACCGCGCCGCGCGGCTCCAACGTCGGCAGATGGATCGCTTCGCAATCGATGATCTGCGCGCTCTTGCGCACCAGCAGCGCATTGCCATGCCACCCCATCGACCGGGCACGCATGCCGAACGGCACGGGCTTCCAGGGGCTATGCTCGGCGAGCAGGTTGGCGGTCAGCACCGCCTCGCGCGCGCCGAAACGTCGATCGGCCTCCTGGAGCGCGATGACGTCGGCATCGACTTCGCGCAGCACTTCCAATGTCCGTTCCGGGCGCCGGCGCCGATCGGTTCCGATCGACTTGCGCATATTGTAGCTGGCGACCTTGATCATCGACGCCTCTTATCGCGGCCGCGGGGGGCGATAGGCAAGAGGTGACAGGCAAGAGGTGACAGGCAAGGGATGACCCGGCCGCAGTCACTGGCCCGAACGCTGTGCCTTGGCTTCGGTCGCCGCCGAGCAGAGGCTCCGCGCCGTCGATTCGGCCGCCTCGACCGTCATCGCGACGGCAACGCCGTTCGGCCCGTCGAGCAGGACGAGCCCATCCTCGGCGGAGGCAACGCCGCCCACCCGTTCGGGCTCCAGTGCCCGGTCTGTCGACGCCGCCATTCCCGTTCTCCCGCTGTTCGCCGCGATCTGCGGCGGCATCAACAACGCGATCGGGCGCCGGAATATCCTTGTTTTATCGCCGGCTACAGATCAGCCGCGACCGTTCAGCCACGCCGCGAGCACGCGGGGGTAGAGGCGATGCTCCTCGGCGAGCACCCGCGCCGCGAGTGCGTCCGGCGTGTCACCGGCAAGGATCGGCACGCGCGCCTGGCCAAGCACGGCGCCGCCGTCCAGTTCCTCGGTGACGATATGGACCGACGCACCCGCCTCGGCATCGCCCGCTTCGATCGCACGGGCGTGGGTGTCGAGGCCCTTGTACTTGGGCAGCAGCGAGGGGTGGATGTTGACGATCCGCCCCCGCCAGCGCGCGACGAAATCGTCGGAGAGCAGCCGCATATAGCCGGCAAGCGCGATCGCCTCGACGCCGGCTTCGCGCAGCGCCGCATTGATCTTCGCCTCATATTCGGCCTTGGGCATGCCCTTGGGGCTCTGCGCGAAGGTCGGCACGCCGCGCTCGGCGGCCCAGGCGAGCCCGGCCGCTTCCGGCTTGTCGCTGGCGACGAGCGCGACGGCATAGGGGCAGTCCGGTGCCGCGGCGGCCTCGACCAGCGAGGCCATGTTCGATCCGCGGCCCGAGATCAGAATACCGAGTCGCTTCTTGGGACTGGACGCGCCGCCAGAAGGCTCACCCATGGTGCGTGGCGCTCCACGGTGCGCGCGCGCTCCAGGTCTCCTCGCCACCGACCACGGTGCAGCCGCGCTCGCCGGCTTCGATCGTGCCGATGGTGAACACCGTCTCGCCCGCCGCGCTCAGCGCGTCCGACACCGCCTCGGCCTGGTCGGCGGCGACCACCGCGACCATGCCGATGCCGCAGTTGAAGGTGCGCGCCATCTCTTCGGGCTCGATATTGCCCTGGGCCTGCAGGAACGCCATCAGCCGCGGCAACGGCCAGGCATCGGCGTCGATCCGGGCATGGGTGCCCTCGGGCAGCACGCGGGGGACATTCTCCAGCAGCCCGCCGCCGGTGATGTGGGCGAGGCCGTGGATCGTGCCCTTGCGCAGCTCGGGCAGCAGGCTGGCGACGTAGATGCGAGTCGGCGCCATCAGCGCGTCGATCAGCAGCCGCTCCTGGTCGAACAGGGCGGGGCGATCGAGCTTCCAGCACTTGTCCGCCGCGAGTCGCCGCACCAGCGAGAAGCCGTTCGAGTGCACGCCGTTCGAGGCGAGCCCGAGCAGCACGTCACCGGGCGCGATCTTCTTGCCGTCGAGCAGCCGGTCGCGCTCGACCGCGCCGACGCAGAAGCCGGCCAGGTCATAGTCGCCATCGGCATACATGCCCGGCATTTCCGCCGTCTCGCCGCCGATCAGCGCGCAGCCCGCCTGGCGGCAGCCATCGGCGATCGAGGCGATCACCCGCTCGGCAACCGCATTGTCGAGCTTGCCGCTCGCATAATAATCGAGGAAAAACAGCGGCTCGGCACCCTGGACGATCAGATCGTTGGCGCACATCGCGACGAGGTCGATGCCGACGCCGTCATGCCGGTCATGCTCGATCGCCAGCTTCAGCTTGGTGCCGACGCCGTCGTTCGCCGCGACCAGCAGCGGATCGTTGAAGCCGGCGGCCTTCAGGTCGAAGATCCCGCCAAAGCCGCCCAGATCGGCATCGGCGCCCGATCGCCGCGTCGATCGCGCCAGCGGGCCGATCGCGCGGACCAGCGCGTTGCCGGCCGCAATGGAAACGCCCGCCTGGGCATAGGTGTAGGGGCCTTCGCCCGCGTTCGTGTCGCTCATGGCAAATGCGCCTAGCCACAACGCGCTTGGATTTCCACGCCCGCTTCGCCAAAAGGGCGCCCGCATGCAATTTCGCCGTCCAAAATCCGTTGCCGCGCTCGCCGCCCTCGCTCTGGCGGGGGCCGGTGCGGTCGTGGCGCACGGGCAGGGCGGCGCCCCTGCGGCCGTCTCCGATCCCTCCAACAGCTTCGAAGTGGGCGGCGTGACGGTCGACGTGTCGGGCAAGTCGGCCGAGCAGGCCCGACAGGGCGGCTGGCGGATCGCCCAGCGCAAGGGCTGGGACATGCTGTCGCGCCGGCTGACGGGGCGGCCGGGCTCGCTTTCCGATTCGGCACTCGATTCGATCGTTACGGGCATCGTCGTCGAACGCGAGCAGATCGGCCCCAATCGCTATATCGCCACGCTCGGCGTGCTGTTCGATCGGGCGAAAGCCGGTTCGATCCTGGGCGTATCGATCGCCGTCAGCCATTCGCCGCCGATGCTGCTGGTGCCGCTTCAGTTTTCAGGCGGCGTGGGCGAGGTGTTCGAGCGCGAGACCGCATGGGCGCGCGCATGGAATCGGTTCCGCACCGGCGGCACCACGATCGATTATGTCCGGCTGCGGGGCGCCGGCGCGGATCGGCTGCTGGTCAATGCCGGCCAGACGATGCGGCGCGGGCGCAACTGGTGGCGCACCATCCTCGACCAGTATGGCGCCAGCGACATGCTGGTTGCCGAGGTTCAGCTTCGCCGCGAATATCCCGGCGGGCCGATCGTCGGCGTGTTCGCCGCGAGCCACGGCCCGGATCGCCGGCCGATCACCAGCTTCGCGCTCCGCATCGAAAATGGTGACGCGCTCGATGCGCTGCTCGATGCCGCCGTCCAGCGAATCGACAAGGCCTATCAGCAGGCGCTGGCCAATGGCGTGTTGCGGACCGATTCGGTGCTCGCCGCGCGTCCGCCGCTGCCGCAGCCGGTGGTTCCCGCCGAGGAACCGTCCGCCACGCCCACGCCCGATCCGCAATCGGCCAGCCTGACGACGCTGTCGGTGCAGGTGGACACCCCCGACGCGGCGTCGGTGACGTCGAGCGAAACCGCGATCCGCGGCGTGCCCGGGGTGCGTTCCGCCACCACCACCAGCCTTGCACTTGGCGGCATATCGGTGATGCGCGTCGCGTTCGACGGATCGCAGGCGGCACTCCGCGCCGCGCTCGAATCGCGCGGATGGTCGGTTCAGGAAGGGCCGGGCGTCTTGCGGATCCGCCGTGGCGTCGGCGGCACGACAGCGCCGCAGAACTCGCCGACGCCGCGGCCGACGGCAACGCCGCGGGGCCAATGAGCCAGCTTCGCCTGCCCCTCGGGCTGCCCGATGCGAGCGAGACGGAGTTTCTGGTCGGCGAATCGAACCAACACGCCGTCCAGCAGCTCGAACATTGGGGAAGCTGGCCGGTGATGGCCGCGCTGCTGGTCGGCCCGCGCAAGTCCGGCCGCAGCCTGCTCGCGCGCATCTTCGCCGCCAAGACGGGCGCGACGATCATCGACGACGCGGAGCGCGTGCGCGAGACCGATGTCTTCCACGCCTGGAACCAGGCGCAGCAGGAACATCGCCCGTTGCTGATCGTCGCCGATGCGCCGCCGCCGATCTGGCCGGTGCGATTGCCCGATCTGCGCTCGCGGCTCGGCGCCTCGACATTGCTCGAGATCGGGCCGCCGGACGATGCGCTGATCCCGCGCCTGATCGAGCGCGCCTTTGCCCGGCACCTGCTGCACGCGCCGCCGGCGGTGATCGCGTGGATCGCCCGCCGCATCGAACGCAGCCATGTTGCGATCCTGCGCGTGGCCGACATTCTCGAAACCGAAACCGATGGTCGTTTGTCGCTCCCGGTGGTCAAGGCTACACTCGAGGCTGCAAGCCTTTTGACGCAATCCAGCGATAGCGAGACGGAATGACAGAATCGGCTTCCGCATCCAGCACCCCGTCGACGCCCGCGGGCGCGCGCTATTTCAACCGTGAGCTATCGTGGCTGGCGTTCAACCGGCGCGTGATGGAGGAAGCGTGCAATCCCGCGCACCCCCTACTCGAACGGCTTCGCTTCCTGTCGATCTCCGGCAGCAATTTCGACGAATTCTTCATGGTGCGCGTCGCCGGCCTGATGGGCCAGCAGCTCCAGAATATCGACACGCGCTCCGCCGATGGCCTGACGCCCGCCAATCAGCTGGAGGCGATTTCGGCCGAGGCGGCGACGCTTGCCGACGAGCAGCAAGACGTCTGGATCGACATTCGCGCCGAACTCGCGCTCGCCGACATTTTCGTTCTCGAGGCCGATGCGATCGCCGGTGAGGACGAACGCTGGCTCGAAGCGCATTTCCGCGAACAGATTTTCCCGATCCTGACGCCCCAGGCGCTCGATCCGGCGCATCCGTTTCCGTTCATCCCGAACCAGGGATCGAGCGTCATCCTCAATCTGCTCCGCGAATCCGATCACGAACCGATCCGCGAGCTCGTCCTGCTGCCCTCGACGATCAAGCGATTCGTGCGGCTGCCGGGCACGCCGGCGCGCTATGTCGCGATCGAGACGCTGATCAAGCATTTCGCGACATTGCTGTTCCCCGGATATGAGGTGCAGGCGGCGGCGGCGTTCCGCGTGCTGCGCGACAGCGATATCGAGATCGAGGAAGAGGCGGAGGATCTGGTCATGACCTTCCGCTCGGCGATCAAGCGTCGCCGTCGCGGCCGGGTGATCCGTCTCGAAATGGAAGAAGGCATCGCACTCGATCTGGAGGCGATCCTGAAGGAAGAACTCGGTGGCAGCGAAGCGCTGCTCACCGAAACCGGCGGTTTTCTGGGCGTCGGCGATCTCGCGATGCTCGTCGAGGAGGATCGGCCGGACCTGAAGTTCACGCCGTTCGCCGCGCGCTTCCCCGAGCGCATCCGCGAATATGGCGGCGATTGCTTCGCGGCGATCCGCGCGAAGGACATCATTGTCCATCACCCCTATGAGACGTTCGACGTCGTCCTCTCCTTCCTCCAGCAGGCGGCGGCCGACCCGGACGTGATGGCGATCAAGCAGACGCTGTATCGCGCGGGCAAGCAGCCGGCGGTGATCAACGCGCTGATCGCGGCGGCGGAGGCGGGCAAGTCGGTGACCGCCGTCGTCGAGCTCAAGGCGCGGTTCGACGAGGAGCAGAATCTCTACTGGGCGACCGCGCTCGAACGCGCGGGCGTGCAGGTGGTCTATGGCTTCATCGACTGGAAGACGCATGCCAAGGTGTCGATGGTGGTCCGACGCGAGGGCAATGCCTATCGCACCTACTGCCATTTCGGCACCGGCAACTATCATCCGATCACCGCGCGCATCTACACCGATCTGAGCTTCTTCACCGCCGATCCGCGGGTGGGCAGCGATGCGGCGCAGATTTTCAACTATGTCACCGGCTATGTGGAGCCCCGGCACCTTCAGCTGCTGGGCATTTCGCCGCGTGACCTGCGCAACCGCCTCGTCACGCTGATCGACGAGGAGATCGCGCATGTTCGCGAGGGGCGGCCGGGCACGATCTGGGCCAAGATGAACTCGCTGGTCGATCCAGCGATCATCGAGAAGCTGTATGAGGCCAGCAGCGCCGGGGTGGATATCGATCTGGTGATCCGCGGCATCTGTTGCTTGAGGCCGGGCGTGCCCGGCATGTCGGAGCGCATTCGCGTCAAGTCGATCGTCGGGCGCTTCCTGGAGCACAGCCGGATCTGGGCATTCGGCAACGGCAAGGCGCTGCCCAACGACGGCGCCAAGGTCTATATCTCGTCGGCAGACTGGATGCCGCGCAACTTCGATCGGCGCGTGGAGTTCATGTTGCCGATCCTCAACCGCACCGTTCACGATCAGGTGCTCGATCAGGTGATGGTGGCGAACCTGCTGGACAATGAACAGAGCTGGCTGCTGCAACCGGACGGCCATTATGACCGGATCGAGCCGGGCGAAGGCGGTGTGTTCAACCTCCACCGCTTCTTTATGACAAATCCTTCGCTGTCCGGGCGCGGTGCGGCGCTCGAAGCGCGGCGGCCTCAACCGCGTCTGTCGCCGCGCAAGCGCCGCGCCCCCAAGGAAGACTGAGGCATGGCGACCCGCTTGCGCGCCGCGCCCGTCGATGCCGCACCGGCACGGCCGCGCGTCGCGATCATCGATATCGGCTCCAACTCGGTCCGGCTGGTCGTCTATGAAGGCCCGGCGAGGCTGCCGGCGATCCTGTTCAACGAAAAGGTGATGGCGGGGCTGGGGCGCTCACTCGGCGAAACCGGCGCGATCGATGCGGCGGCGCTCGACACGGCCCGAGCGGCGCTCGCCCGATTCGCGCTGCTGACGCGCGAGATGGGGGTGACGGCGGTGCGTACCGTCGCCACCGCTGCGGTGCGCGAGGCATCGAACGGTGGCGAACTGATCGAAGCGGCGCGGGCGATCGGCCTGGGGGTCGAGTTGCTGTCGGGCGAGGAGGAAGCGACGGCCTCCGGGCTTGGCGTGCTTTCGGGCATTCCCGATGCCGACGGGATCGTCGGCGATCTCGGCGGCGGCAGTCTCGAACTGGTCCGAGTTGTCGCCGGCACCGTTACCGGCTGCGTCTCGTTTCCGCTGGGCGTGCTCCGCATCGGCGCGATCCGCGCGCGCGGCAAGGGTGCGCTCGATCGCGAGGTTGCCGCGCGTATCGCCGAGGTCGGCTGGAAGGGGCTGGGCAAGGGGCTGCCATTCTACATGGTCGGCGGTTCGTGGCGGTCGCTCGCCAAGCTCGACATGCATCTCAGCGGCTATCCGCTGCCGATCCTGCACCAATATCCGCTGGCGATCGATCGCATCGCCGAACTGGGCAGGCGCGTCGAAGGCGCGACCAAGGCCGATCTGAAGACCGTGCCCGACCTGTCGAGCGGGCGCATCCCGACCTTGTCGGACGCCGCCGCGCTCGTCCTCGCGGTGGTCAAGCAGCTGGGCAGCACCGGCACGATCGTGTCAGCCTATGGCCTGCGCGAGGGGCTGCTCTATCAGCGGCTGTCGCCCGAGCAGCGCCGGGAAGACCCGCTGATCGCCGCCGCGCATGAGGAGGGGCAGCGGCTCGGCCGGTTCCCCGAGCACGGCGATCTGCTCGACGCCTGGATCGCGCCGCTGTTCAAGGATGACGCGCCCGATTGGGCGCGGCTGCGCCATGCGGCCTGCCTGCTCGCCGATGTCGGCTGGCGGGCGAACCCCGAGTTCCGCGCCGAGCGCGGGCTCGAGGTCGGGCTGCACGGCAACTGGGTGGGAATCGACGCCGCGGGGCGGGCGATGATCGCGCAGGCGCTCTACGCCTCGCTCGGCGGCGCGACCGACACGCCAGCGCCGCTCGAGCAGCTCGCCTCGTTCGAGGCGCTCGCCGAAGCGAAGCGCTGGGGACTGGCGATGCGGCTCGGCCAGCGGCTCAGCGGCGGCGTGGCGGCACCGCTCAAACGCTCGCGGCTGCGGATCGACGGCGACGGGCTGGTGCTGCACCTCGCCGCCGGCGACGAGGCGCTGTATGGCGAGGCGGTGGAAAAGCGCCACCGCGCGCTCGCATCCTCGCTGGGGTTGCGCGCGGTAACGGCCGGCTGAGCGCCGCACCGATCAGCCGCAGCGCGCGTCGGTGATCGTGCCGGTCTCATCGAGCGAGAGGTTGAGCCGGTCGGGCCGAAAATCCATCGTGACGGCCGATCCCGGTTCGATCCAGCGGACCCGCTTGGCGCCCGAACGCTGCAACGCCTCTGCCTCGGTCGCGGCACTGCGCGGCTTCCCCTTCAGCGCCAGCACGGGGTTCGCGTTGCACTGGATGCCCGGCGGCAGCGGCTGCGCCGTCTTGGGCGCGCATCCGGCGAGCGCGACCGGCGCGGCCAGCAGGATCGCGATCACGCGGCTCATGACGGCTCCTGCGTGCGGCTCATCTTGAGCTTCCCGTTGCGCACCGCAAAGGCGAGCTGCCCTTCCACCAGCGCCAGTGCGTCGCGGCCGAACTGTTCGTAGCGCCAGCCTTGAAGGATCGACAGGCCGTCGCGCGATCCCGCCGCCAGCGACTCCAGGTCTTCCGACCGGGCGAGCAACCGCGCCGCAACGTTGATTTCCTTGGCGCGGATCTTGAGCAGCAGCTTGAGCAGATCGGCGACCAGTGCGCCATCCTTGCCCAGCGACGGTTTGCGATCGTCACGCCCGGGCATTTCGGATGCGGGCATCGGCTTGGCATCCTCGATCGCCGCCATCAGTCGCCCGCCGATGTCGTTGCCCGCCCATGCAGCGGAAAGACCGCGCACCTTGGCAAGATCGGCCTGCTTGCGCGGCGGATTGGCGGCGATATCGGCTAGCGTCTCGTCCTTGACGATGCGCCCGCGCGGCAGATCCTTGCCCTGTGCCTCCAGCTCGCGCCAGCGGGCGAGTGACTTGAGCCGGCCGAGCACATCGGGCTTGCGGCTGTTGATCCGCACGCGTTGCCACACCTGGTCGGGATCGTTGCGATAGTTTTCGGGATTGCCCAGCCGCTCCATCTCCTCGTCGAGCCAGGCGCCACGGCCCGTCTTGCGCAGCTTCTCGAGCATCCTCGGGAAGATCGTCGACAAATGCGTGACGTCAGCGATCGCATAATCGATCTGGCGCTTGTCGAGCGGCCGGCGCGCCCAATCGGTAAAGCGCGCGCCCTTGTCGACGACGATGCCCAGATAGGTTTCGACGAGGTTCGAATAGCCGATCTGCTCGCCTTGCCCCAGCGCCATCGCCGCCACCTGCGAATCGAACAGCGGATAGGGCGTCTTGCCGGTGAGGTTGTAGACGATTTCCAGATCCTGCCCGCCGGCGTGGAAGACCTTCAACACGTCTTCATTGTCGACCAGCAGGTCGAGCAGCGGCCCGAGATCGAGGTCCGGCGCCTTGGGATCGATCGCCGCCGCTTCGCGATCGTTCGCGACCTGAATCAGGCAGAGTTCGGGCCAGTAGCTGTTCTCGCGCATGAATTCGGTATCGACCGTGATGAAGTCGGACTGCGCGAGGCGGGTGCAAAGATCGGCAAGGGAAGCGGAATCTTCGATCAAACCATGAATGTGCATCAAGCGGCCATATACCGGTCTTCGGGTTGACAAAAGTGGGGTCTGACAGGAATGCGCGCGGCTTGAAGAGTTCACTATCGTCGCGCTGGCCCCTCCGGCACCGCCATCGGCGGCCGACGGCGATCAAGGTTGGAAGATCAGGATCATGCACGCCTATCGCACGCACAACTGCGCCCAGCTCCGCTCTGCGGACGTGGGGCAAACCGTCCGCCTGTCGGGCTGGGTGCACCGCAAGCGCGATCATGGCGACCTGGTGTTCGTCGATCTGCGCGACCATTATGGCATCACCCAGATTGTCACCGACGTCAGCGGCCCCGCCTTCGCCGCGATCGAGTCGCTGCGTTCCGAATCGGTAATCACCGTCACCGGCACGGTCGTCGCGCGCGATGCGAGCGTGGTGAACCCGAACCTGCCGACCGGTGAAATCGAGCTCCGCGCGGCCGAGGTGGTTGTCCAGTCCGCCGCCGCCGACCTGCCGATGCCGGTGTTCGGCGACCAGGAATATCCCGAAGAGATTCGCCTGCGGAACCGCTATCTCGACCTGCGCCGCGAGAAGGTCCACAAGAACATCGTGCTGCGCTCGAACGTGATCGCGTCGCTGCGCCGGCGCATGATCGACCAGGGCTTCACCGAGTTCCAAACCCCGATCCTCACCGCGTCGAGCCCCGAGGGCGCGCGCGACTATCTCGTCCCCAGCCGCGTCCATCCGGGCAAGTTCTATGCGCTGCCGCAGGCGCCGCAGATGTTCAAGCAGCTGCTGATGGTCGCCGGCTTCGACCGCTATTTCCAGATCGCACCCTGCTTCCGCGACGAGGACGCACGCGCCGACCGTAGCCCGGGCGAGTTCTACCAGCTCGATTTCGAGATGAGCTTCGTGACGCAGGACGACGTGTTCGCCGCGATCGAGCCGGTGCTCCACGGCGTGTTCGAGGAATTCGCCGACTGGGAAGGCATGGGCCGCAGCGTCAGCGCGCTGCCGTTCAAGCGCATCCCGTACCGCGAATCGATGCTCAAGTACGGCAACGACAAGCCGGACCTGCGCAACCCGCTGGTCATCACCGACGTCTCCGAGTTCTTCAAGGGTTCCGGCTTCGGCCGTTTCGCCTCGATCGTCGAAGGCGGCGATGTGGTCCGCGCGATCCCGGCGCCGGGCACGCACGAGAAGAGCCGCAAGTTCTTCGACGACATGAACAGCTGGGCGCAGAGCGAAGGTTTCCCCGGCCTCGGCTATGCGACGCAGAAGGACGGCGTGTTCGGCGGCCCGATCGCCAACAATCACGGCCAGGACGGGATGAAGGCGATTGCCGAGGCGATGGGCCTCGGCCCGAACGACGGCATCTTCTTCGCCGCCGGCAAGGAAGCGCAGGCGGCGAAGCTCGCCGGCCTGGCGCGGACCCGCGCTGCCGAGCAGCTGGAGCTGATCGACAAGAAGCGCTTCGAGTTCTGCTGGATCGTCGATTTCCCGATGTTCGAATATGACGAGGACGCGAAGAAGGTCGATTTCAGCCACAACCCCTTCTCGATGCCGCAGGGCGAGCTGGAGGCGCTGGAGACCAAGGATCCGCTCGACATCCTTGCCTATCAGTACGACATCGTCTGCAACGGCATCGAGCTGTCCTCGGGCGCGATCCGGAACCACAAGCCGGAGATCATGTACAAGGCGTTCGAGATTGCCGGCTACAGCCAAGCGGACGTGGACACGAACTTCTCGGGCATGATCAATGCCTTCAAGTTCGGCGCGCCGCCGCATGGCGGTTCGGCCCCGGGCGTCGACCGCATCGTCATGCTGCTCGCCGACGAGCCGAACATCCGCGAGGTGATCGCCTTCCCGATGACGCAGAAGGCCGAGGATCTGATGATGCACGCGCCGTCGACGGTGAGCGACAAGCAGCTCAAGGAACTGCACATCCGGCTGGCGCCGGGGGTTGCCGCCGAGCTGGCAAAGAAGGACACTGCCGAAGCGGTCGATCCGGCCGCGGGCTGAAGCGGGGAGTGCGGTCATGCGCGTCGCGGTGTTCAACACCAAGGCCTATGACCGTCGCTTCCTCGCGCAAGCAAACGCCCGCTTCGGGCACGAGCTGACCTTTCTCGAACCCCGCCTCGATGCGCTCACCGCCACGCTGGCGGCGGGGCACGAGGCGGTTTGCGTTTTCGTCAACGACGGCGTGGATGCCGAAGTGCTCGCGGTTCTGGCAGCGGCGGGAGTCCGGCTGGTGGCGCTTCGCTGCGCCGGTTTCAACAATGTCCACCTGGCGGCAGCGGAGCGCCTGGGCATCGCCGTGGTGCGCGTGCCGGCCTATTCGCCGCACGCGGTCGCCGAATTCACGATCGGGCTGTTGCTCGCCGTCGATCGCGCCATTCCCCGTGCCTGGTCGCGGGTGAGGGAGAATAACTTCGCGCTCGACGGGCTAATCGGTCGCAACCTGCACGGCCGCACCGTCGGCGTCGTCGGTACCGGCAAGATCGGCGCGCTGGTCGCCCGCGCGCTGCGGGCCGGGTTTGGCTGCAAGGTGCTGGCGAGCGACCTTCATGCCGATCCCGAGCTGGAGGCGATCGGCGTTCGCTATGTCCCCCGCGATGAGCTGCTGCGCACCGCCGAAATCGTCACGCTGCATTGCCCGCTCACGCCGGATACCCATCGTCTGATCGACGCCGGGGTGGTCGCAGAGGCACGAGACGGGCTGGTGATCGTCAACACCAGCCGCGGCGCGCTGATCGATACCGCGGCGCTGATTGCCGGGCTGAAGTCGCGCAAGATCGGTGCGGTGGCGCTCGATGTGTACGAGCAGGAGGCGGACCTGTTTTTCGAGGATTTGTCGAACGAGATCATCGCCGACGATCTGTTTCAGCGCCTGCTGACCTTTCCCAACGTCCTCATCACTGGCCATCAGGCGTTCCTCACCGAGGAAGCATTGTCCGCGATTGCCGAGACGACACTGGCGAGCATCACCGACTTTGCTGAGGGAAGGCCGCTCGCCAATCGGGTCGATGCAGCCTTGATCGCGCCGGCACGTTAGGGGCCTCGATGACGATCGATCTTTCCGATTACGAAGCCGGCGACCATTATGACGGCGATTATGCCGAGGATCTTGCGCGGCTGCAGAAGCGGCTGAGCCATATCCAGACCGCGCATATCATCCACAAGCGCCGCGCGATCGTGGCGTTCGAGGGCTGGGATGCGGCGGGGAAGGGCGGGGTGATCAAGCGCCTCACCGCCGAATGGGACCCGCGCTACTATGAGGTCTGGCCGATCTCGGCGCCGACGCAGGAGGAACTGTCCCACCATTTCCTCTGGCGGTTCTGGCAGCGGCTGCCGGCCCAGCACCAGATCGGGGTATTCGATCGCACCTGGTACGGCCGGGTGTTGGTCGAGCGGGTCGAGGGCTATGCCAGCGAGGCCGAGTGGCGGCGCGGCTATGCGGAGATCAACGATTTCGAGGCGCAACAGGTCAATAACGGCACGACGCTGATCAAGGTCTTCCTGCACGTGACGCAGAAGACGCAGGACAAGCGCCTGCGCGACCGGTTGACCCATCCGTGGAAGCGCTGGAAAACCGGCATGGCCGATTTCCGCAATCGCGCGCGCCGGGCGGATTACCTCGATGCGATGCATGAGATGTTTCACGAAACCGACACGCCGCATGCGCGCTGGACGGTGATCGATGGCAATAACAAGAAGGCAGCACGGATCGCGGCGCTGACGGCGGTCGCTGATCAGCTGGAAAAGCACGTACCAATGGCCCCGCCCGAACTCGACCCGGAGGTGGTGAAGGTCGCGATCGAGGCGCTGGGGAAGTTCTGAACCTCAATTCCTCCCCGGTACGGGGAGGAGTTTAGGCGTTACGCCGCGGCGAAAACCCCGTCCTCGCCCATCACGTGCAAGATCCCGTCGGCGATCGCGAAATAGGCGCCGTGGATGGTCAGCTTGCCGGCGGCCTCGCGCTCGGCGACGAAGGGGAAGCTACGCAGGTTGCGGATCGAAACGCGCACCGTTTCCTGCTCCATCGCCCGCACTGCCGCCGGCCCTTCGCCATGCTCGGCGATAATCCGCTCGCGCGCGCCTTCCAGCATGTCGACCCAGTGCGCGATGAACCCGCCCTGGCCATTTTCGGCATCGGCGAATCGCTGCGTCAGCGCGGCATGCGCGCCGCCACAGGCGCCGTGGCCCATCACGACGATTTCCGGCACCTCGAGCTGGGTCACCGCGAATTCCAGCGCGGCGGACACGCCGTGGCGGCCTCCCCCGGTCTCGAACGGGGGCACGAGATTCGCGACATTGCGTACCACGAAGATTTCGCCGGGCGAGGTGTCAAAGATCTGCGCCGGATCGACGCGGCTGTCCGAACAGGCGATCACCATCACCTTGGGGCTTTGCCCTTCCGAAAGTTCGGCCCAGCGCGCGCGCTGGCTGCTCCAGCCGTCGGTGCGAAAGCGATGATAGCCATGAACGAGCGCATCAAATCCAGCCATGTCGGCGTCCCTAGACCCGCCGCCGCCGCGTGTCGACCTTCGGGCGGCATGCCGCCTTTACGACGAGAATGCGACCGGAAAGCCAATTCTGGGACAGTTCGGGCACAATTCCTGAAACGCGTCGGAAATATCCTATCAAAAGATGAACAGGGGCGTAGCTAGTCGAGCAGCGTGGAGGTTCAAGGAGAGAATTTCCATGCTGTCTCGAACATCGTTTTCATGGGGGAAAACATGAAACAAATCGTTGTAATCGCGGGATTGATTGCCGCTGCCGTTGCGTCGGCTCCGGCTTCGGCGCAGTCGCTCAACTTCGCAGGACTTGACGGGGATAATCAGGAGCTTGTCCTCGATTATTATGCAGGCGGTGCGGGCAGCCTCGGTTCCACCGGCGGTCCGAACTATGGAATCACCTTCTCCGACAATGCGATCGCCTGCTCGGTGCAGCCAGGCGGAAGCTGCAACTCGGCTGCGCTCCCGACAGGTGGCAATCTGCTGTTCTTCCTGGGCGGCGATGCGGCGACGATGAACGTCGCGGGTGGGTTCTCGACGGGCTTCTCGTTCTTCTACAGCGCCGTCAACAACCCGGCATTCGTGAACGTCTATTCGGGGCTGAACGGGACGGGCGATCTACTCGCGACCATCAATCTTGCTCTGACGCCAAACGGTGCCGGCACCGAAGGCTGCTTCGGCACCAACTTCTGCCCCTATGTCGCCGCGGGCGTCAGCTTTGCCGGCATCGCACACTCAGTCGACTTTGGCGGCTCGGCGGACCAGGTGGCGTTCGCCGCGATCACGATCAACTCCTCGACGCCGGGCGGCGTGCCCGAACCGGCTGCCTGGGGCATGCTGATCGGCGGCTTCGGCATGGCCGGCGCGGCAATGCGCGCGCGTCGTACGCGGGTGGCCTTCGCCACCGCCTGAACGGCGCTCTGACATCGATCGGGGGCGGCGCCGGGCGACCGGCGCCGCCCCTTTCGCGTTTTGCGCGCAGGGTTGCATTTTCCGGGACTGGCGAAATGTCGTGCGGCGCTCTATCTGCCCCCCATGAACGAGCAGACTCCGCTGGCCCGGCCCGAACGCCTCCGCAAGCCCGACTGGATCCGCGTCAAGGCGCCCACGTCGGAAGGGTTCGCCAAGACCCGTGCGCTGATGCGCGCAAAGAACCTCGTCACCGTGTGCGAGGAAGCGGCGTGCCCGAACATCGGCGAGTGCTGGACCAAGAAGCATGCGACGGTGATGATCCTCGGCGACGTGTGCACGCGTGCCTGCCGCTTCTGCAACGTCAAGACTGGGATGCCGCGCAAGGTCGACCCGCTGGAGCCGCAGCATGTCGCAGAGGCGGCGGTGCAGATGGGCCTCGAGCATATCGTCATCACCTCGGTGGACCGTGACGATCTGCCCGACGGCGGCGCGGGGCAGTTCGTCAAGGTGATCGAGTCGATCCGCGCGGCCAGCCCGGGCACGACGATCGAGATCCTCACGCCCGATTTCCGCAACAAGCACGAGGCCGCCGTCGAGGCGATCGTCGCGGCGCGGCCGGACGTGTACAACCACAATCTCGAAACGGTCCCGCGCCTCTATCCGACGATCCGACCGGGCGCGCGCTATTATGCGTCGCTGCGCCTGCTGGAGATGGTCAAGAAGCTCGACCCGTCGATCTTCACCAAGTCGGGCATCATGCTCGGCCTCGGCGAGCAGCGGCTGGAGGTCCATCAGGTGATGGACGACATGCGTTCGGCCGACATCGATTTCCTGACGATGGGCCAGTATCTTCAGCCGACGCCGAAGCATGCCAAGGTCGAGGAATTCGTGACGCCGCAGGCATTCCAGGCCTATGGCGCGATCGCGCGGGCCAAGGGCTTCCTCCAGGTCGCCTCTTCGCCGCTCACGCGGTCCAGCTATCATGCGGGCGACGATTTCGCGGAGATGCGCGCCGCGCGCGAGGCCAAGCTGGCGAAGGCGGGTGCCAAGGCCTGATGCCCAAGCACAGCGAGACACGGCAACTGCCCTATACGCCGGAGCAGATGTTCGATCTGGTCGCGGATGTCGCGTGCTATCCCGAGTTCCTGCCCTGGGTCAGCGCGATCCGCGTCCGCTCGGACGGCGAGACCCAGATGGTCGCCGACATGATCGTCGGGTTCAAGGGGCTGCGCGAGACGTTCACGTCGAAGGTCGAGAAGCACCGGCCCGATCGGCTGCATGTCGACTATGTCGATGGTCCGCTCAAATATCTGAGCAACGACTGGCAGTTCCGCCCCGACGGCCAGGGTGGCTGCCTCGTCGATTTCTGCGTCGACTTCGCGTTCAAGAACCGTGTGTTCGAGATGCTCGCCGGCCAGGTGTTCGATCGCGCGCTTCGCAAGATGATCGGCGCGTTCGAGGCGCGCGCGGCGACGCTTTACGCGTCGTCCTCGGCCTCATCCTCCGATTCGCGCGGCATCAGCAGTTCGAGCGCGCACAACGCCGCCTGAAGCCGGACGCCGCCGCGCCCGTCATTCTCGAAATGACGCGCATCGGCGACGACGTCGTCGGGATCGCGCCCGCGGATCGCACGCGCGAACACCACCGTTCCCACCGGCTTCTTCTCGGTGCCGCCATCCGGCCCGGCAATGCCGGTGATCGCGACGGCGACATCGGCCTGGGTGCGGTGGAGCACGCCCTGCGCCATGCTCCAGGCGACGGCGATCGACACCGAGCCAAAGGTCTCCAGAACGTCCCTGCTGACCTTCAGTACCTCCATCTTGGCTTCGTTCGAATAGGTGACGAAACCCGCTTCGAACACGTCGGACGAGCCGGGCAGTTCGGTGAGTGCCGCGGAGACCAGGCCGCCCGTGCAGCTTTCGGCAACGGCGATGCGGCGCCCGAGCGCGCGGTTCGCTTCCAGCACCTTACGGGCCGCTTCGATCAGTTGGGGGGGAAGAATCGTATCCATAATGCCTAAGCCCTTGCCACCGGCGAGGCGGCGTTACGAGTCTGTTCGTGCCGTCAGGGCGTCCCGGGCACGCGTACGGTGGCGACCGCCTGTGCCGCCATTCCTTCGCCGCGGCCGGTGAAGCCCAGCCGTTCGGTGGTGGTCGCCTTCACGCTCACCTGATCGACCGATAGTCCGACAATCGCCGCGATCGACGCGCGGATGGCCTCGCGGTGCGGCCCGATCTTGGGCGCTTCGCAGACCATGGTCAGGTCGATGAAGTCGATCACGCCGCCCGCGACATGGATCATCGCCACCGCATGCTCGAGGAACCGTGCCGATGCGGCGCCACGCCATTGGGGGTCGCTCGGCGGGAAGTGCATGCCGATATCGCCGGCGCCGATCGTGCCGAGCAGTGCATCGGTGATCGCATGGAGCGCGACATCGGCGTCGCTGTGCCCCGAAAGCCCCTGATGGTGCGGGATGCGCACGCCACCGAGCCACAGCGCCTCGCCCTCGGCGAAACGATGGACGTCATAGCCGGTCGCGGTGCGGACGCGCATCGCCGCCGCCAGCCTCGCCTCAGCCGCTGCAAAGTCGGCGGCGTGCGTGATTTTCTCGAGCATCGAATCTCCGGGAACAATCGTGACCTGATGACCAGTGTCGCGCACCATCTGCGCGTCGTCGGTGGCGTCGCGATCCGCCGGCCAGGCGCGATGGGCGGCAAGCACCGCGTCGAACGAAAAGGCCTGCGGCGTCTGCACGCGGTACAGACCGTCGCGCGGAACGGTATCGCCCATCCTGCCATCGAAGCGCACCAGCGTGTCGGCGACCGGCAACGCAGGGAACGCACCATCATGCGCATCGAGCGTCGCGAGCAGATCGTCGATCACATGGGCCGGCAGGAACGGGCGGGCGGCGTCGTGGATCAACACCCGGGCAAAGCCGCCAGCGACCAGCGCCTCCAGGCCGCTGCGAACCGACTCCCGCCGCGTCGCGCCGCCGGTGACGAACGGGATGGTGCCCATCGCCGCTTCCAGCAGCGCTTCCTGGCCTTCGCCGATCACGGTCAACACCGCATCGATTCCGGGATGGACGGCAAGCGCCTGATGCGAATAGGCGAGCAGCGGCTTGCCGCCGAGCGGCGCATATTGCTTGGGCACATTGCCCCCGGCGCGGGTGCCGCTGCCGGCGGCGACGATGATCGCGGCGGTCCTGAACTCGGTCATGCCGGTGCGCCTAGCGAAGTTTGATGGCAGGGGGTAGGGCCGGAGCCGATCGGCAATGGTTCGTCACTGTCGCGGATTCCTGTTTGCCTTGCCCTTGGCAGCCGGGAACGCTACATCGCGTGCCTGATTTTCAGGCAGAATGATGAGCGAACTCGCCCCCATCCAGATCGGCCCCGTCCGGGTCGAAGCCCCCGTGTTGCTTGCGCCGATGACCGGCGTGACCGACCTGCCGTTCCGTCGCGCGGTGCGACGCCATGGATCGGGCCTCAATGTGACCGAGATGATCGCCAGCGCCGCCGCGATCCGCGAGACCCGCCAGTCGATCCAGAAGGCGGCCTGGGACCCGATCGAGGAGCCGGTGTCGATGCAACTGGTCGGCTGCACCCCGCATGAGATGGCGGAGGCGGCCAAACTCAACGAGGATCGCGGCGCATCGATCATCGACATCAACATGGGCTGCCCGGTCCGCAAGGTGACGAACGGCGATGCCGGATCGGCACTGATGCGCGATCTCGATCATGCCGGCTCGATCATCCGCGCCTGTGTCGACGCGGTTCGCACGCCGGTGACCGTCAAGATGCGGATGGGCTGGGATCATGACAGCCTCAACGCGCCCGAACTCGCCCGCATCGCCCAGGATCTCGGCGCGAAGCTGGTGACGGTGCACGGCCGCACCCGCAACCAGATGTATCGCGGCAGTGCCGATTGGCGGTTCGTGCGCCGCGTGAAGGAGGCGGTGTCGATCCCCGTCATCGTCAATGGCGACATCTGTTCGGTGGCGGACGCACGCGAAGCGCTCGCGCAGTCGGGCGCGGACGGCGTGATGATCGGACGCGGTGCTTATGGCAAGCCGTGGATCCTGCGCCAGGTGATGGATGCGCTGACCGGCAAGGGCGAGCGCCCGGATCCGTCGATCGAAGAACAATATCGCGTGATAACTGAGCATTACATCGAAACGCTCAGCCATTATGGCAACGAGGTGGGCGTCAACATGATGCGCAAGCACCTTGGCTGGTACACCAAGGGGCTCAATGGCTCCGCCGAATTCCGCAACAAGGTCAATCAGGTCGCGGATCACGTCCGGGTGCTCGACATGCTGGCCGAATTCTACGCACCGTGGCGTTCACGCGCGGCAGCCTGAGGCGCTCTGGCGGGCGCACCGTGGACGGGCCGGGCTTCGCCGAATTGTTCGGCGCGCTGCCCATCGCGGTGCTCGTGGTCGATCCCGACGGGCTGATCGCGCATGCCAATGCCGCGTGCGAACTGCTGCTCAACCATAGCGAGACGAGCATGTTGCGCCAGCCGCTGGCGAGCATTCTGGTGGCGCCTTCGGATGATGCCGCGCGGCGCGACGGGCGCGGGTTTGCGGCGTTCGACACCGAGATCGAGGCGGTTCGCGGCGCGCGGTTCCGGGTCGACTTTATCGAGGCACAATTGGCCGATCATCCCGGCTGGCGGATCGTGACGCTGCATCATGCCCCGCATGCCCGTCGCATGGCCCAGGGGCTCGATCGGGGCGCCGGTGCGAGAGCCGCGGTGGGCGCGGCGGCGATGCTGGCCCACGAGATCAAGAATCCGCTTTCCGGTATCCGGGGCGCGGCGCAGCTCCTGCAAAGCGGCGGCGATGCGCAGAGCAATGTGGAACTCACGCGGCTGATCACGACCGAAGTCGATCGGATCGCCGCCCTGATCGATCGGATGCAGGACTTCACGGACACGCGGCCGCTGCAACTCGTGTCGACCAACGTCTATTCGCTGCTCGATCATGCCCGGCGCGTGGCGCTCGCGGGGTTTGCCCGCGAGATCGTCATCGAGGAGCGGTTCGATCCGTCGCTGCCCGATGTGCTGATCGACCGCGACGCGTTTCTGCAGGTGCTCCTCAATCTACTCAAGAACGCGGCCGAGGCGCTGAAGACGGTTGCGGAGCCGCGCATCATCCTGTCGACGGCCTATCGCCACGGCATGTCGGTCAATGCCGGGCCGGGGCAGCCGCGGCGGCCGCTGCCGATCGAGATCATGGTGGTCGATAACGGACCGGGCGCGCCCGAGGACATCGCCGAGCATCTGTTCGAGCCGTTCGTCTCGGGCAAGCCCGAGGGCAAGGGGCTCGGGCTGCCGCTAGTCGAGAAGCTGGTCAACGCGATGGGTGGAATCGTTCAATATGCGCGTGAGCGCGAGCCGGAGGTCACCGTGTTTCGCATCCTGTTGCCGCGGGCCGGCGCATGAGCCTGCCCGGCACCATCCTGGTCGTCGACGATGATGCGGCGATCCGCACCGTCGTCGCCGCCGCGTTGAAGCGCGAGGGGCACCGCGTCGCGACCGCCGGCAGCCTCGCTGAGCTCAATACGATGCTGGTCGACGGATTGCCCGACGTTCTGGTGACGGACGTCGTGCTGCCCGATGGCAATGGGCTCGATCTCGTTGCAGGGCTCACCGCCGAGAACCCGTCGCTGCCGGTGATCGTCTTTTCCGCGCAGAACACGCTTGCCACGGCGGTGCGCGCGACCGAGGTGGGCGCATTCGATTATCTGCCCAAGCCGTTCGATCTGGACGTGCTGACGCAAGCGGTGAAGAGCGCGCTCGCGCGCGGCCGGCGCCGCCCCGCCGAAGCGGCGGAGGACTCGCATGGCGGGGGACTTTCGCTGATCGGCCGGTCGCCGGCGATGCAGGAAGTCTATCGAGTGATCGCGCGCGTCGTGTCGAACGAATTGACGGTCCTGATTTCGGGCGAATCGGGCACCGGCAAGGAACTGGTCGCGCGCGCGATCCACGATCTCGGGCCGCGCCGCCGAGCGCCCTTCGTCGCGCTCAACATGGCGGCGATCCCGCGCGAACTGATCGAGGCCGAGTTGTTCGGCCATGAACGCGGCGCGTTCACGGGGGCGCAGGCCCGCGTCGCCGGCAAGTTCGAGCAGGCCGCCGGCGGCACGCTGTTCCTCGACGAGATCGGCGACATGCCGATGGACGCGCAGACGCGGCTGTTGCGCGTGCTCCAGTCGGGCGAATTTACCACCGTGGGCGGGGCGCGCACGATCCGCGCCGATGTCCGCATCGTCGCCGCCACCAACAAGGAACTCGCCCAGCTCGTCCAGATCGGCCAGTTTCGCGAAGACCTTTTCTACCGCCTCAACGTCGTGCCGATTGCCTTGCCGGCGCTTCGCGAGCGACGTCAGGACATTGCGCTGCTCGCCCGGCATTTCCTCGAACGGGCGGCAGAAGACGGGCTGCCGCGAAAGCAACTCGACAAGGACGCGGTCCTGCTGCTCGAGACGCTCGAATGGCCCGGCAATGTCCGTGAGCTCGAAAATCTGATGCGGCGGCTGGCGGCGCTTTCGCGCGACGAGTGGATCGATGCCGATGCGCTGCGGCGTGCGCTGGGCGACGGTTCCACCGCCGCGCCGCCGGTTCGCGACGCCGGCATCGAAGCGGCGATCCGTGGTCGGTTGGAGCGGATCGCGATCGAGGAACCGAAGACGCTGGACGACGGCACCCTCTATGAGCGGATCATCGCGGAGGTCGAGCGGCCGCTGATCGAGGCGGTGCTGGCGCGCCACCAGCAGAACCAGCTTCGGGCCGCGCGGGCGCTCGGCATCAATCGGAACACGCTGCGCAAGCGGCTCGACACGCTCGGCATCACCACGGCAGGGCGGGGTGTGGGCTCGGACTGAGCGGAACCGCTGCGACGAGGGGTGCGCTATGGCCGGCCGGTTACACTCGGTCGATATTATGTGTTCTTTCGGCCACAATCTCGTTGTATCCAGACCGCAATGGACGGTTTGACCGAGACACCGCCGGAGGGATCGCTTGCGACATCGCGCCACGACGCGGTGGTCCGCATTGCCGAACTTGCCGTGGTCGCGTTCGCACTGGCGACGCCGGTCGCCACCTATCGGTTCGTCGTCGCCCAGGCGCATCAGCAATTGTTCAGTCCAGGCGTTGCGGCGCTGCTGCTGCTGGTCAATCTGGTGCCCTATGTCGCGCTGATCGTGCTGATCGGCCGGCGCGTTGCGCTCCATCGCACGGCGCGCTCGGCGCTGGCCGGGGGTGGCAAGCTTCATGTCCGCCTCGTTGCGGTGTTCACGCTGATGGCCAGCGTGCCGATCGTGCTCACCGTAATCGCCGCATCGGTGATGTTCCAGTCGGGCATCCAGCTTTGGGGATCGGAGCGCGCGCGCAGTGCGCTCGAATCAACCCAGGCGCTGGCGAACGAGGGCAAGGCGCTGGTGATCCAGCGCTGGACGGGCGAGGCGCGCCAGATGGTCAGCGATATGCTCGAAACCTGGCCCAAGGTACCGGAGGGATCGCCGGCGTTCGAGGATTGGTTCCTTCGCCAGACCTATTTCCGCCAGTTCTTCCAGTCGGTGCTGTTCCGCGTCGTCGATGGCAAGCGGGCCGAGGCGCTGTACGCCTATGAAGCGCCGGCCGCAGCGGACTTTACCCGCCGGGTCTCGGGCAATGTGCTCAAGGTGCTTCGCAACGAGGACCGCTACACCAATTATGATTCGGAAATGGTGTGGGTGGTGACGCCGGTCGATCGTTCGGCAAACCTGTTCCTCTATGTCGCGACGCCGAACAATGTCGATTTCCTCAATCGCCAGAACCTCGCTTCCGATCGGATCGGCAACGAATATTCGGCGCTGATCGCACGGTCGCGGTCGCTCCAGCTTCGGTTCAACGCGATCCTGTTCGGCGTCGCGCTGCTGATCGTCGGCATCGCGACCTGGATCGCGCTGGCGGTGGCTGACCGGCTGGTACGGCCGGTGAACCAGCTCGTCACGGCGGCGCGGCGGGTGGCGGACGGCGACCTCAGCGCGCGCGTGCCGACGCCGCAGCGAACCGACGAGATTGCGACGCTCGGCATCGCCTTCAACAGCATGACCGAGCGGCTGGGCGAGCAGACCAATGCGCTCGTCACCGCTAATGCCCAACTCGACAGCCGCCGCGCGCTGATCGAGGCGGTGATGTCCGGCGTGTCGGCGGGCGTGATCTCGATCGCGGCCGATCGCAGCGTCCGGCTGATCAATGCCTCGGCCAAGGCGCTTCTCCGCCAGAATGCCGAGGATCCTGTCGGCCAGCCGCTTGCCGCGGTCGCGCCCGAACTCGACACGCTGCTGGTCAGCGGCGCGCGCGAGGGGGTGGTGCAACTCGTGACCGGCGGCGAGGCGCGGACGCTCGCGGTCAAGGTGACGTCGGACGAGGGCGGGCAGGTGCTGACCTTCGACGACATCACCCAGCAGCTCAACGACCAGCGTCGCGCGGCATGGTCCGACGTCGCGCGGCGGATCGCGCACGAGATCAAGAACCCGCTCACCCCGATCCAGCTGGCCGCCGAGCGGCTTCAGCGCCGCTATGGCAAGCAGGTCGATGCGGGCGACGGCGTGTTCGCGCGGCTGACCGAGACGATCGTTCGCCAGGTCGGGGATCTCAGGCGGATGGTCGACGAATTTTCCTCGTTCGCGCGAATGCCGAAGCCGCTGTTCCGCAGCGAGTCGCTGCTCGACATCGCTCGCCAGTCGATGTTCCTCCACGAAGTCGCCCATCCCGCGATCCGCTTCACGCTCGACGCGCCCGATCCCGCGCCGCCTCTGGTCTGCGATCGCCGCCAGATCGGCCAGGCGCTGACCAACGTCGTCAAGAACGCGGTCGAGGCGATCGAGGCGCGCGAGGCCGGTGCGCCGCCGGGGGAGATCCATCTGGTGATCGAGCCCGAGACCGATGGCCGCATTTTGCTGACGCTTTCGGACAATGGCGTCGGCCTGCCCGTGGAGCGCGACCGGATCGTCGAACCCTATATGACGACCCGCAGCCGCGGCACCGGCCTGGGCCTCGCGATCGTCAAGAAGATCGTCGAAGAACATTTCGGCACGATCAGCTTCGCCGACCGCCCCGGCGGCGGCACCTGCGTCACTTTGTGTTTCGATACGACCATGCTCGCCAGCGTCAGAACCGACGACGCTGCCGCGGGCGCCAACGACCTGCGCCCGGCGGCGTTAACTAGAACCGGAACAAAATCATGAGCCTCGATATCTTGGTTGTCGACGACGAACGCGATATTCGCGAGCTCGTCGCGGGCGTGCTCGAGGACGAAGGGTACGACACCCGCGCGGCCGCAGACAGCGATTCCGCGCTGGAGGCGATCGCCGAACGGCGCCCGAGCCTGGTGTTGCTCGATGTCTGGCTGCAGGGTTCGCGGCTCGACGGGCTGGACCTGCTCGACGAGATCAAGCGCCGCGACCCGTCGATCCCGGTGCTGGTCATCTCCGGCCATGGCAATCTCGACACTGCCGTCGCGGCGATCCGGCGCGGCGCCGCCGACTTCATCGAAAAGCCGTTCGAGGCCGAGCGTCTGTTGCTGATGGTGGCGCGCGCGACCGAGACCGAGCGGCTGCGGCGCGAAGTCGCAACCCTTCGCGCGTCCGCCGGACGCGACACCGATCTGATCGGCGCATCGAGCGCGATCAACACCGTGCGCGCGACACTCAAGCGCGTCGCCGCCACGGGGAGCCGCGTGCTGATCACCGGCGGCGCCGGCGTCGGCAAGGAAGTCGCGGCACGGCTGCTGCACGGCTGGAGCCAGCGCACCGAGGCGCCGTTCGTTATCGTCAGCGCTGCCCGCATGACCCCAGAGCGCGTCGAAGAAGAGCTGTTCGGCGTTGAGGAAGGCGGCGATCTGGTCCGTACCGGCCTGCTCGAACAGGCGCATGGCGGCACGCTGTTCCTCGACGAGATCGCCGACATGCCCGTCGCGACCCAGGCGCGGATCCTGCGCGTGCTGACCGACCAGAGCTTCAACCGCGTCGGCGGCACCCGCACGGTGAAGGTCGATGTTCGCGTGGTTTCGGCGACGGCGCGCGACCTGATGGCCGAGATCGCAGCAGGCCGTTTCCGCGAAGACCTCTATTACCGACTGAACGTCGTGCCTGTGGCGATCCCGCCGCTGACCGAGCGCCGCGAGGACATCCCGGTGCTGGTCGAGCATTTCGTCGCGCACTATGCCTCCGAACGCCGCGTGCCGACGCCCGAAATCGCACCCGATGCGATGGTTGCGCTGCAAAGCTATGACTGGCCGGGCAATGTCCGCCAGCTGCGCAACGCAGTCGAGCGCACGGTGATCCTGGCCCCGGGCGACCGGATCGGCCGGATCGACATCGACCTGCTGCCGCCCGAAGTGCTCGGCCGCCCCGGCGAAAGCGGCAGCAGCGTCGCATCGAGCGCGATCATGGGTTCGCCGCTGAAGGAGGCCCGCGAGAGCTTCGAGCGCGAATATCTGCGCGTCCAGATCCGCCGATTTTCGGGCAATATCTCTCGCACCGCGAGCTTCATCGGGATGGAGCGATCGGCGCTGCACCGCAAGCTGAAGCTGCTGGGAATCACCGACACGCGCGAGGACTGAGCGAGCGTTTGAGCGCCGCTATGGACGTCGCGCCGCCGACCGCCTAGATTGGCGGCGGCGCCAAGGTGGCGCCACCCGACGCCGGGAACGGCGCGCCGCGGGACAAATCCCGCCAAGAATAGAAGGAGCCCTTGTGGTGGCTGAAAAGCAAACCTCGCTTCAGGACCTGTTCCTCAACTCGCTGCGCCGGTCGAAGGTGCCGGTGACCATGTTCCTCGTCAAAGGCGTCAAGCTGCAGGGCATCGTCACCTGGTTCGACAATTTTTCGGTGCTGCTCCGCCGCGACGGCCAGTCGCAGCTGATCTACAAGCACGCGATTTCGACGGTGATGCCGTCTGGCCCGGTGGATATCGCCGCGCTGCTCGATGCCGCGGGCGAGCATCAGCACAAGAATCCCGTGCTTCAGGAAATCTTCCTCAATGCTGTGCGCAAGGCGGAAGAGAATGTGACGATGTTCCTCGTCAACGGGGTGATGCTTCAGGGCCAGATCGCCGCGTTCGACCTGTTCTGCATGCTGCTCCAGCGCGAGGGCATGGCCCAGCTGGTCTACAAGCACGCTGTTTCGACGATCCAGCCCGCGCACCCGCTCAACCTCGCCGACGAAACCAATAGCGGCGACGACGATTGACGTTCGCATGAGCACAGGTTTCGAGCGCGACCCCGACGAATTCGCGCGGGGCGCACGCGCGCTCGTCGTCTATCCCGATATGGGCGCAAGCTCGCGGGATGCCGAGGCAAGGCTGGAGGAAACCGCCGGGCTTGCCGCGGCGATCGGCGTCGACGTGGTCGAGCGCGTCGCGGTCCGGCTGCGCCAGCCAAAGCCCGGCACGCTGATCGGATCGGGGCAGGTGGACGCGCTGGCCGAAACGGTGCGCGACGGTGAGTTGCAGCTCGCCGTGTTCGACGCGGCGCTGACGCCGGTGCAGCAGCGCAACCTTGAAACCGCGCTCGGCTGCAAGGTGATCGACCGCACCGGCCTGATCCTCGAAATCTTCGGCGAGCGTGCCCGCACCGCGGAAGGCCGGTTGCAGGTCGAACTCGCGCATCTTGACTATCAGGCGGGCCGGCTGGTGCGCAGCTGGACCCATCTGGAGCGGCAACGCGGCGGCTTCGGCTTCCTCGGCGGCCCGGGCGAAACCCAGATCGAGGCCGACCGCCGGCTGATCCGCGATCGGATGGCGCGGCTTCGGCGTGAGCTCGATCAGGTGAGCCGTACCCGCACGCTGCACCGCGACCGGCGCCAGCGTGCGCCGTGGCCCGTGGTAGCGCTGGTCGGCTATACCAATGCCGGCAAGTCGACGCTGTTCAACCGGCTGACTGGCGCCGGGGTGATGGCGGAGAACCTGCTGTTCGCCACGCTTGACCCGACGCTACGTCAGATTTCGCTGCCCGGTATCGACAAGGCGATCCTGTCCGACACGGTTGGCTTCGTCTCCGAACTGCCGACCCAGTTGGTCGCCGCGTTCAAGGCGACGCTGGAAGAAGTGGTGTCGGCCGATCTGCTGATCCATGTCCGCGACATCGCCCATCCCGACAGCGAGGCGCAGCGGGCCGATGTGGAGAAGGTGCTGGAGGAAATCGGCGTTTCGCCGCAGACGCCGCGTTTCGAGGCATGGAACAAGCTCGACCTGCTGGACGACGAACGGCGCGAGGAAGCGTTGGCGGATGCGGCGCGGCGACCGGACGTTCGGGTGATTTCCGCGCTGACCGGCGAGGGCGTCGACGCTCTGGTCGAAGGCGTCGCGGCACGGCTGACCCAGGGGCATCGGCGATACACGCTGCGGCTCAATCCGGCGGACGGCGCGGCGGCGGCATGGCTGCACCAGCATGGCGAAGTGATCGACCAGCATATCGAGGACGATCAAGCGGTGTATGAAGTGCGGATGGCGCCGCGCGATTATGAGCGGTTCGCGACGCGGGGCTAGTCTCCGCCGCACCTTCGTTCATCCTCATCCTTCCGCGGTTTCGCTGCTCGCTACCCCCTTTGGGGGAGCGGGGAGGGCGAGGGTGACCGACGCCCTCAGCCGCCTCGCTTCACCGCCTGCCAGAGCGCTTCCTTGCCCTCCAGATCCAGCCCGAGAAAGGCTTCGCCGGCGCGTTCCTCCATCGCCTTGAAGCGGCGCTCGAACTTGCCGTTGGCTGCGCGCAGGGCCGCTTCGGGCTCGATGCCCAGCTTGCGGGCATAATTGACCACCGCGAACAGCAGGTCGCCCACTTCTTCGGCGCGATGGGCGTCGTTTTCGGCGGCATCGACTTCGTCGAGTTCCTCGAGGATCTTCGCGCGGGCGTCCGCCGGATCGGGCCAGTCGAAGCCCGTGCGCGCGGCGCGCTTCTGGAGCTTTTCGGCGCGGAGCAGGGCAGGCAGGCCGATCGCCACGTTGTCGAGCGCGCTCGAGGCGCCCTTGGCGTCACGCTCCTCGGCCTTGATGACTTCCCAGAGGTGATGGCCGCCCTCGGCAACGTCGCCGAAAATATGGGGATGGCGCCGCTCCATCTTGTCGCTGATCGAGGCGACGACATCGGCGAGGGCGAATTGGCCCGATTCCTCGGCGATGCGGCTGTGAAAGACCACCTGGAGCAGCAGATCGCCGAGCTCGTCCTTCAGCTCGGCAAGGTTGCCGCATTCGATCGCGTCGGCGACTTCATAGGCTTCCTCGATCGTATAGGGGGCGATCGTCTCGAACGTCTGGGCAACGTCCCACTCGCAGCCGCGATCGGGGTCGCGCAGGCGAGCCATGATGGCGACGAGGCGATCGATACCGGTGGGGGAGGTCATGCAACAGCTTCCTTGCGCAGCGCGGGACGGCCACCGCCGTCCCGTGCAACGACCGGGCGGCGCATGCAAGCCGCCCGGTGCCCGCTCAATCGAGCCGGCGGGCAAGTTCCTTATTGAGATAGAGCGCGATCAGCGTCGCCGCCGCGCCCGAGAGCAGATAGCCGCCGGCGGCAAGCAGGCCGAAATTGCTAGCGAGCAGCAGCGCGGCGAGCGGCGCGAAGCCGGCGCCGAACAGCCAGGCCAGATCGGAGGTGAGCGCCGCCCCGGTATAGCGTGCCCGCTTCGGGAAGTTGCTCGTCACCGCGCCCGAGGACTGGCCGAACGACAGGCCGAGCAGGATGAAGCCGACGACCATGAAGATCGACTCGCCAAGGCCGCCGGCGCTGAGCAGCTGCGGCGCGAAACCGGAAAAGGCGGCGATCGCGGCGGCGGTATAGCCGAGCAGCGAGCGACGCCCGATCCGGTCCGCCAGAATTCCCGAGATCACGATCGCGACCACGCCACAGGCGGCGCCGCCCATTTCGATCAGGAGGAAGCGAGTCAGGCTCTCTTCGGTGTAGAGCGACACCCAGGACAGCGGGAACACGGTGACCATGTGGAAGAGCGCGAAGCTGGCCAGCGGCGCGAAGGCACCGAGGATGATGTTGCGCCACTGCGCCTTGATCGTCGCGGTGACGCGTGAAGGCGTGAGCTCGCGGCTTTCGAACAGCTTCACATATTCGGGCGCGACGACCATTCGCAGCCGCGCGAACAGCGCGACGACGTTGAGCGCGAAGGCGACGAAGAACGGATAGCGCCAGCCCCAGGACATGAAGTCGGCAGGCGCCAGCAGCGCGTGGAAATAGGCGAACAGGCCGCTCGCCACGATCAGGCCGAGCGGGGCGCCGAGCTGAGGCACCATCGCATACCAGCCGCGCCGGTCCGCGGGCGCGTTGAGCGCGAGCAGCGAGGCGAGGCCATCCCACGCACCGCCGAGCGCGAGACCCTGGCCGACGCGGAACAGCGCAAGCAGCACGGCGGACCAGAGGCCGACCTGGGCATAGCCGGGCAGGAAGGCGATCGACACGGTGGACGTGCCGAGCAGGAACAGCGCGAGCGTCAGCTTCGCACCGCGGCCGTGGCGTCGATCGATCCGCATGAAGATCTGCGTGCCGATCGGGCGGGCGATGAAGGCGAGGGGGAAGAGCGCGAAGGACCAGAGCGTGCCGGTCACGCGATCGAGATGCGGGAACACCAGCGCCGGGAACACCAGCACCGACGCGATCGCATAGACGAAGAAGTCGAAAAATTCGGACGTTCGCCCGATGATCACCCCGATGGCGATATCGCCGGGGCGGAGATGATCGTCACCCTTGGAGGTGTTGATCAGGCGGGCGTCATGTTCGATTTGAGTCGAACCGAGCGATGCATTGGCCATGGGATACCTGTACTGCAAAGCTTTGGGAAAAGCACCTAGGGAAAGACGCGAGTTGCAGCCATGGGACAAATTGTCCTATTTCGCACCCGCAGAACGATCCCTAACTCGCGGCCGCTATGTATCGATCCATACCCACTTTGCGTCGGGCAACTTTCCGGTTGCCGGCGATCCTCGCCACATTCGCGGCGCCGGTCCTGCTGGGCGGGTGCGACATGGTCGTGATGAACCCCGCAGGCGACGTCGCCCGGCAACAGGCCGACCTGATCCTGTGGTCGACCTTTCTGATGCTGCTGATCATCGTTCCGGTGATGATGCTGACGGTGCTGTTTGCGTGGAAATATCGCGCCGGAAATCGCGCCACCGAATCCGATTACGACCCCGAATGGGATCATTCGACGCGGATCGAACTCGTGATCTGGTCGGCGCCGCTCCTGATCATCATCGCGCTGGGCGCGATCACCTGGCTGGCGACGCACAAGCTGGATCCCTATCGCCCGCTCGACCGCATCGCGCCGGGCAAGCCGATCGCGGCGGATGCGAAGCCGCTCGAGATCCAGGTCGTCTCGCTCGACTGGAAGTGGCTGTTCATCTATCCCGAGCAGGGTATCGCCACCGTCAACGAACTGGTGCTGCCGACCGACCGCCAGGTGCGGTTCCGGCTGACTTCCTCGTCGGTGATGAACACCTTCTATGTGCCGGCGATGGCGGGCATGATCTACACCATGCCGGGCATGGAGACCAAGCTCCACGCGGTGATGAACAAGGCGGGCACGTTCGAAGGCGTGAGCGCCAATTACAGCGGCGCCGGGTTCTCCGACATGCGCTTCCCGACGATCGCCACCGATGCTGCCGGCTTCGACCGCTGGGTCGCGCAGACCAAGGGCGTCGCCGGTCGCCTCGACGGCGCCACCTATCTCAAGCTCGAAGCGCCGAGCGAGAAGGTGCCGATGATCCGCTATGGCGCGGTGGACAACGGCCTGTTCGATCGCATCGTCCAGATGTGCGTCCAGCCCGGCACGCCGTGCATGGGCCATATGGACGGGCATTCGATGAAGGGCCACGGCGCGCCGGTGCCGCCGGTCAACAATCATCCCGGCCACGGCGCCGAGGGCGCGCTGATGAAGGCGCCCGACGAGATCGAGAACAGCCCCCATCTGACGCATCCGCATGGCGAGCCCGCGGGCAAGACCGCGCCCGGCAGCGATGCGAACCGTAATATGACGAGCGTCGATCGTCCGGTATCGCCCGGCCGCCCGACCGCGCGCAAGGCGTGAGCACCCATGTCTGACACAGCAACTTCCCTGATCTTCGGCCGGCTCTCGCTCGAGAGCCTGCCGCTGCACGAACCGATCGTCGTCGCGACCTTTGCCGCGGTGGCGCTCGGCGGCGCCGCGCTGGTCGGCGCGCTGACCTATTTCCGCGTCTGGGGCTATCTCTGGAAAGAGTGGTTCACCAGCGTCGATCACAAGCGGATCGGCATCATGTACATGGTGCTGGGCCTCGTCATGCTGCTGCGCGGCTTCGCCGACGCGATCATGATGCGCCTCCAGCAGGCGATGGCGTTCGGCCCGAACGAGGGCTATCTGAACGCGCACCATTACGACCAAATATTCACCGCCCACGGCGTCATCATGATCTTCTTCGTGGCGATGCCGTTCGTCACCGGCCTGATGAACTATGTGGTGCCGCTGCAGATCGGCGCGCGCGACGTCAGCTTCCCGTTCCTGAACAATTTTAGCTTCTGGATGACGGCGGCGGGCGCGGCGATCGTGATGGCCAGCCTGTTCGTCGGCGAGTTCGCGCGCACCGGCTGGCTGGCGATGGCACCGCTTTCGGGGCTCGATTATTCGCCCGATGTGGGGGTCGACTATTACATCTGGGCATTGCAGGTGGCCGGCGTCGGCACCTTGCTGTCGGGCGTCAACCTGGTCGCCACCATCGTCAAGATGCGCGCGCCGGGCATGGGCCTGATGAAGATGCCGGTGTTCACCTGGACCGCGCTGGCCACCAACATCCTGATCGTCGCCGCCTTCCCGGTGCTGACCGCGGTGCTGGCGATGCTCAGCCTCGACCGCTATGTCGGCACGCATTTTTTCACGAACACCGCCGGCGGCAACCCGATGATGTACGTGAACATGATCTGGATCTGGGGCCACCCGGAAGTTTACATCCTGATCCTGCCGGCGTTCGGCATCTTCTCCGAAGTCACCTCGACCTTCTCGAGCAAGCGGCTGTTCGGCTATACGTCGATGGTCTACGCCATCCTGGTCATCACGATCCTGTCTTACCTCGTCTGGCTCCATCACTTCTTCACGATGGGCTCGGGCGCGAGCGTGAACAGCTTCTTCGGCATCACCACGATGATCATCTCGATCCCGACGGGTGCGAAGATCTTCAACTGGCTGTTCACCATGTACAAGGGTCGCATCCGCTTCGAGCTGCCGATGATGTGGACGATCGCGTTCATGCTGACCTTCGTGGTCGGCGGCATGACCGGCGTGCTGCTCGCGGTGCCACCTGCGGACTTCGTGCTGCACAACTCGCTGTTCCTGGTCGCGCACTTCCACAACGTGATCATCGGTGGTGTGCTGTTCGGCCTGTTCGCCGGCATCAACTACTGGTGGCCCAAGGCGTTCGGCTTCAAGCTCGACAAGAAGTGGGGCCTGGTGTCCTTCTGGTGCTGGGTCGTGGGCTTCTGGGTCGCGTTTACCCCGCTCTACATCCTGGGCCTGATGGGCGTGACCCGCCGTCTGCGTCACTTCGAGGATCCGAGCCTGCAGATCTGGTTCGTGATCGCCGCGATCGGCGCCGCGATCATCGCCGTCGGCATCGCCGCGTTCCTGATGCAGATCTTCGTCAGCGTCCGCAATCGCGAGGCGCTGAAGGACGAGAGCGGCGATCCGTGGAACGCGCGCACGCTGGAATGGGCGACCTCGTCGCCGCCGCCGGACTATAACTTCGCCTTCACGCCGGTGATCCACGACCTGGATGCGTGGTACGACATGAAGTCGAAGGGCGCGGTGCGGCCGGTGAACGGCTTCTTGCCGATCCACATGCCGAAGAACACCGGCGCCGGCATCATCCTGGCCGGCCTGTCGATGGTCTGCGGCCTGGCGATGATCTGGTACATCTGGTGGCTCGCCGCAGCCTCGTTCGTCGGCCTGATCGTCGCGGCGATCGTCCACACCTTCAATTACGACCGCGATTTCTACATCCCCGTGGAGACCGTGACCGAAACCGAGAATGCGCGCACGCAGATGCTGGCGCGGCTGGGAGCATGACGCGATGAGCGCCGAAACGGCAACGGCGGGCGAGGCGCCCGTCTTCTACCAGACCGAGGAGCATCATCACGAAGGCGGCGGCAGCACGCTGCTGGGCTTCTGGATGTACCTGATGAGCGACTGCCTCATCTTCGCGATGCTGTTCGCGGCCTGGGGCGTCTATGGCGCCAGCTATGCGGGGGGACCGACCCCCGCCGAGCTGTTCGATCTGCCGCTGGTCGCGGTGAACACGGCAATGCTGCTGTTCTCGTCGATCACCTATGGCTTCGCGATGATCGCGGTGCAGGAAGAGCGGCAGGGCGCGATGCAGGCCTGGCTGGCGGCGACCGCGCTGTTCGGCGCGGCCTTCCTCGCGATCGAGCTCTACGAATTCTCGCACCTGATCCACGAGGGCGCGGGGCCGCAGCGGTCGGCGTTCCTCTCCGCCTTCTTCACGCTGGTCGGCACGCACGGCCTGCACGTGACCTTCGGCATCATCTGGCTTTCCGTCCTGATGGTACAGGTTGCGCGCCGCGGGTTGGTGCCGGAAAATGTGCGCCGCCTGCAGTGCCTGTCGCTGTTCTGGCACTTTCTGGACGTGATCTGGATCGGTGTGTTCACCTTTGTCTATCTGCTTGGAGTGCTGCGATGAGCGCGGATGTCCACGGCCATGCCGGCCACCACGATCATCATGACGGCCATCACGACGGCGGCGCGCCGCACTCGACGCGCGGCGGCTACCTCATGGGGTTCCTGCTGTCTGTGGTGCTCACGGCGATCCCGTTCGCGATCGTCATGGGCGGCTATATCGCCGACAAGCATCTGGCGGCAGGGATCTGCATGGCGATGGCGCTCGTTCAGGTCATCGTGCACATGGTCTACTTCCTCCACATGAACAGCAAGTCCGAGCAGGGCTGGACGCTGATGGCGCTGATCTTCACGGTCATCATCGTCGTGATCGCGTTGATCGGTTCGCTATGGGTCATGTACAACATGAACCTCCACATGATGCCCGGGATGGACCCGAGCGCAGGCATGTGAACCGGCGGCTCCGCCGAGGGCTGGCGATCGCGCTGCTGCTGGCGGCGGTGATCCTGCTGATCGGGCTGGGCGTGTGGCAGATCGAGCGCCGCAGTTGGAAGCTGGCGCTGATCGATCGGGTCGAGCGGGGACTGGCGGCGATGCCGGTTCCCGCCCCTGGACCCGCCGACTGGGCCGCAATCGGCCGTGACGACAGCTATCGCCGGCTGCGCATCACCGGTCGCTATCTCCCCTGCCGCACCCGCCTGTCCCAGGCGGTGACATCGATCGGCCCGGGCAAATGGGTGATGACGCCGCTGGTGAGCGACCGTGGCTTCATCATCTTCATCAATCGCGGCTTCCTGCCTGACGGCAAGACGCTCCCGCCGTGCCAGCAGGCCGATCCATCGTCCGTCACCGTGACGGGGCTGTTGCGGCTGAGCGAACCGCGCGGCGGCTTCCTGCGGCGCAACGACCCCGCGGCGGGCCGCTGGTATTCCCGCGACGTGGCGGCGATGGGTGAGGGACTGAGACCGCTCGCGCCCTATTTCATCGATGCGGATCGCACCGGCGACGGCTGGCCGCGTGGCGGCATGACGGTGGTGAAGTTCCCGAACAATCATCTGGTCTATGCGATCACCTGGTTCTCGCTGGCCGGGCTGTTTGGCTGGATGACGTGGCGGGCCGTTCGCGGCAAGGGCAGCGAATGACCATGGCCGCCGCCGTGACCGCACCGGAAGATGCCGCCCGGCGCAATCTGCTGCTGCTGGCACAGCTTCGCTGGCTCGCCGTTGCCGGTCAGCTGTCGACGATCCTGATTGTCCATCTCATCCTCGGGGTACGGCTGCCGCTGGTGCCGATGCTGATCACGATCGGCATCCTGATCGCGCTCAACCTGCTGATGGTGCCGACCCGTGCGATCCGACCGGCGAGCAATGCGCAGGTGCTGGGTGGTCTGCTGGTCGACGTCGCGTGCCTGACGGCGCTGCTGTACCTGAGCGGCGGCGCGACCAACCCGTTCGTCGCACTTTATCTGCTTCAGGTCGTGCTCGGCGCGGTTCTGCTCGACACCGCATCGAGCTGGGCGCTGGTGGCGCTAACCAGCGGCGCGTTTGCGGGATTGGCGATCGTGCATCGGCCGCTGGCATTGCCCGAGCCGCTGGCGAGCAGCCTTTCCGGCCCGTTCGTGTTCGCGCTGTGGTTCAACTACACGCTCACCGCGACGCTGCTCGTCCAGTTCGTGACGCGGATCGCGCGCAACCTGCGCGATCGCGACGCGCGGCTGGCGACGATGCGGCAGCGTGCCGCCGAGGAAGAGCATATCGTGCGCATGGGCCTGCTCGCCAGCGGGGCGGCGCACGAACTCGGCACGCCGCTCGCCTCGATCTCGGTGGCGCTTGGCGACTGGCGCGCCGATCCGCGGATCGGCAAGGACCGACAGCTGAGCGCCGAAGTGGCCGACATGCAGGCCGAGGTCGCACGGTGCAAATCGATCGTCGCGGGCGTGCTGTTCGCCGCGGGCGAGGTGAGCGGCGAGGCGCCCGAGCGCACGACGCTGCGCCGCTTCATCACCAGCCTGCTCGAGCGATGGTCGCGCAACGATTGCGTGACGCTCGACTATCGCGTGCAGAGTGACCTGCCGATCGTTGCAGATCGGGCGCTGGGGCAATCGATCGTGAACCTGCTCGACAATGCAGTCGAGGCTGGGGCCGAACGCATCCGCCTTTCCATTTCGCGTGACGGCGAGGAACTGGCGCTGGCGGTGCGCGATGACGGCCGTGGCTTTCCAGAGGCGATCCTGCCGCGGATCGGCCACCCCTATAACAGCAGCAAGGGCCGACAGGGCGCCGGGCTGGGCCTGTTTCTGGCGCACAATGTGTTGCGCACGCTGGGCGGGACGATCGAGGCATGGAATCGCGAGGGCGGCGGCGCGGAGGTGGTGCTGCGCGTTCCGGTAACGGCGCTGGCGCTGGAGGAGAACGAGTCGTGAGTAGCGAAAAGCTGTTGATCATCGAGGACGATGTCGTGTTCGCACGGACGCTGGCCCGATCGTTCGAGCGGCGCGGCTACAGCGTCGAGGTGCTCAATTCACCAGAGGGCCTGGCGGCGGTGGTCGAGCGCTTTTCGCCGACCCGGGCGGTGGTGGACCTGCGCCTGGGCGGCACATCAGGCCTCGCCTGCGTCAAGGAACTGCACGAGCGCGATCCGGCAATGCGGATCGTGGTGCTGACCGGCTTCGCCAGCATTAGCACCGCGGTGGAGGCGGTGAAGCTGGGCGCCAACAACTATCTGATGAAGCCGGCGAATACCGACGATATCGAGGCGGCGTTCGACCGGGTGGAAGGCGATGCCGACACGGCGCTGGTCGCGCGGCCGACATCGATCCGCACGCTGGAATGGGAGCATATCCACCAGACGCTGGCGGACACCAATTACAACCTGTCCGAAGCGGCCCGGCGGCTGGGCCTGCACCGCCGCACGCTTGCGCGCAAGCTGGACAAGCGCCACCTCTGAGCGCCGCCAAAGAAAGTGCTGGAGGCTGCTGGGCGCCGTGATATGGACGCGCGCACTGAATGATGAACCGGACAGGCGCATCGCGGCCGCGTCGATCGCGGCACCGCCGAGGCTGCGCCCTATGTCCAACAAGGATAATATCGGGATGTCCCAGCTAGAGCGCGCAGTGAGGCTGCGTCAGGAAGCCGTTGAGGCGAAGCGTGATGCGCTGGTGGCGGCGCACGATGCGGCCGCGTTTCCGGCAATGCGCGACTATGCGCTGCCCGCACTCGAGGCGCTGCTGACCGAGACGGTGCGCGAGGCGACCGGGGTGGCGGATGCGCAGATCCAGCTGGACCTGATCGCGCGCGACAAGTTCGGCGGCGACATCGCGCTCAAGGTGCCGAGCCTGCTCAAGCAGGGCGGGCCGAAGCGCTTCGTCGCCGAGTTCCAGCCGGCGATCGCTGCGGCGCTGCAAAGCGAGGCGCTTTCGGGCGTGATCCGCTCGATCGAGCTGAAGGGCATGTACATCAACCTCGTGCTCACCGACGACTGGCTGCTGCGCACGGCGGAATCGGTGGTGCGGCTCGATACCGGCTTCTGCCTCAACGACACGATGGCGTCGCAGCGGGTGGTGGTCGACTATTCGTCGCCCAACGTCGCCAAGGTGCTCCACGCCGGCCATATCCGCTCGACGATCACCGGCCATGTGCTCGCCAACCTCTATGATGCGTGTGCGGCGACGGTGTTCCGGCTGAACCATATCAACGATTTCGGCGGTTTCGGCTTCACGCTCGAAGGCTATCGCCGCTTCGCCGATCGCATGCCGGCCGAATTCTCGCCGAACGATCGGCTGCTGGCGCTCTATGGCATCCGCCGGACGCTCGAACGCATCGTCCAGGGCAATATCGAGGCGGCCGATTGGACGGACGAGGACCGCGCGGTGCTCGATCGCTATTTCCCCGAGGTGTCGGATCTGGCGAGCGCGCGGGCGGCATTCGCCGATTTCACTGCGGCATCCGATGCGCGCTTCGCCGCGCTGGAGGCCGGCGACGCCGACGAAGTCGCGCTGTGGGAACAGATGGTCGACTGGAGCATGGCGGCGTTCGACGAATTCTATCGCCTGCTCAACATCGACATCGATTTCGTCATCGGCGAGAGCTTCTATTATCAGGACGGGCTCGACGTCATCGCCAGGGCGCTGGCCGATGGCACGGCTGAGGTGTTCTCCGAAGCGCAGGCAGAGGCGGAGATTGCCGCCGTCGGGGCGCTGCGCGACGCCGGCGAGATCAGCGACGCCGAGGCACAGGTTCGCATCCAGGCGGTGCGCAAGGATATCGGCGCGACGATCGTACGGCTTCCCAGCGGCGAGCGGCTGGTGCTGCTCCGCACCGACGGCCGCAGCATCTATGCCACGCGCGATATCGGCGCGATCGCCCGCCGCAATGCGCTGTTCGCGCCGACGCTCGTTCAGTATGTCGTGGGGCAGGAACAGCGTTCGCATTTCGAGCGGCTGTTCGCGGCGGCCGAGGTGATCGGGCTGGTAAAGGATGGCATTCCGCAGCTGGAGCACCTCTACTTCGGCTTCTATGTCGATGAAAAGACGGGAAAGAAACTTTCGAGCCGGCAGAGCGTGTCGAACGTGATGACGCTGCTCGAAATGTCCGAGCAGTATTTCCGCGCGCGTCTTTCCGAGCGCGACGGCGTGACCGAGGCCGATCGTGACCTTGCGGCGCGGCAGCTGACCGTCGGGTCGCTGGTGTTCAACGACCTCAAGCAGGACATCAAGGGCTCGGTCGATATCGACGTGTCGAGCCTGGAGAACACCATTCAGGGGTTCGAAAAGGCGGGCGGCGCCTATGCTGTCTACACCGCCTGCCGCGCGCGATCGATTCTGCGGCGCCATGGCCAGCCCTCCAAGCCGGTCGACGCGATCGGCGCGTTCGAGCTGACCGACCAGGAAGTCGAGCTGCTGCTCAAGCTCCAGCAGACGCCGGTGAAGGTTGCCGAAGCGGCGGCGCGGGCGAACCCGACGCATCTGATCCGCCATCTGCTCGACATTGCGATGGCCTATAATTCCTATTACACGGCTGCGCCCGTGTTGAGCGACGGCGGCGTCAATGAAGCGCGGCTGCTGATCACCAATGCGGTGCAGATCGCGCTCGTGAACGCGCTGCGCATCTGTCACATTACGACGCCGACAAGTATCTGATCCCGCATCGTCTTAGGCATTTTACCGGAAGTTCTTGGCGCCCCCGCCGCTCTATAAGGGGGGGAGGGGCAGGGGCGACTTGTAACGGAGTGCCGGACGATGCGGACACTGCATGAACTGCCCCGCGAGCGGGTCGAGGACGAAGGCGTCGATCCGGGCGCCTCGCGCAGCCTGCTCATCATGGCGATGGCGAGCGTGCTGTTCTGGGCGACGATCGCGGTACTGATCGTCTGAACTGAGCCGTGAAATTGCGCTTTGCGGCCGCACAGCTTTTGCTGTCGCGGCACGCATTGCATCCGCGATCGCGCGCGCCATGTTGCTTCCTGTGATGCCCTGCCTAGAAGGCGCATCGAAGACATTTCGGAAAGCACCATGACCGCCACTCATTCCACGCGCATGCTCATCCTCGGCTCCGGCCCCGCCGGGCTGTCCGCCGCCATTTACGGCGCCCGGGCCGGACTCGCCCCGATCGTCGTCCAGGGCATCCAGCCCGGCGGCCAGCTGACCACCACGACCGACGTCGAGAATTATCCGGGTTTCCGCGAGGTTATCCAGGGGCCGTGGCTGATGCAGGAGATGCAGGCGCAGGCCGAGCATGTCGGCGCGCAGATGATGTGGGACACGATCGTCGAGGTCGACGTGTCGCAGCGGCCGTTCCGCATGGTGGGCGACAGCGGCACGGTCTATCTGGGCGACGTGCTGGTGATCGCCACCGGCGCGCAGGCGCGCTGGCTAGGCCTCGATTCGGAGGAACTGCTGAAGGGCAAGGGCGTCAGCGCCTGCGCCACCTGCGATGGCTTCTTCTATCGCGGCAAGAAGGTTGCCGTGATCGGCGGCGGCAACACTGCGGTCGAGGAAGCGCTGTACCTGACCAACCACAGCCATGATGTCACGCTGATCCACCGGCGCGACAGCCTGCGCGCCGAAAAGATCCTGCAGGAGCGGCTCCACGCCAATGAGCGGATCAACGTGCTGTGGAACAAGCAGGTCGAGCGCTTCATCGGCGGCGGCCAGCCCGAGGGGCTGGTCGCGATCGAACTGAAGGACACGGTGACGGGCGCGCTTTCGATGATCGAGGTCGATGGCGGCTTCGTCGCGATCGGGCACCATCCGGCGACCGAGCTGTTCCGCGGGCATATCGCGCTCGATGCCGACGGCTATATCGAAGTGGAGAAGGGAACCACCCGCACCAGCGTGCCGGGCGTGTTCGCGTGCGGCGACGTGATGGACAAGCATTACCGCCAGGCGATCACTGCGGCCGGCACCGGCTGCATGGCGGCGCTCGATGCCGAGCGCTTCCTGGCGGAGGCCGATTTCGAGACGGTGAAGGAAGCCGCCGAGTAATCCGGCGGCCGGCGTTCAGGCGCCGAGCGCCTCGATCACCCGGTCGAACAGCCATTGCTGGTCGGCCGGGTTCGAGAAGCCGTGGCTGGCCGTATCGTGCTGGCGGCGGCTGATCCGGGTGCCGACGGCGGCGAAGTCGGCGCGTCGCAATAAGCCCGCGAACGCCATCGCCATGCTGTCACGCGCTGCGAGCAGGATGGTGATCGGAATCGTCGCGTCATTCAGGCTGCGGGCGAGCCGGGTGTCCAAGGGCGATGTTTCCAAGTCAGAATCATCTTCGTTGCTCAAGCGCTTGTTAAACAACGGAAAACGAATTATTTTTCGCGCGGCGGGCGGGTCGCTGTTGCTGTCGGGATCGCCGGGCCAAGGGTTGGCGAGGAGCAGTGCGTCGATCCGCGCCTGGGGGTGGTTAAGCGCGAGCGCGGTTGCACCATCGCCAAGGCCGAGCGCGATCACCCGCCGCACGCGTGCCTCGCGTCGGAACGTGGATGCAGCGACGGCGATATCGTCGGCGCTGGCATCGAACCCGCGATTGATGCCGGCGGAATCGCCGATGCCGCGCCGATCGAACCGGAAAACCGGATAGCCCGCAGCCGCAACCCGCTGTGCCAGAGCCGCCATGCCGCGATGCGCGCCGACGCGGATTTCGTTGCCGCCGGACACGATCAGTAGCCCCGTCTTGCCATCGGCACTGTCGAGCGTGCCGATCAGCGTGTCGCCATCGCAGGGGAAGGCGATCAGGCTTCGCATCGGTCCACCCAATCGGCAATGTCCGCCGCCAGCGTCGCAGCCAGCGCGGCATGTGTGCCCGGCGCGGGAAGCGCCCATAAGGGCACGCCATTGACCCGGAGATCCGCGGGCCGTTCATCGTCGATTAGTCGCACGACCCGGGCCGGCTCGATCTCGTGATGGGGCAAATCGTCGAGAAAGGCGTCGGGCAGGCGGTGTACGACGTGATCGGGATCGGTGCCGGCATCGCGGATGCGGTCCAGCGCGCGGCGAAGTTCGGCGCCACCTTGCGGCGCGAAGTGCCAGCGATGTGAGACCAGTACCGAGCCGTCGAGCAGGGCACCGCTGCGGATCGCCAGCGAATAGGCGCGCTTGCCGGCCGTCCGCGCGGCGGCAGCGAAGGCGGCGCGCAGATCGGTCATGTCGATCCGCTCGCTGGGGATCAGGCTGTCCCCGGTGCCCGGCAGATCGGGGATCACCCCGGCAATGCCGCGATCGGCAAGGTGCCGCAGGATCGTGGCGACCAGCGTGCGCGTGCGATTCGCTTCCTCGAACAGCGGCAGCGCAGCGACGACGACCGGGCCGGTTGCGGGACCGAAGCGGATCATCGCCTCGCGCCCGCGCGCCCAGTCATAGGGTTCGATCACCCCAGCGCCTTCGCGGCTGCGTAGCGGGTGAGGGTGCCGAAGCTCTCCAGCATCTCGCCATCCACTTCATCATCCTCGATGAGGATGCCCAGCCGATCCTCGATCTCGGTCAGCACGCCGGCGACCGCGAGCGAATCCAGCTCGGGCAGCGCGCCGAACAGCGGCGTTTCCGCATCGAACGCGGCCGCGCGATCCTCGCTCAATCCGAGCACGTCGCGCAGAACGGCGCGCACCGTGTTTTCGACGTCAATCATGCCTTCGGGCTGCAATGCGGATCCCCCCTGGGTGATTTTCCGCCCGTAAGGCTTGGCGGGCGCGCTGCCAAGTATAAGGGTGCGGCGATGCTGCCACTCGATCCCGATCCCTATCCGATCGACACGCTGCCCCTGCGCGGCGCGCCGGATGCACCCGCGCTGCGCGACCGGACCGGCGTGATGTGCTTCGCCGCGCTGGAACATGCGGTTGGCGAGCTTGCCCACCGCCTCGCGAGCTTCGGCCTGCGACCGGGCGAGCGGGTGGCGAGCTGGCTGCCCAAGACGCGCGCCGCCTGCCTGTTGCCGCTGGCGGCGCCGCGCGCCGGGCTGATCCATGTGCCGGTGAACCCGGTGCTGAAGCGTGCGCAGGTGGCGCATATCCTGGCCGATAGCGGCGCGCGCCTGTTCGTCACGCAGCGCGCGCGAATCGCTGCGTTGCAGTCCGGCGACGTTCCGGACGGCTGCAACCTGCTGTTCGAGGACGATCTCGCCTCGGGCGACCACCTGCCGCCCTCATCGGCCGATCCCGACACGCTGGCGGCGATCCTCTATACCTCCGGCTCGACCGGGCGACCCAAGGGCGTGATGCTGAGCCACGCCAATCTCTGGCTCGGCGCGATCAGCGTGGCCCATTATCTGAAGATCGTGCCGGACGATCGCGTGCTCGGCGTGTTGCCGCTCAGCTTCGACTATGGACAGAATCAGCTGCTTTCCAGCTGGGCGGCGGGCGCCAGCGTCGTCCCGCTCGATTACCTGACCGCGCGCGACGTGGTGAAGGCCGTCGAGCGGTTCGAGATCACGACGCTGGCGGGCGTGCCGCCGCTGTGGGTGCAATTGCTGGAAGCGGCGTGGCCGGCAGAAACCGCGGCGCGGTTGCGGCGGCTGACCAATTCGGGCGGCGCACTCACCCGCCCGCTGGTCGAGGGGCTGCGCGCGCAGTTTCCGCAGGCCGAGCTTTACCCGATGTATGGACTGACCGAGGCGTTCCGATCGACCTATCTCGAGCCTTCGCTGGTCGACGCGCACCCCGATTCGATCGGGCGCGCGATCCCCTTTGCCGAAATCCTGCTGGTCGATGGCGAGGGGGCGGAGACTGATCGCGGCGAACTCGTCCATGCCGGGCCGCTGGTGGCGAAAGGCTATTGGAACGATCCCGAGCGGACCGCCCAGCGCTTCCGCCCGGCGCCCGCCTTTGCCAAAAGTGGCGGCATGGCGGTCTGGTCCGGCGACACGGTGATGCGCGATGCCGAGGGCCTGCTGCGCTTCGTCGGGCGGGATGACGAGATGATCAAATCGTCGGGCAACCGGATCAGCCCGACCGAAATCGAGGAAGCGGTGATCGCCGGCGGCGAGACGACGGAGGCGGCGGCGTTCGGCGTGGCGGATACGCGGCTCGGCCAAGCGATCGTGGTGGTCGCGCGTGGCGACGGCAGCATCGAGGCCGAACTGCGCGAACGGTTGCGCCGCGAACTGCCCGGCTTCATGCAGCCGGCGCGCTATGTGTGGCGAGCGAGCCTGCCGCGAAATGCCAATGGCAAGCTCGACCGCGAAGGAATGAAGGCGGAACTGACATGAACGGAAAACCGATCGGGCCGATTCCCGCCGCCTATGCCGGGCAGCGCGAACTGACCATTGCCGGGCGTTCGGCGGCGGGCTGGGCGCAAGGGCAGACGCCGCTCTACCTTTATGACGGCCCCGCGATCGTCGCACGGATCGCTCAGTTTCGCGCGGCGATGCCGGCGCGGGTGGCGCTGCATTATGCCGTCAAGGCCAATCCCTTCCCGTCGCTGCTTGGCATGATCGCCCCGCTGGTCGATGGGATGGACGTCGCATCTGCGGGGGAAATGGCCCGCGCGCTGGACGTCGTGGTGCCGGATGCGATCAGCTTTGCCGGTCCGGGCAAGCGCGATGGGGAGATCGCGGCGGCGATTCAGGCGGGCGTGACGCTCAACCTCGAATCCGAGGGCGAGGCCGATCGCGCACTGGCGATCGCGACGCGGATCGGGACGGCACCACGGCTGGCGGTGCGGGTGAATCCCGATTTCGAGCTGCGCGGATCGGGTATGAAGATGGGCGGTCGCGCATCGCCATTCGGGGTGGATGCGGCGCGAGTGCCGGCGCTGGTCCGCCGACTGCTCGCCGCGGGTGCCGACTGGCGCGGATTTCACGTCTATGCCGGATCGCAGGCGCTCGACGCCGCCGCCGTGATCGAGACACAGGCGGCGACGGTGGCGCTGACGGCGCGACTTGCCGAGGCGGCGGGGGCGCTGCCGCCGCTTGTCAATCTGGGCGGCGGGTTCGGCATCCCCTATTTCGCGGGCGACCGGCCGCTCGACGTGGCGATGGTGGGCGATGCGCTGGCAGGCGCGCTCGATGCACTCGATACCACCTATGCGATCGAACTGGGTCGTTGGCTGGTGGGGGAGGCGGGCATCTATCTGGCGCGCGTCATCGATCGCAAGGAAAGCCAGGGCGAGACGTTCCTGGTGGTCGATGGCGGGCTCAACCATCATCTTGCCGCCACGGGCAATTTCGGAACGGTGGTGCGGCGCAACTATCCGGTGGCGGTGGCGCATCGGATGCAGGACCCCGCCGAGGAAGTGGTGAGCATCGTCGGGCCGCTCTGCACGCCGCTCGACCGGCTGGCCGATCGGGTGGCGCTGCCCAGAGCGGCGGTGGGCGACCTGATCGCGGTGTTTGCCTCCGGCGCCTATGGGGCGAGCGCAAGCCCGCAGGCGTTTCTGGGCCATCCGGCCATTGCGGAGGTGCTGGCAGGATCGGCTGACGGCTAACGCAAACTTTACCAATCCCTGCGCATAGCGGAGGCTCGATCGAGCGCAGGGCGATGTGGAGCGCATCGGCACCCGGCGGAGTGACCAGGATGTACGACGATCATTACGGCCTGAGCGGGCGGCCGTTCCAGCTGACCCCCGATCCGCGCTTCTGGTTCGATACTGCCACGCATCGCAAGGCGATGGCCTATCTCGGCTATGGCCTGAGCCAGGGCGAGGGCTTCGTTGTCATTACCGGTGATCCCGGTGCGGGCAAGACCACACTGGTCGGCCACCTGCTCGACGGGATCGACGAAGACCAACTGAACGTCATCAGGATCGTCTCCACGCAGGTGCCCGCCGACGACCTGCTCCGGCTGGTGAGCGAAGGGCTGGGTGTCGACACGCGCGCGCTGCCAAAGGCGTCGCTGCTCTCGGCGATCGAACGCGGGCTGCACCAGATCGCGCGCGCGGGCAGGCGGACGCTGCTGGTGATCGACGAGGCGCAGGCGCTGCCGCCCGACAGCCTGGAGGAGCTGCGCATGCTCTCGAACTTCCAGGCGGGCGGGCACGCGCTGCTCCAGATCTTTCTGCTCGGCCAGCCCGAGTTCCGGTTGATGCTCCACCAGCCGCAGCTCGAACAGCTGCGCCAGCGGGTGATCGCAATGCATCACCTGGCGCCGATGGAGGCGGACGAGGTCGAGCCCTATCTGATCCACCGGCTGCGCTGTGTCGGCTGGCAGGGGCGGCCGCGCTTCACCGGTGAGGCACTGATGGCGATGTATCGCTGGTCCGGCGGCATCCCGCGGCGGCTCAACCAGATCGCCTCGCGCGTGCTGCTCTATGGCGGGATCGAGCGGATCGAGACGTTCGGGGGCGTAGAAATCGCGGCGGTGATCGATAATTTCGACGCTGCGATGCTGGCGGCCGACGATGCCCCGCCGCGGCCGTCGTCGCCACGACAGCAAGCCGAAGCCCCGCCTGTTCCCCCTTCGAAACCGCCAGCGGCAGACGTGACGGCGCTGGAACGCCGCATCGTCGCGCTCGAGGCGCAGCTTGGCGAACAGGACGCGGCGTTGCGCCGGGTGCTCGCGCTGCTCATCGAATGGGTCGAGACCGGGGATCCGCAGCGCCGGCCGAACATCGGCCCGCTGCGCGAGGGGCTTGCCTGAAGCGCGTCAGCACGACCTGCCGTCAAGACGTCGAGACGAACCGGGCCGCGCAGGGTGGCATGGGCGTGCATCCCTTGGTACGCGAGCCCCGATTTGCTGATCGGGAGAGACGAGCGCGTGAATTCGGCGATGTTGCGGGCCAGGCGATTCCGCCCCGATTCCGATGCCGTCGACAGGCGCCCGATCGATCGTCGCATGGCAGGCGCGCGCTGATGGGTGCGATCGCCGGGCTTTATTATCCCGCCATCGCCAAGCCGGTCGACCCCGCGCGGATCGCGGCGATGACCGACGCGATGGCGCATCGTGGACCGGACGGATCGGGCAGCTGGTGCGCGCCCGGCATTGGCCTCGGGCATCGACGTCTGGCGATCGCCGCCCGGGAAGACGGCGCCCAGCCGATGGTCAGCGCCGATCGCTCGGTCGCGGTCGTTCATGACGGCCGGATCTACAATGGTCGCGAACTGCGTGCCGAGCTGGAGGCGCGGGGCGCACGCTTCGACACCGATTGCGATGCAGAGGTGCTGATTCAAGGCTGGCGCGTGTGGGGCGCCGACCTGCTGGCACGGCTGAACGGCATGTTCGCCTTTGCGCTTTACGATGCGGCGCGGCAGAGCCTGTTTCTCGCCCGCGACCGGCTGGGCGTGAAGCCGATCCATTATGCGTCGCTCGCGGACGGCGCGTTCGCGTTCGCATCCGAGCTGAAGGGGCTACTCGCGCACCCGATGATGCGCCGCGCCCCTGATTTTCGCGCCGTCGAGGACTATCTTGGCCTCGGTTATGTGCCGGACGACGCCTGCATCGTCGCTGGTGTGTCAAAACTGGCTGCCGGCCATTTCCTGCTGATCGAACGCGGGCGGCCGGTGCCGCGTCCGACGCGCTGGTGGGACGTCGACTTTTCCCGGCGGGCTGCGGGCCGCAGCGGCGATCTGCAGGCCGAGCTGGCCGACTTGATGCGCCAGGCCGTACGGTTGCAGATGCAGGCAGAGACGCCTCCCGGCGCGCTGCTCTCGGCCGGTATTGGCGGCGCGGCGGTGGTCGCGCTGATGGCCGAGGCGAGCAAGGCGGCGGTGCAGACCAGTGCGATCGCGGTCGAAGAGACGGCGGTCGAGGCCGCCGACGCGGTGACGCTCGCCGAGCGCTTTGCCGCGCGGCACCAGCAGCGGTCGATCGGCGCGCCCGATCCGACGGCGATCGACATGCTGGCGGCGCTGTTCGACGAGCCCTTTGGCGATCCCGGTGCGCTCGCCGCCTGGCGATTGCGCCAGCTTGCGCGCGAGCGGTCGGCGGTGGTGCTCGCGGGCGACGGCGCCGATGACGTGCTGGCAGGCCATCGCCATTACCTTGCCCTTGCTGCCGAGGAACGGATTCGCGCGGTGCTGCCCGAGGCGCCGAGAGCGCGTTTGTTTGGATCGATCGCCTCGGCCTGGCCCGATGCCGGCTGGATGCCGCGTCCGTTCCGCGCAAGGCCGGTGCTGATGGCGCTCGCTGGCGATGGCGCAGAGGCCCACGCCACGCGCCTAACCGTGACCGGTGCCGATTTGCGCGAGGCGCTGTACAGCAAGGCGGCTCGCGCGGCGCTGGGCGGGCACCGCGCCGAGCAGCGTTATGTCGAGACGATGCGAATGGCGCCGGCGCGGGAAGGGCTGGGTCGTGCGCAATATGTCGATATCCGCCACCGACTGGCCGGCGCAGTGCTGACCAGCGCCGATCGCACTGGCATGGCGGTGGGCCTCGAGACTCGCCTGCCGCTGCTCGACCACCGGCTGGTCGAATTCGCCGCGAGCCTGCCGACGGCGCTTCGTGTTCGCAGGGGCCAAGGCAAGTGGCTGATGCGGCGCGCGCTGACGCCCTGGCTGCCACAAGCGATGCTCGCTCGTCGCGAGGCGCCGGCGGTTTCGCTGGCCAGCGCCTGGTTTCGCACTGGGCTCGTCGACGCGGCGGCAGGGCTCGCAAGGTCGCCGGTGCTGATCGGTACGGGATGGTTCGACCCGCGCACACTGGCCCGGATCGCCGATGAACATTGCGCCGGGCGAGCCGATCACGGCGATACGCTATGGCAACTGCTGGTTCTGGAACGGAGCCTGGCGCGCCTGTTCCGCTGATCGGGGCAATCGACTTCGCGGTGCAAAGCCTTTACCCGGCGCGGGAGAGGCCAAGGATCAATGGCGAATACGCCCGGAGTCACAATTTCCCGATGACGCAGCGCTTTACCCCCATAGCCGAATGGCGTGACGTCGATCGCGCGACTTTCGAGACGGACATTGTGCAGCTGCGTGAGCCAGCCGTGATCCGCGGCCTGGGCAATGCCTGGCCCGCCGTTGCGGCGGCGCGGCAATCGGCCGAGGCGCTTTGCGGCTATCTCGCGAAAGCCGATCGGGGCAAGCCGGTCCCGGCATTTCTTGGGCCGCCCCAGATTGGCGGGCGCTTCTGGTATCAGGAAGACATGCGCGGGCTGAATTACCAGCAGCGGATCGCGCCGATCGGCGAATTGCTGCGCGTGTTGCTGGACGTTCGCGCTCAGCCACAGCCGCCCGCCTTTTACGCCGGCGCCATCCCGGTTGCGGAGCATTGCCCCGATTTCGCGGCCGAGAATGCGGCATCGATCGTCGACGATGATGCCGTCGCCCGGCTGTGGATTGGCAACCGTGTGACGGTATCGACGCATTTCGACATGTCAGAAAATCTGGCGGTGGTGGTGGGCGGACGCCGTCGCTTCACGCTGTTTCCACCCGAGCAGGTCCGCAATCTCTATGTCGGGCCGTTCGATTTCACCTTTGCCGGGCCGCCGGTGAGCATGGTCAACCTGCAGGACCCCGATCTGGCACGCTATCCGCGCTTCGCCGAGGCGCTGGCCACCGCCGTCCAGGCCGATCTGGAACCGGGCGACGCGATCTACATCCCTTATATGTGGTGGCACCAGGTGGAGGCGCTCGATCCGGTGAGCGTGCTCGTCAACTATTGGTGGGACATCGCCAAGCGCCCCTGGCAAGGATCGCCGTTCAAGACATTGATGCACGCGATCATGAACATCCGCGACCTGCCCGAGCGCGAGCGCGCGGTGTGGCGCGCCTGGTTCGACCATTATGTCTTCGGCGACGGCCATGACGCGGTCGCCCATCTGCCGCCCGAACGGCTGGGGCCGCTCGGCGAAATGAACCCGGAGCGGGCGGCGATGGTCAAACGCTATTTGATGGACGAACTGCGGCGGTAACCGGGACCGCTCAACCTTCGGATGGCATGCGGCAGTGGTGGTCGATGAAATCGGTGTGCGACGGCATCGAGGCGACGGCGGCGTCGATTGCCGCCGCGATCCGCGTCATCCGGCTCGCCAGTTCCTCTTCGGGTAGGATATCGGCGATCGGATGGTGCCGCCTGGGCTCGATCCGCTGCCCGTGGAGCACCGCGAGCCAGCTCGCATCGCCGAACAACTCGCTTTCGTGCCGGAACAGTCGCGCATTCTCGCGAAAAATGTCGATCCGTTCCTGAAGCGAGGCCGGGATCGGCATCGTCCGGCAGCGATTCCAGAACGGACTGTCGGTGCGTTCTGTCGCCTTGTAGTGCAGGATCAGGAAGTCGCGGATCTGTTCATATTCGAGCCGCGTCGCCCGGTTGTAATAGTCGATGTCGTGCTGATTGAACCGCTTGTCGGGAAAGTTGGTCAGCAGCCGGGCGATCCCCGACTGGATCAGGTGGATCGAGGTCGATTCGAGCGGCTCGAGAAAGCCCGAAGCTAGACCCAGCGACACGACGTTGCGGTGCCAGGGGCGTCGGCGGATCCCCGCCTGGAAGCGCAGGAAATTGGGCTCGGATATCGGCGCGCCGTCGAGCCCCGCGTCGAGCATCGCCACCGCTTCGTCGTCGCCGAGATATTCGGAGCAATAGACATGACCGTTGCCGGTGCGCGACTGGAGCGGGATGCGCCATTGCCAGCCCGCCGTGCGCGCGGTGGCGCGGGTATAGGGAAGCGGCGGGCCGACGCGCTCGCAGGCGCGGGCGACGGCGCGGTCGCAGGGCAGGTATTCGCTCCAGTCGTCATAGCCGGCGGCGAGCGCACCTTCGATGAGCAGGCCGCGGAAACCCGAGCAGTCGAGGAACAGATCGCCTGCCACCACGCGCCCGTCGTCGAGTGCAAGCGTTTCGACATGGCCGGTTTCGCCGCTCAGCCGGACATCGACGATCCGGCCTTCGATCCGGCGCGTGCCCGCGGCTTCCGCCACCTCGCGCAGATAGCGTGCATAGCGCGCGGCATCGAACTGAAAGGCATAGGCGATCGTCGCCAGCGGGCTATTGCGCCGGCTGGGATCGGGGCGCTGGAACTTGCCGCCGCGGGCGGCGCCGATGGCCAGGCTGTATCGGTCGAGCGGCAGCGCGCCGCCCGATTGCGCTTGGCGATACCAGAAATGATGGAAGTGCAACCCTTCCATCTCCTGGCCATAGCTGCCGAACGGGTGGATATAGCGATCGCCGAGTCGCCCCCAGTCGACAAATTCGATGCCGAGCTTGAAGGTCGCGGCGGTGCGGCGAACGAAATCATTCTCGTCCAGCCCCAGCAGCCGATTAAAATAGCGGATGTGCGGGATCGTCGCCTCGCCGACGCCGACGGTACCGATCGCTTCGGATTCGATCACCTCGATCGCGATGCCGCCCCCCGCCAGGATGCGCGACAGCGCCGCCGCCGCCATCCATCCCGCCGTCCCGCCGCCGACGATGACGACGCGCCGGATCTTCAGATCGTCCACGCTCAACCCGCCGCGCAATATCGGGCGAGGAACTGGTCGTGCGTCGGCATCTGCTGCACCGCCGCCCGCATCGCGTGGCGCATCGAACCGAGGCTATGGGCGATTTCGCCTGCCGGCAGGCTCGCGACCACCGGATCGAACGATCGCGGCACGATGTTCTGACCCAGCATCACCGCCACCCAGCTCGGCCGGGCGAACAGCTCGTCATTGTAGCGGAAGACGCGCCCGGTTTCGCGGAACAGTTCGATCTTGTGCGTGAGCGTGTCCGGCAGCGGCATCGTCCGGCAATAGTTCCAGAACGGGCTGTCGTCGCGTTCGGTGGCGGCATAATGGAGGATGATGAAGTCACGGACCTGCTCGAACTCCGTCTGCATGTGGCGGTTATACTCGATGCGCAGGATGTCCGGGATCTCGGCCCTGGGAAATAGCGAAATGAAGCGGCTGATCCCTTCCTGGATCAGATAGATCGACGTCGATTCGAGCGGCTCGAGAAAGCCCGCCGCCAGCCCGATCGGGATGCAATTGCCCACCCAGAATGCCGCCCGCCGACCGGCCGTGAAGCGGATCATGCGCGGATCGGCGATCGCCGGCCCGTCGAGGCCGGCGATCAGCAGCGCGGCTGCCTCGTCATCCGGGAGGAAGCTGCTCGAATAGAGATGGCCGTTGCCCATTCGCCGCTGCGTCGGGATGCGCCATTGCCAGCCGGCGACTTTCGCGGTCGACCGCGTGAAGGGGGGCAGGGGGCTGGAATGGGCGCTGGGGACCGCCAGCGCGCGATCACAGGGCAGCCAGTGACCCCAGTCGACAAACGGCACGCCCAGCGCCTCGCCCGTCAGGAGCGCGCGAAAGCCGGTGCAGTCGAAGAAAAAGTCGCCCTCAAGCGATCGGTCGTGATCGAGATCGATCGCCTCGACGAACCCGTCTTCGGATCGGGTGCGGACGCGGCCGACAATGCCTTCGATCCGCTGCACCCCACGCGCTTCCGCGTAACGGCGCAGGAACGCGGCGTAGAGCGTCGCATCGAAATGATAGGCATAGCGCAGCTGCGACACCACCGATCGCGGATTGGGATCGGGAAGCGTGAACCGCCCCGCCGACGCCGCCAGCGAGGACAGGCTATAGTCCTCGATCGGATGGCCGTCGCCATCGGCACTGCTGCGCAGCCAATATTGGTGGAAATCGATCCCCTGCATGTCGACGCCGTGCTGGCCGAACGGGTGGATGTAGCGATCGCCCCTGCGGCCCCAATCGACGAATTCGATGCCGAGCTTGAAGGTCGCCTCGGTCGCCTTCATGAACTCGGCTTCGCCAATGCCGAGCATGCGGTTGAAGGCGAGGATATCGGGGATCGTCGCCTCACCCACGCCGACCGTGCCGATCATGTCCGATTCGACCAGCGTGATGCGTGTCTTTCCGGGATCGAGCAGGCTGGAGAGCGCGGCGGCCGTCATCCAGCCTGCGGTGCCGCCGCCGACGATGACGATGTGGCGGAGCAATGCGGACTCACTCATCGGCCGCCCTCGCGCAGATAGGCTTCGAGTTCGGTGCGATAGGTGGCGCTGGCAGGCAGGGTGGCCGCCATCTGGGCAATGTTCTGCTTCATCGTCGAGAGGAACTGCCTGACTTGCGCGGGCGAGGCGCGATCCGCCAGCGGGTCGTGGCGTGCCGGGCGCCGCCCCATGCCGAGATGCAGGATCGTCCAGTCCTCGGGGTGGAACGGCTCCAGATCATAGGCGACGAGCACCCCGCGACTTTCGAACAGCGCGAGTTTTCGTGCCAGCTTCTCCGGCAGCGGCTCGGCGCGGGCCGCGCGCCAATAGGCTGTGTCGGGAAGGCCGTCCGGCTCGACGATCGCACGGTTGAATAGCGATGCGTGGAGAAAATCGTCGGTGAAGCGGCGATTATATTCGCGCCGCTCGACCACCATCGGCCCGGCATTGGGAATGAGCGACACCAGCCGCTCGATGTCGCGCTCGAGCAGCATCATCGGGGCGGGACTGAGCGGTTCGACCACCCCGGCCGCATGACCGATGCCGACGCAATTGCCGGCCCAGGCATCGGTGCGCCGGCCGATCAGGGCCTGAGCCGCGCGGGATACGGTGCCGTCCGGCATCGCCGCCGGGTCGGCGGGATTGTGGACAGTGATGCGCAGCAGCTCGTCGCGCAGTGGGGTCTCGGCCGTCCAGCCATGCTGCGTCGGGGTCACGGTGCGTAACGGGCTTCCCGCGCGTTCCGCTTGTTCGCGAAAGGCGACGACGCTGACCCGACGTGCGTCTCCGGCCATCGGTGCCAGCCGAGACAGCAGCACCGCGTCCGGGCCGCTGCAATCGACATAAAGATCGGCGCGGCTCGGCGCCCCGCCGTCCACCCGGAGGCCGTCGATTCCGTGCTCGCCGCTTTCGACCGCCACTTCGGCGCCCGCAATGATCTCGATCCGCCCAGGGGGCACCGCGGCTGCGAACAGCGCCGCGTAGTTTGCTGGATCGAACTGATAGCCATATTCGGCACGGGCCAGCGGGTGCTGCGCGGCCTTGCCCGGGCCTTGCGGCGGATGGGCAAAGCCGCCGCGCGCGCCCGCCGCCGCTCCGGCAAGATAGGGTTCGATCGCGTCCTCCGCCGTGGCGGCCAGATATTGGTGGAACTGGACGCCGTCGATGTTGGGGAAGGCGAGGTTGAAACACTGCGTCCAGGCACGCCCGGCCGCTCCCCACGCCAAATAGCGAGTGCCCCACGAAAAGGCGGTATCGCTGCGCAGCACGAGCGACGGTTCGTCGACGCCGGCCGCCAGGTTGAACGCATAGGCAGATGGCGCGGTGACCGTGCCGTAGAACAGGTCGCTCGCCGCATCGCGCTCGATCAGGACCAGCGTGATGCGGATCGCGGGTGCCAGTTGCCGGGCGAGCGTGGCGGCAGTCATGCGCGCGGCAAGACCGTGTCCGCAGATGATGATATGCCCGATGGGATCGGCGTTGGTGGATGGCGTGGACATGATCGGTTCTACTGCGCGACGGCCGTGCGGGTGAGCGTAGCGGCGCCGGCCGATCGCCGGATATAGTCGGCATGATCGGGCGTCGAACGCACCGCCGCGGCCATGTCCCGGCGGAGGCGATCGGCTTTCGCGGCCAGCGCCGCGGGATCGATCGCCCGGGCCCGCGGATCATAGCCGCCGGGCACCAGATTCTGCCCGAGCATCACCGCCACCCAGCTGGGCGGCAGGAAAAGCCCGAATTGATAGGGAAGGATCAGCCCGCGCGTCAGCCAGGCCTCGATCTTCTCGGCCAGGCTGTCCGGCAGCGTCAGGGCACGGAAATGCCGCCACATCTCGCTGTCATCGCGTTGGGTGGCGACATAGTGAAGCAGCAGGAAATCGCGCACGCGCTCATAGTGCAGCGCCATCCGCCGGTTATATTCGTCGATATCCACCGGATCGAAGCCGGCATCGGGGAACAGTGCCAGCAGTTCGGTGATGCCATCCTGGATGAGGTGAATCGATGTCGATTCGAGTGGCTCAAGAAAGCCGCCCGCAAGGCCGATCGCGACGACATTGTGCTTCCAGAACGCCTTGCGCCGCCCGGTCGTGAAGCTGAGCCGGCGCGGCGGCGCCTGCATCGGCGCGTCGAGATTGTCGACCAGCTGACGCTCGGCCGCATCGTCGTCGATGAAGCTACTGCAATAGACATGGCCATTGCCGACGCGGTGCTGGAGCGGGATGCGCCATTGCCACCCCGCCGTTCGCGCGGTTGCGCGCGTATAAGGCCCCAGCGGCCCGGCATGATCGGTCGGCACCGCGACCGCCCGATCGCACGGCAGCCAACGACGCCAGTCGTCATAGCCGGCGGCCAGCGCGCCTTCGATCAGCAGCCCGCGAAAGCCCGAGCAATCGACGAACAGGTCGGCTTCGACGCTGCGGCCGTCGGCGAGCGTTACGCCGCGCACGAAGCCGCTTTCGGGATCGAGCGACGTCTTCGTCACCTTGCCGTCGAGCCGGGCAACCCCGCGATGTTCGGCATAACGCCGCAAAAACCCAGCGTAGAGCGCGGCATCGAACTGATAGGCATAGCCGAAGCTGCCATCGATGCGATCGACGCTGCCGGAGGGATGGCGAAACCGGTTCTGCTCGGCTGCGACGATCGGGAACGAGTAATCGTCGAGCCGCCCCGGATCGCCGGTTTCACGCAGGCGAAGCCAGTGGTGATAAAAGGGCACGCCTTCAATCGGCTGACCATAATCGCCGAATGGGTGGATATAGCGGTCGCCGATCCGGCCCCAGTCGCGAAACTCGATGCCAAGCTTGAACGTGGCCTCGGTGGCGCGCATCAGATCGTCCTCGCCGATGCCGAGCGTGGTGTTGAAGGCGCGAATATGCGGCAGCGTCGCCTCGCCGACGCCGACGGTGCCGATCTCGGACGATTCGATCAGCCGAATCGCGATGGATAGTCCCTGCAATCGGTTTGCAAGCGCCGCCGCCACCATCCAGCCGGCGGTGCCGCCGCCGACGATGCAGATCGATCGGATCGCGGCCGGGCGCATCAGGCCGCACGCACCCGCGTACGCTCAACGCCAACACCCGTCATGTCCCCTCCAGCGCCTGTCTAATCTGTCTCTGATCTTGAAACCAGCCGGGCCTGACGTGCTTTTTTTCTGTCCGACCCGATACGATCGCCTGCCCACAAGAGCCGACCTCCGAAACGAAGTCAATTGATCTGGACGTGGTCTTCTTGTCCCTCTTGCCACCCGATTAAGTCCGAGTTATTTGATTCGTCCCGTCACAGAGACTGTGGGTCGCAAGCGTTAAAACCACGCGGCTTCCCACAAACCAGTCCGACGGGGTGGAGACAAAAAGACCGGAAGGCCCGGGGCAACGGGTCCTTCGCTGGGAGGGGAGAACATCGTGAACAAACAGGCGGTCAGGAATCTGTCGTGGTCGGCCAAGCAGGTCTTGCTGGCGACTTCGGCAATCACGCTATTTGCCAACCCGTTGACGGCAATAGCGCAGACGGCGTCGGACCCGCAGACGTCGCCCGAGCCCCAGGATGGGCAACAATCCGAAGTGCCGCCGTCCACCGAGACCGAGATCATCGTTACCGGTATTCGCGGCGCACTCGAATCAGCAAAGGAAGTCAAACGAAACGCATCGACCTTCGTCGATTCGCTGTCCGCTTCGGACATCGCGACACTGCCCGATCTGTCGGTCGCGGAAGCGATCGGGCGTATCCCGGGCGTGACCATTTCGCGCTTCCCGACCGGTGGCGCCAGCCCTGACTTCCCGGCGCCTGAAGGACGCGGCAACCTGGTTCGCGGTCTTGGTTTCGTACGTTCCGAATTCAACGGTCGTGACGCATTCAGCGCCAATGGCGGACGTTCGCTCGACTTTTCGAGCATCCCGCCCGAACTGGTGGGCGGCGTCGACGTCTACAAGAACCAGACCGCCGACCTGATCGAAGGCGGCATCGGCGGCACGATCAACCTGCGCACGCTCGAACCGTTCGATCGACCGGGCACCACGCTGGTGGTCGCTTTCGATTCGACCTATTCGGATCTCCGCGAAAAATGGTCGCCGCAGGGAAGCATCACCGCCGGCAGCCGCTGGAAGACGGGCATCGGCGAGTTCGGCATCCTCGGTTCCTATTCGAAGTCGAAGCTCGATTCGCGGATCAACGGCTGGCAGCAGAACGCACCGATGCCGCGCGTGCTGGACGCCGACGGCAATGTTCCTGAAACCACGCTGACCGGTGCGAACAAGCTGAGCGAGTTCGACGGTGTCGATCCCGCGAACATCATCGGTATCACGCCTGGCTTCCAGATGCGGACGAACGATGTCGATCGGGAGCGCACCAGCTATTATCTGGCGGGTCAGTGGAAGAACGACCGGTTGCAGCTGACCGCGAAGTATATCCGTGCCGAGAACACGATCGACAGCATCGAGCGCACGTTCGAATGGTTCCCGGAACATGACACCGGCACCACGGCGGGTGTCAGCAACATCGTGCTCAACAAGAACTGGGGCTCGGCCGGAACGCCGATGTGCAGCGGCCCCGGCGGCTTCCCCAGCAATCCCGGCGATTGCGAAACGCTGATCCCTGTGCGCGGCGGCCTGATGGAATCGGGCTTCGTCACTAACAACGCGGACGCTTGGACCGGCGCCCGCGGCTCGCCCGTCGGCTCGCTCGGTATTGGCAAGATCGAGGAAGCGACGACCGAGGATTACAGCCTCAACCTCAAATGGAACGCCACCGATCGCCTCTCGGTCGTGCTCGACGGGCAGTATACCAAGGCAAGTGCCCGCCAGCGCGAAATCTGGGGCGGGATGAACACCTATCTCAACTGGCAGATCCGGCAGGATCTCGATCATCCTTCGATCGAGTTCTTCATCGATCCGGCTCACAGCTTTAACCCGGGGCAAACGCGCTGGAGCGGCGACACCGAAGACAGTCGCATCCCGACTCCGGTCAGCACGTCCGATTTCAATGGTGCGAACTGGCAGTTCGTGGCGGATCGTTTCCAGGTCGGTACCGGCGACCTTTACGCGCTGCGGGCTGATTTCGACTATGACGTGTCGGGCGGCGACGGGCTGGCCGGCTGGTTCGACAGCGTCAAGTTCGGCGCGCGATTTGCCGAGCGCAGCCAGGTCAACTCGGAAATGGCGCTCAACTGGGGCTCGATGGCTCCGGCATGGGATGGCCGTGGCGGCTTCGGCATTGTCGGAACCTTCCAGGATCCCGGCAAGGCGGCGGAAGCCGTCAGCTTCCGGGATTTCTTCCGCGGCGGCGTGGTGCAGGGCGCCAACAACTCGTTCGTGTTCGTGAACAGCGATCTGCTGTCGAGCTACGACAATTTCCGCAACTATATCGACAGCGAACCCCAGCTGGCCAACAATTATGGTTGGGTGCCGCGTGGTACCGCCGACGGCAGCCGCTTCGGCAGCCCGATCTTCCGGCCCGAAGACATTTCGGACATCACCGAAAAGACCAAAAACCTCTATGTCCGCGTCGACTTCAAGCATCAGTTCGACAACGGCATGTCGTTGGACGGCAATTTCGGCCTGCGCTATGTTCGGACCGATCTGAACTCCAGCGGCTTCCGGGCATATCGGCCGTTTGTTGCAGACGAACAGACGCCGGCGTTCGATCCTGACACTGGTGAGCGTACGCGAACCGACGATGCAGAAAGCCGCGACGATCCGCGCGACTTCCTGCCTGAAGCGGTAGCCTATGCGGAGCAGGCGGCGGTCCCGACCAAGGTCAAGCTGACTGACGAGCGCTGGCTGCCTTCGTTCAACGTCAAGTGGAACCTGAACCGGGAAATGCTTGTCCGCTTCGGATACAGCAAGGGGCTCAGCCGTCCGAACGTTCAGGATCTGCGCGCGTCGCAGGAATATGTCGTCACAGCCAACCGGATCAACTATCCGCCGATCACCGACGAAAATGATCCGCTCTACGGCATCGATCGCGGTGCTCAGGATATCCGCGTCGGCGAAATCCGCGTCAGTCGCGGCAACCCATACCTGAAGCCAACCATCGCGCACAGCTTCGACCTGTCGTACGAATGGTATTTCAGGACGGGCTATTTGTCGGTGTCCGGCTTCTACAAGGATCTGTCGAACATCATCACCAACGGCGATCTGCCGCTTGGCCGGGTGACGCTCGACGGTCAGGAGACGCAGATCATCTACAACGGCCCGGTCAACCAGGCCAAGGCGAAGGTGAAGGGCATCGAAGTCGCCTATCAGCAGTTCTTCGACTTCCTGCCCGGCCCGCTCAAGAATCTCGGCTTCCAGGGCAACTTCACCGTCATCGACGCATCGACCACCCCGCCGGGCAATGGCGTCGACTCCGACGGTGACGGGGTGCCTGACGACGTAACCACGGTGTTCCGCTGGGGTGTGAACGATCTGCTTGGCCAGTCGAAATACATCGCCAACGCGGTTGCGATCTATCAAAACAAGGTGGTCGAGGCGCGTCTCGCCTATAACTGGCGGTCGGAATATCTCACCACCTATCGCGACTATGTGACGGGCAATCCGATCTATAACTCGGCCGCCGGTTTTCTGGATGCGTCGCTGAAGTTCAACTTCGGCAAGTTCCAGATCCGCGGGTCGATAGCGAACATCCTGGATACGAAGAGCAAGGCGCGCTCGTACATCGATGCGAGTGGCCAGCTTTACGACCGGTTCAGCTTCCTGAACGACCGGCGTATCGTGATCGGGGCGATCTGGCGACTGTAAGGCGCTGGATCATCGACAACCGGGAGCGGCGCCGTTCGGAACGAACGGCGCCGCTTTCATGTCGGGGCTCGCCCCGACGCGCATGCGGGGCGCGCGCAAAAGCGTCTGGATTGCGCTTGTATGGGCGGCGCGGGGCGCACAGATTGCGGCCCGACGCACAAGCCAACGGAGCCGGCATGACCATCATCCTCCACCACCTCGAAAACTCCCGCTCGCAGCGCGTGATCTGGCTGCTCGAGGAACTGGCGCTGCCCTATACGGTCAAGCGCTACGAGCGGGACAAGGTGACGATGCTGGCGCCGCCAGCGCTCAAGCGCATCCACCCGCTGGGCAAATCGCCGGTGATCGAGGATGACGGCGTGATCGTCGCCGAAACCGGGGCGATCATCGAATATCTGGTCGACAAGGCGGACGGCCGGCTGGGCATGCCCGCGCATCGCGAAAGCGCGCTACGCTATCGGCATTTTCTCCACTATGCCGAAGGATCGCTGATGCCGCCGCTGTTGGTGATGCTGGTGCTCGCGCGGGTGCCGCTGTTCGGCAAGATGGGGCTCAAGAAATTCAAGCCGATGGCCGACGTCCATTTCGACTATGTCGAAAGCGAGCTGGCCAGCCGGCCCTGGTTCGCCGGCGACAGCTTCACCGCCGCCGATGTGATGATGAGCTTCCCGCTGGAGGCCGCAGTCGGCCGCGCCGGCGCGACGGACGGGCGGCCGCACATCGCCGCCTGGCTGAAGAAGATCCACGCCCGCCCGGCCTATCAGAAGGCGCTGACGGCGGGCGGGCCCTATGCCTATGCCTGAACAACCCGGCCGCTGTAATCAGTGGCCGGCATAGTCCTCGAACCGGTCGGGGTCGCTCGGCCCCCCGGCCGGGATGGACTTGACCGGAGGTTCGGCTTCGTCGGGCTCGTCGAGCTTGCCTTCCCACCGGGCGACCACCACGCTGGCCACAGCATTGCCGATCACGTTGGTGGCGGTGCGGCCCATGTCGAGGAAATGGTCGACCGCGAGGATCAGCAGGATGCCCGCTTCCGGGATGTTGAAATGCGCGAGGGTGCCCGTGATGACGACAAGGCTGGCGCGCGGCACGCCCGCAATCCCCTTGCTGGTGATCATCAGGATCAGCAGCATCTGGATCATCGTGCCCCAGTCGAGATCGATGCCATAGGCCTGGGCGATGAAAATCGACGCGAACGTCATGTACATCATCGAGCCGTCGAGGTTGAACGAATAGCCGAGCGGCAGCACGAAGCTGGCGATGCGCGGCGGCACGCCGAACCGATCGAGCGCATCGAGCGTGCGCGGATAGGCGGCTTCGGACGAGGCGGTGGAGAAGCCGAGCAGGATCGGATCGCGCAGATAACGGAACAACAGGCCGGTGCGCGGGCCGATGACGAGGAAGCAGGCGCCGAGCAGCACCGCCCAAAGCGCCGCGAGGCCGAGATAGAAGCTGCCCATGAAGAAGGCGAGATCGCCGACCACGCCAAGCCCCTTGGTCGCCAGCGTGCGTGCGACGGCGCAGAACACCGCAACCGGCGCGAACAGCATCACATAGCCGGTGACGGTGAGCATCACCGAAACCAGCGCCTCGAGCCCGTCGAGCAGCGGCTTCGCCTTTTCGCCGACCGCAGCCATGCCGACGCCGAAGAACAGCGAGAAGATCACCAACTGGAGGATGTCGTTGCTCGCCATCGCGTCGATCGCGCTGGTCGGCACGATATGGGTGAAGAACTTGGCCACGTCGAATGCCGCGCGATCGACACCGCTCGACGCATTGGCCGCCGGCAGTGGCAGGTTGAGGCCGGTGCCTGGGTGCAGCAGATTGACCAGGATCAGGCCCAGCGTGAGCGAGATCAGGCTGGCGCAGACGAACCAGAAGAACGCCTTCAACCCCACGCGCCCGATCGCGCCGCCGCCGCCCATATGCGCGATGCCGACCACGAGCGTGGACACCACCAGCGGCGCGATGATCATCTTGATGAGGTGGAGGAACATCTGCGTGGGGATGTCGAGCGCATAGGCGACCGATTCGAGCGTCGCCGCGCCCTCTGGCGTGCTGCCATAGGCGAGGTTCAGCCCCCAGCCGATCAGCCCGCCAAGCACCAGCGCTGCCAGAATGAACCAAGTAAGTCGTTTGCCCACAGTTGCTCCCCGAGAATCGTCGCGGGAGGGAAGGGGATTGCGGGCCGCGGGTCAAGCCCGCTCTCCTGTGCCGGGCGGTTGTTCCTGCGCAACATCCATTCTAGGCGGCGTCCGAAGCGCGATGGAGAATGGCGATGATGCATGCGACGACCCGGCGGCAACTGCTTGCCGTTATGGCGGCGGTTCCGGTGGTTTCGCTGGCCGGTGCGGCGAGTGCCGCCGAACCCGACCTTGCCGAACTGCATGACATGACGGCTGGCGCGCAACCGATCGGGCCGGAGGAACGCCGCCAGCGGCTGGCCAAGGCCCAGGCGCTGATGCGGGCGAACGGCATCGGCGCGGTGCTGATCGAGCCGGGCGGGAGCCTCGTCTATTTCACCGGCATTCGCTGGGGGCGCAGCGAGCGGCTGACGGCGGCTGTCCTGCCGGTCGAGGGCGAACCTTGCATCGTCACGCCGTTCTTCGAGGAACCGCGCACCCGCGAAACGCTGGCGGTCCCCGCCGAGGTGCGGGTGTGGCAGGAGGATGAGGATCCGCTGAAGATCGTCGCCGGCTTCCTGAAGGACCGCAAGCTTGCGGCGCTGCCGGTCGGGATCGAGGAGGCGGTACGCTTCTTCGCCGTCGACGGGCTACAGAAGAACGGACTGGGCGTCGTTTCGGCCAACCCGGTCGTTCGCGGTTGCCGGATGATCAAGAGCCCGGCGGAGCTGGCGCTGATGAAGCTAGCAACCGATGTCACGATTGCTGCCTACCGCTTTGTTTATGAACGAGTCGAGAAAGGGATGCGCCAGCGCGACGTCTCCGCGTTGATGAACGCCGCGACGCGCAAGCTGGGTGGCGATCCCGAGTTCAGCATGGTGCTGGTGGGCGAGGGGGCTGCCTATCCGCACGGCACCAAGACGCCGTCGCCGGTGTCTGACGGCGCGATCGTGCTGATGGACTGTGGCTGCAACGTGATGGGCTATCAGTCCGACGTCTCGCGCACCTTCGTCCACGGCACTGCCAGCGCCGAGCAGCGCAAGGTGTGGGACGCGGTGGCGAAGGGCCAGCAGGTCGCGTTCGCCGCCGCGAAGCTGGGGGCGCCTGCGGGTAGCGTCGACGATGCTGTGCGGCGCTATTACGCGTCGCTCGGCTATGGGCCGGATTACAAGCTGCCCGGTCTGTCGCACCGCACCGGCCACGGCATCGGGCTCGACGGGCACGAGCCGGTCAACCTGGTACGCGGCGAGAAGACCCCGCTCGTGCCGGGCATGTGCTTCTCGAACGAGCCGGGGATCTACATTCCCGGCAGCTTCGGCGTCCGGCTGGAGGATTGCTTCCACATTACCGAAGCGGGGCCAAAGTGGTTCAGCGAACCGCCGCGGACGATCGATCAGCCGATGGGATGATCGTCACACAAGCGGATTGGATCAGGATCGGGACGCGGAACGATCACGATGATCGACGTGTTTCGCTTGAGCGAAACGCGCCGCGCCCCTAAGTCGGCGAACATGACGTCGACCAATGATATCCGCCGCTCGTTTCTCGACTATTTCGAGGGCCAGGGCCATGCCCGCGTCCCCAGCGCGCCGCTGGTGCCGCACAACGATCCCACGCTGATGTTCGTGAATGCGGGCATGGTGCCGTTCAAGAACGTGTTCACCGGCCTGGAATCTCGCCCCTACAGCACCGCTACCAGCAGCCAAAAGTGCGTGCGTGCGGGTGGCAAGCATAACGATCTCGACAATGTCGGCTACACCGCCCGGCACCACACCTTCTTCGAGATGCTCGGCAATTTCTCGTTCGGCGACTATTTCAAGGAGCAGGCGATCACCCATGCCTGGACGCTCCTCACCAGGGAATGGGGCATCCCGGCCGAGAAGCTGACCGTCACGGTGTACCACACCGACGACCAGGCCTTCGACCTGTGGAAGAAGATCGCCGGGCTTCCCGACCACAGGATCATCCGCATCGCGACCAAGGACAATTTCTGGGCGATGGGCTCGGACGGTCCGTGCGGCCCCTGCTCGGAAATCTTCTACGATCACGGCGAGCATATCTATGGCGGCCCCCCGGGCTCGCCCGAGGAGGATGGCGACCGTTTCGTTGAGATCTGGAACCTCGTCTTCATGCAGTTCGTGCAGGAAAATGACGAGATCATCGGCGATCTGCCGCGCCCGAGCATCGACACCGGCATGGGGCTCGAGCGCATCGCCGCCGTGCTCCAGGGCGTCCACAACAATTACGACATCGACACCTTCCGCGCACTGATCGAGCAGTCGGCCGCGTTCACCGCGACCGCGCCCGATGGCGAGCAGGCCGCGAGCCACCGCGTCATCGCCGATCACCTGCGCTCCTCGGGCTTCCTCGTCGCCGACGGCGTGCTGCCGGCGAACGAGGGCCGCGGCTATGTGCTCCGCCGCATCATGCGCCGCGCGATGCGCCATGCCCACCTGCTCGGCGCCAAGGATCCGCTGATGCACCGGCTCGTGCCTTCGCTGGTCGCCGAGATGGGCGCTGCCTATCCCGAGCTGGTCCGAGCGCAGCCGCTGATCGAGGCGACGCTGCTGCAGGAGGAGACCCGCTTCCGGCAGACGCTCGCCAACGGCCTGCGCCTGCTCGACGAGGCAACCCAGGGACTGAAGGCCGGCGACACGCTGCCGGGCGCGACCGCGTTCAAGCTCTACGACACCTTCGGCTTCCCCTATGACCTGACCGAGGACGCGCTGCGCGTGCAGGAGATCGGCGTCGACCGCGCCGGCTTCGATGCGGCAATGGCCGAGCAGAAGCGCGCCGCGCGTGCGGCCTGGAAGGGCTCGGGCGAGAAGGCCTCGGAAGAGCTTTGGTACGATCTCGCCGACGAGCTCGGCGGCACCGAATTCACCGGCTATGTCAGCACCGAGGGCGAGGGCCAAGTGGTGGCGCTGGTCAAGGACGGCGCGCGGGTAGAGAAGGCCGTCGCTGGCGACACGGTGACCATCCTGACCAACCAGACGCCCTTCTATGGCGAGAGCGGCGGCCAGATGGGCGATGTCGGCGTGATCGGCAACGACACGCTGCGCGCGGCTGTAGACGATACCTCCAAGCCGCTCGGCCGCCTGCATGCGCATCACGCCAAGATCGAGCGTGGTGAAGTCGCGGTGGGCGACGCGGTGCACCTGTCGGTCGATGTCGAGCATCGCGATCAGGTGCGTGCCAACCACTCGGCGACGCACCTGTTGCACGCGGCGCTGCGCAAGCGGCTCGGCACGCATGTCAGCCAGAAGGGCAGCCTGGTCGCGCCCGAGCGGCTGCGCTTCGACTTTTCCCACCCCTCGGCGCTGACCGCGGAGCAGATCGCGCTGGTCGAAGCCGATGTAAACGCTCAGATCCGCCATAACGGCGTGGTCGAGACGCGGCTGATGACTCCCGACGATGCGATCGCGGCAGGTGCGATGGCGCTGTTCGGCGAGAAATATGGCGACGAGGTGCGTGTGCTCTCGATGGGGTTGGGCGAGGATGCGTCCTACTCGGTCGAGCTGTGCGGCGGTACGCACGTCAACGCGACCGGCGACATCGCGATCTTCAAGATCATCTCCGAAAGCGCCGTCTCGTCGGGCGTACGCCGTATCGAGGCGCTGACCGGCGAGGGCGCGCGCCAGTGGCTCAACGCTCGCGACGAACGGCTGCGCGAGGCGGCGGCGGCGCTCAAGACGTCGCCCGACGACGTGCCGGCACGCGTCGCGGCGCTGGTCGAGGAACGCCGCAAGCTCGAGCGCGAGCTGGTCGAAGCCAAGAAGGCGCTGGCGCTCGGCGGCGGTGCCGGTGCGGCGCCGGCGGGTCCGGAGCAGGTGAACGGCATCAATTTCGTCGGCCAGGTTCTGGACGGGCTCGAAGCCAAGGCGCTGCGCGGCGCGGTGGACGAGGCCAAGGCGCGGATCGGCAGCGGCGTGGTCGCGCTGGTGGCGGTGAACGAAGGCCGTGCGTCGGTCGCGGTGGGCGTTACCAACGAGATCGGCGTGAGCGCGGTGGACCTGGTGAAGGTCGCCGTCGCGTTGCTCGGCGGCCAGGGCGGCGGCGGCCGTCCGGACATGGCGCAGGGCGGCGGTCCGGACGGTACCAAGGGCGCCGAGGCGCTCGCGGCGGTGAAGGCGGCGCTGGCGGAAGCTCAGATCGCCGCCTGACCGGCGGGGTGATCAGCCCGGGGCGTAACCGTCCTCGGGCATCACCCAGATCGCGGTCTGGCTCATGTCGGACTGCACGATTCCGTCGATCGTCACGCTGACGGCGATCTCATCGCCGCTCATCGTCTCGCGATAGCAACGTTCCTTGCCCGCCAGGGGCTGGAGCGCGAGCATGAGATTGTCGCGCGTGCTCTGGGCAAGAACCGGGGTGAGCGGCGCACCATTGCTGGTGAGGCGGCCGTCGCGAAAATCGACCGGCCGGATGCGGCTGCACACGGCGCCGTCGCGGACCTGGCCGAAGGTCGAATATTCGATCAGGATCGTCGGATCCCGGCTGACGACGCCCGTCACCATCGCATCAAAGCCGCCACCGGCGCGCGTGGTATAGCGCACGATGGTGCGGCAGGTACGGGCGGCGCGATCGGGATCGATGCAGCGGATGCGGCCGGCGCGCGCCGGCGCCAATGGGTCCGCAACCGTCTGGTCCTGAAGCGGCGCGACGCCTGCGAGCAGGGCGACAAGCATCGGAATCATCGTCGGGTATATCCTTTGTCGACATTAAGCTCGGCGGGCGGCACGGGCGTCATGGGCCTTACGCCTCGTTCACTTCGGGGTTGAGGCGTGACCGGTTGAGCCGCGGCTCACGCTCCAGCCCGGCGGCTTCCTTGATGGCGCGGCGCATCTCGTCGCGCTTCTCGTGGATCGATGCGATCACCGGGCCGACCGCCATGCCGAGATCGACGAGCAGCGCTTCGGACAGCTGCAGCGAACTTTCCAGCGTCTCGGGCACGGCATCGGTGGCACCGGCCTTGTAGAGTTCGGCGGCGTGCGCGGCGTCACGGGCGCGAGCGATGATGGGCAGGTGCGGCACCCAGCCGCGCACCCGCTTGGTCAGTCGAACGGTGAGGACCGGATCGTCCATCGTCAGCACCAGCGCGTTGGCGTGGCCGAGCTGGAGCTGGTCGACCAGTTCGGCGCGGGTGACGTCGCCGAACAGCACATGATAGCCCTCGCGCCGGGCCTGGGTGATCGTGTCGATGTCGGCATCGACGGCGATATAGGGCTTGCCGTGCCGCCGGAGCATGTCCGCGACGGTGTGGCCGACCCGGCCGAAGCCGATCACCACCGTGCCGCGACTCAACTGCACCAGATCTTCATCAGGCACGTCCTCGCCCTTGTTGCGCTCGATCCGGTTGGCAATCACCCGGCCTGCCTTGGCCAGCAGCGGCGTCGCGGTAAGCCCGATCGCGGTCACCGTCGTCCAGAACGCGACCGTTGCGGGGAGAATCAGCCCGGCGACGCCCGCGACGCCAAGCACGATCAGCGTCGTCTCGGACGGGCTGGCCATCAGCACCGCGGTTTCCGCCGCGGTACCCAGTCGGGCACCGGCGAGCCTCAGCAGCACCGCGGTCACGCCGACCTTGACCGCCATGACGAGGATCGTCGCGCCGAGCAGCGGCGCCCAGTTCTGCGCGACCAGGCCGAGATCGAGCTGCATGCCCACCGTCAGAAGGAACACCCCGAGCGCCAGCCCCTTGAACGGCGAGGTAATCGCCTCGACCGCGCCATGATATTCGGTTTCCGCGATCAGCAGGCCGGCGATCAGCGCGCCGACGATCGGGGACAGGCCAGCCGCCGTGGTCGCCAGGCTGGCGACGATCACGACGAGCAGGCTGGCCGCGAGGAACAGTTCGGGGCTCTTGGTCCGCGCCGCCTGCGCGAACATCCGCGGCAGGACCAGTCGTCCACCAACGAACAGCGCCGCGATCGTCGCCGCGCCGGCGCCAAGCGTGGCGAGCAGCCGGGCTATACCATCACCATCGGCGGCGGGGGCGAGCGCGCCCAGGCCGAAGATGATCGGGACGAGCGCCACGTCTTCGAACAGCAGCATCGCGAACGCGCCGCGGCCCACCGCACTGGTAGTGCCGGCGATGGGCAACACGAGCGCGGTCGATGAAAGCGCCAGCGCGAGCCCGAGGCCGATCGCGCCGCCGGTGCTGAGCCCGGTGAAATAGAGCAGTGCCGCGAGGATCAGGCCGGAGCCCAACAATTCGGCCGCGCCTACGCCGAACACCAGCGTTCGCATAGCCCAAAGCCGTTTGAACGAGAGTTCGAGGCCGATCGAAAACAGCAGCAGGATGATGCCGAATTCGGCGAACGGCTCGATCGCATGCGCATCGGAGATGGTGAGGTAATAGAGCCATGGCGCACGATCGACGAGGCTGCCGAAGCCGGCCGGCCCGACGAGAATGCCGATCAGGATGAAGCCGATGACGGGGCTGATCCGAAACCGGGCGAAAGCGGGGATGACCAGCCCGGCGGCGCCGAGGATAACCAGGGTGTCGCTGAAACCGGTGTTGGTCAGGCTCAGCATCGCGACGCTCCTTGCGTCGGTGGAACAGTCGTTAAAAGTCGATCAACAGGCCTATGGCCGACGGCGGCTCGGGTTCGCTCGGTCATGGCGGAACCGCAGCACGTGGCGCCTGATTTGGCAAGGACGAATGGCTTGCCGGGCCCCGAAAGAAAGGCGCGGGGCGCGCCGGGCGCGCCCCGCCAGCCGGTTACTGCCAGCTGCCCATCGCTGTTTCGAGGTTGACGCGGATAGCCTCGAAGAACTGCTCGGTGGTCATCCAGGCCTGGTCCGGGCCGATCAGCAGCGCGAGGTCCTTGGTCATCTTGCCGCTCTCGACGGTCTCGATGCAGACCTTCTCCAGCGTCTCGGCGAAGCGGGTCACCTCGGGGGTGCCGTCGAACTTGCCGCGATACTTGAGGCCGCCGGTCCAGGCGAAGATCGAGGCGATCGGGTTGGTCGAGGTCGCCTTGCCCTGCTGGTGCTGGCGATAGTGGCGGGTGACGGTGCCGTGCGCCGCTTCCGCCTCGATCGTCTTGCCGTCTGGCGTCATCAGCACCGAGGTCATCAGGCCCAGCGAGCCGAAGCCCTGCGCGACCTGGTCCGACTGGACGTCGCCGTCATAGTTCTTGCAGGCCCAGACGAATTCGCCGTGCCACTTGAGCGCCGAGGCGACCATGTCGTCGATCAGGCGGTGCTCGTAGACGATGCCGGCGCCCTGAAACTGGTCCTTGAACTCGGTCTCGAACACCTCGGCGAAGATGTCCTTGAAGCGGCCGTCATAGGCCTTGAGGATCGTGTTCTTGGTCGACAGGTAGAGCGGCCAGCCGCGGCCGAGCGCATAGTTCATCGAGGCGCGCGCGAAATCGCGGATCGACTCGTCGAGATTGTACATGCCCATGGCGACACCGGCCTGCGGGAAATCGAACACCTCGTGCTCGATCGTCTCGCCATTTTCGCCTTCCCACTTCATGGTCAGCTTGCCCTTGCCGGGCACCTTGAAGTCGGTTGCCTTGTACTGGTCGCCAAAGGCGTGACGGCCGACGACGATCGGCTTGGTCCAGCCCGGGATCAGGCGCGGCACGTTCGAGATCACGATCGGTTCGCGGAAGATCACGCCGCCCAGGATGTTGCGGATCGTGCCGTTGGGCGACTTCCACATCTTCTTGAGGTTGAATTCCTCGACGCGCTGCTCGTCCGGAGTGATCGTCGCGCACTTCACGCCGACGCCGTACTGCTTGATCGCATTGGCCGAATCGATGGTGATCTGGTCGTTGGTCTCGTCGCGCTTCTGCACCGAGAGGTCGTAATATTTCAGATCGATGTCGAGGTACGGGAGGATCAGGCGCTCGCGGATCCATTCCCAGATGATCCGCGTCATTTCGTCGCCGTCGATCTCCACGACGGGCGTTGCAACCTTGATCTTCGCCATAAGCTCGCTTTCCTGAGACAGGTGGATTTACCCGGCAGCGTCTAGGGGCAAGGGCAGGGGGGATCAAGCGGCAGCCTGCCTGCTCAGTTGCGAAGGATCGCGGCGCCGTCCGTCAGGAAGGCGCCGCTGGATCAGGGCTTCACTCTTTCCACGCCCACCAGAGCTGGGCCGGCGGGATGTTCACCCACTCCATCTCATGATCGATCCGCTCCCAATAAGGCGTCAGGAAATTGCGGACATTGGGATTATATTGATAGACGAGGAAGGCACCGCCGGTGCGCAGGATCGCATGGGTCTCCTTCGCGATCTTGTCGCCAACGCCGTCCGGCAGCGTCGAGAAGGGCAGACCCGATGCGATATAATCGGCATGGTCCGCGCCATGTTCCGCCAGGATCTGCTTGACGTCCGCAGCCGACCCCTGGACCGCGATCAGCCGCGGGTCATCGATCGTCTGACGCAGATAGCGGATGAAGTCGGGATTGGTGTCGATCACGATCAGCTTGGCGTCCTGCCGCAGGCGATCGAGGATCGGCCGGGTGAAGGTGCCGACGCCCGGGCCATATTCGACGAACACGCGGGTGTTTTCCCAATCGACTGGGCGCAGCATCCGACGGATGGTCTTGCCCGAAGAGGGCGCGACCGCGCCGACCATGGTCGGTCGCTTGAAAAAGCCTTGCAGGAAAAACATCCAGGGCGACGGAACGCCGGCGGGGCGGCTGCGGCGGGCGCTGCGGCGCTTGGTTGCGGCGGTCGAAGGGGGCATGGGCTTCCTTAAGCTCTGTTACGATCGAATTGCACCGCCTGCGCAAAAATCAGGCGAAGCGCAAGCGATGTCGTTCCCAACGTCCAACGGCCGCTTACGATCCTGTCTCGGGAAAACACAGCCCTGGCTCGCGAAAACACAGGGTGCGGGCTTGTGGCGGTCGCGGTTCATGCGCCAAAAACGGCAAAGGCGCGAGCGCCGGATTGCGCTTGCCCTAGGAAAGCGACAGCGGTGAGGTTAGACCGGCAATCATGACATCGCTAGACAAGCCCCCGATCGGAACCTCCACCGTCAAGTGGCGCCTCCCCGGGGTCCATCCGGAGGGGCACAAATATGTGGCGATCGCAGCCGCGATCGCGGTGCTCAGCCTGTGGGTCTGGGATGTGCTCACCTGGCCGCTCATCGTCCTGACGATCGGGGTCGCCGCGTTCTTCCGCGATCCGGTGCGCATCACTCCCGTCGGCGAAGGCCTGATCGTCTCGCCGGCGGACGGGCTCGTGACGATGATCGAACGGGTGCCTTTGCCGCCGGAACTGGCCGGCCCGCACGCGCTCGGCACGGAACCGATGGTCCGCGTATCGATTTTCATGAGCGTGTTCGATGTGCATGTAAACCGGACGCCGATCACCGGCACGATCCGCCACGTGATCTACATTTCGGGCAAGTTCCTGAACGCGGATCTGGACAAGGCTAGCGACGAGAATGAGCGACAGCACGTGGTTATCGAGGATCGGGACGGGCTGCGCATCGGCTTCACCCAGATTGCGGGCCTGATCGCGCGCCGCATCGTCAGTTTTGTGAAGCCTGGCGACATGGTGGTGGCGGGACAGCGCGTGGGGTTGATCCGGTTCGGCAGCCGCGTCGACGTGTTTGTTCCCGAAGCATATGGCTGCCAGGTCGCGCTCGGCCAGCGGGCGATCGCAGGCGAGACGATCATCGCGCGCCGCGGCGCTGCCGACGCAGCCGGGGTGGCGCAGTGACCGATTCGCACCTGCGCGGGTTGCCGCGAACCAAGCGTCGCCTGCCGCGCGGCATTCCGCTGCGCGCCGTCCTGCCCAATGCGGTGACGGCGCTTGCGCTCTGTTCGGGCCTTACCGGCATTCGCTTTGCCCTCCTCGGCAATTGGGAGATTGCGGTACTGATGGTGCTGGCGGCGGCGGTGCTCGACGGCATTGATGGCCGGATCGCGCGGCTGATGCGCGCGGAAAGCCGGTTCGGCGCCGAACTCGACAGTCTATCCGACGCCATCTCGTTCGGTGTGGCGCCGGCGCTGATCCTCTATCTGTGGTCGCTGCAATCGCTTGGCCGCTTTGGTTGGACCATTGCGCTGATCCAGGCCTTGTTCTGCGCACTGCGCCTTGCCCGTTTCAATGCGCAAATCGATCTCGCGCATCAGCCGCATAAGTCGGCGGGCTTTCTCACGGGGGTGCCGGCGCCTGCGGGAGCGGCGCTTGCCTTTGCGCCGCTCTATATGTGGCTGTGGACTGGGGAGACGATGTTCCGTTCGCCCGTCATCGTCGCGGTGTGGACCGCGATCGTGGCGATCCTGATGATTTCGAGCATCGCCACCTTCTCACCGACGATCCGGCTGCGGCGCGACGTTCGCTTCGAGGCAATCGCCGTGCTGGTCGTCGCGGCCGCGGCGCTCGTTTCGGCGCCCTGGACCACACTGACGGTCGCCGCGCTGCTCTATCTCGCGACGATCCCGTTCAGCGTTCGCGCGTATCGCAAGGTCAGGCGGCTGCGCGCAGCTTCGGACGCCGGGGCATCCGAGCCGGCACCGCCCGCGCCGTGACACGCGCCAGCCGGTAAGGCGCGGCGGGACGCGGCGACGCTCCGAACAACTCGGCAAATCGATGGCGTTGCGGAGCAATGCTCGCGGCGATCGTCAGCACCGACGCCCCAAGCGCGACTGCGAACAGCAAAAAGGCAGCGATTCCCATCATCACAGGCTCCCCAATCCTCGAACTCGGTACGCGTGGAAGCGGGCTCCAGGACGGCTGGGCCAGCATCCGCGTTCCAAGTACGCGTTGTGATCGCCGTATGTTCCATTAACGTTCCATCGTCAAGCGATGTTCTTCTTGCGTTCCGGGGTTGCGCAATCGAGCGAGCTCGAGTAAGGGGCGCGCCTCAACCCGCATGGGAAGCATCATAAACCGGTGTTCGGAGCTGTTTCCGAATTCCCGCTTCCCAGAGGCACAACCGGAAGGAGTTATCCCTATGGCGGCACCCGTCGTCTCCATGCAGCAGCTGCTCGAATCGGGCGCGCATTTCGGCCACCAGACGCACCGCTGGAACCCGAAGATGAAGCCTTACATCTTCGGTGATCGCAACGGCGTTCACATCATCGATCTGTCGCAGACCGTTCCGCTGTTCGCGCGCGCCCTCGAATTCGTCAGCTCGACCGTCGCAAGCGGCGGCAAGGTCCTGTTCGTCGGCACCAAGCGCCAGGCGCAGGAGCCGATCGCTGATGCCGCGCGTCGTGCCGGCCAGCACTTCGTCAACCATCGCTGGCTGGGCGGCATGCTCACCAACTGGAAGACGATCAGCCAGTCGATCAAGCGCCTGAAGACGCTGGAAGAGCAGCTGTCGGGCGACACGCACGGCCTGACCAAGAAGGAAGTGCTGCAGCTCACCCGCGAGCGCGACAAGCTCGAGCTTTCGCTCGGCGGCATACGCGACATGGGCGGCATTCCCGACATCATGTTCGTGATCGACGCGAACAAGGAAGAGCTGGCGATCAAGGAAGCCAACACGCTGGGCATCCCCGTCGTCGCGATCCTCGATTCGAACGTTTCGCCGGACGGCATCGCCTTCCCGGTGCCGGGCAACGATGACGCCAGCCGCGCGATCCGCCTCTACTGCGAAGCGGTTGCCATTGCCGCGACCCGCGGTGGCCGCGAGGCACTGATGCAGCAGGGCTATGACTTCGGTGCTGCCGAGCAGCCCCCGGTCGAGGAAGCGCTGCAGGTCGAGGCGCCGGCCGCGTCGACCGAGCCCGAAACCGCCGCAGAAGGCGAGCGTCAGATCGACGCCTGATCGCCCGCGTCATCGAACCGTAATCGGGGCGGGGCAGGGCGCACGCACTGCTCCGCCCGACTTTTAACTGAGGAATAGAGACATGGCCGAGATCACTGCAGCCGCCGTCAAGGAACTCCGCGAAAAGAGCGGCGCCGGCATGATGGATTGCAAGAAGGCGCTTTCCGAGACCAATGGCGACATGGAAGCCGCTGCCGACTGGCTGCGCGCCAAGGGCCTCGCTGCCGCCGCCAAAAAGTCGAGCCGCACCGCGGCCGAGGGCTTGGTCGGCCTGGCCGTTGCCGGCATCAAGGGTGTCGCCGTCGAGGTGAACTCGCAGACCGACTTCGTCGCCAAGAACGAGATCTTCCAGAACTTCGTTCGCGAAACCACCGCACTGGCGCTGGAAGCCGGTGACGACATCGCCGCGATCAAGGGCGCAAAAATGGAATCGGGCCAGACCGTCGACGAGGCGCTGACCGCCAACATCGCCACCATCGGCGAGAACCAGGTGCTGCGTCGCGCCAAGAAGGTCGAAGTCAGCAAGGGCGCGGTTATCCCGTACGTCCACAATGCGGCGGCCCCGGGCCTCGGCAAGATCGGCGTGCTTGTCGCGCTCGAATCGGAAGCCGGCGTCGACGTGCTCGAGCCGCTCGGCAAGCAGCTGGCGATGCACATCGCCGCTGCTTTCCCGCTGGCGCTGGACGAGAGCGGCTTGGATCAGGACGTGCTCGCCCGTGAGCGTGCGATCGCCGCCGAAAAGGCTGCCGAGAGCGGCAAGCCGGCCGAGATCATCGAGAAGATGGTCGACGGCGCGGTGAAGAAGTTCGCCAAGGAAAACGCGCTGCTCAGCCAGCTGTTCGTGATGGACGGCAAGACCCCGGTGTCGGACGTCATTGCCAAGGCGGCGAAGGACTCGGGTTCGGCGATCGTCCTCAAGGACTATGTCCGCTTCCAGCTCGGCGAGGGCATCGAGAAGGAAGAGAGCGACTTCGCTGCCGAAGTGGCGGCGACGGCCGGTCTCACCAAGTAAGCGCAACGAGCCGGGCGCTCGCCGACGCGGCGCATGCCCGGCATCTTTGCTTGTTCCGGCGGCGCGGCACCTCTAAGGTCCGCGCCGCTTCGCTATCCGCTTCCCGCAGTAAGGTCCGCATGTCCGCTCCCAAATTCCGTCGCATTCTGCTCAAGCTGTCGGGCGAGGTCCTGATGGGCCAGGGCCAGTTCGGGATCGATCCCGAAACCTGCGAGCGTGTCGCGCTGGAAGTGAAGGATGCGCGCGAAAGCGGGCTTGAAATCTGCATGGTGGTGGGTGGCGGCAACATCTTCCGCGGCCTTGCCGGCGCGGCGCAGGGCTTCGACCGCGCGAGCGCCGATTATATGGGCATGCTGGCCACCGTGATGAACGCGTTGGCGATGCAGAATGCGCTCGAGAAAGTGGGCGTCGATACCCGCGTCCAGTCTGCCATTCCAATGGCGAGCGTGTGCGAGCCCTATGTCCGCCGGCGCGCCGAGCGGCACATGGAAAAGGGCCGCGTCGTGCTGTTTGCAGCAGGGACCGGCCTGCCGTTCTTCACCACCGACACCACGGCCGCCCTGCGCGCCGCCGAAATGAACTGCGACGCGCTGTTCAAGGGCACCTCGGTCGACGGCGTCTACGATGCCGATCCCAAGAAGGTGCCGACCGCAACCCGTTATGAGACGCTGAGCTACAATCGCGTCCTCGCCGACAATCTGAAGGTGATGGATGCATCGGCGGTCGCGCTTTGCCGTGACAACAATATTCCGATCGTCGTCTTCAACATCCGCGGCGAAGGCAATCTCGCCTCGGTGCTGCGCGGCGAAGGCACGTCCACCATCGTCAGCGGCGAGACCGCCTGACCCCTGTTCGTACGATTGCAAGGAGAGCCGAAAATGGCCGCTTATGACAAGGCCGACCTCGAACGCCGCATGGCCGGCGCCGTTGAGTCGCTGAAGCACGATCTCGGTGGGTTGCGCACCGGCCGTGCGTCGACCTCGCTGCTCGATCCGGTCACCGTCGAGGTGTATGGGGCGCACATGCCGCTCAATCAGGTCGCGACGGTATCGGTGCCCGAGCCGCGCATGCTTTCGGTGCAGGTGTGGGACAAGTCGAATGTCGGCCCGGTCGACAAGGCGATCCGTTCGGCCGGGTTGGGCCTCAATCCGATCGTCGACGGCCAGACGCTGCGTCTGCCGATCCCAGATCTGACCGAGGAGCGGCGCAAGGAACTCGCCAAGCTCGCCAATCAATATGCCGAAAAGGCGCGGGTGGCTGCGCGTAACGTCCGCCGTGACGGCATGGACAGCCTTAAGACCGACGAGAAGAAGGGTGTCTTCGCCGAGGACGAGCGCAAGCGCCATGAAGCCGAGGTGCAGAAGCTGACCGACGCGACGATCGCGGACATCGACGCCGCGGCGGCGGCGAAGGAAAAGGAAATCCTGGGCAAGTGATCGGCGGCGTTTCCCCCGGGCCGGAGCGACAGGCGCATGGCGATGGCTGCTAAGCCGGCGCCGGTGGCCGGGGATGGACCGCCGCCGCCGCGCCACGTGGCGATCATCATGGACGGCAATGGCCGCTGGGCGAAGAAGCGGCTGATGCCGCGGATCGCCGGTCATCGGCAGGGCGTCGAGGCGGTTCGCCGTGTCAGCCGCGCGGCGCGTTCGCTGGGCATCGAGGTGCTGACGCTCTACGCCTTCTCGTCCGAGAACTGGCGCAGGCCGGAGGACGAGGTCCGCGACCTGATGGGCCTGCTCCGCCACTTCCTTGCCAGCGAGCTCGACGAGTTGATCGCGGAGGGCGTGCGACTGCGTGTGATCGGCGACTGGCGCCGCCTTTCGCCTGATCTGGTGGCGATGATCGACGCGGCGGTGGCGCGCACGGGCGACAATCCCGGGCCGACGCTCGTCATCGCGCTCAATTATGGCGCGCAGGCGGAGATCGTCGCGGCGGCACGGCGGCTCGCCGCGCGGGCGAGCGCGGGCGAGATCGACCCGGTGGCGATCGACGACGCGGCGTTCGAGAACGAGCTCGAGACGACGGGGCTGCCGCCGCTGGATCTGCTGATCCGCACCTCGGGCGAACAGCGGCTTTCCAACTTCCTGCTCTGGCAGGCTGCCTATGCCGAGCTGCTGTTCGTCGACACCCTCTGGCCCGATTTCGACGAGCGCACGCTGAGCGACGCAGTCGCCCAGTTTGGCCGCCGACAGCGCCGCTTCGGGGGCCTGTGAGCGCGGCGTCAGACCTTAAGGTCCGGGTGCTCGTCGGGCTGGCGCTGGTCGGGCTGGCGCTGGCGGCGCTATGGGCCGGCGGTTTCGGTTTCTGGCTCGTCGTCGTCGTCATGGCGCTGCTGATGCTCGGCGAATGGGCCGATCTGATGCGGGTCGATGCGCGTGAGAAGCGGCTGGCGCAATATGGACTGTCGGTGCCGCTGGCGATCCTGTGTCCGCTGGCGGCGGGACCGGGGTTTTTCGCGCTGGGGCTGATCTTCGCCGCATTTTTCTTCACCGCAATCGTTTCGCGCAATTCGCGACTGGCGGCGGGCCACCTTTATGTAGGCCTGCCGGTGTTCGCGCTGCTGCTGTTGCGCGCGCACCCGGATGGTTTCGCGATCACGCTGTGGACGATGGCGATCGTCTGGGTTTGCGACAGCGGCGCCTATTTCGCGGGGCGGGCGATCGGCGGGCCGAAGCTGGCGCCGACAATCAGCCCGAACAAGACCTGGGCAGGGCTGGGCGGCGGCGTGGCGGCATCGCTGGCCTTTACGCTTCTCTTCGTCGCGCTGCGCCCCGCAATGGCGGGCGGTATCGGGATGGTGGCGCTCTCGCCGATTCTCGCTGTCGTCTCGCAGCTCGGCGACCTGTTCGAGAGTCATCTGAAGCGCGTCGCCGGCGTCAAGGATTCGGGCTCGCTGCTGCCGGGACATGGCGGCATACTCGACCGGCTGGACGGGCTGGTGTTTGCCGCGCCCGTGGCAGCAATATTTTTTGAAGTGCAATATTATTCGAGCACTGGGGGATTCTGGTGGTGAAACGGGTCACCGTGCTGGGCGCCACGGGTTCGGTCGGGAGCTCGACGCTCGACCTGATCGAGCGCAACCCGGATGCGTTCGACGTGGTCGCGCTCACCGCGAACTGCGACGTCGACAAGCTTGCCGCAGCGGCGCTGCGCACGCGCGCGCGATACGCCGTCGTCGCCGACGAAAGCTGCCTTGCGGCACTGCGCGATCGCCTTGCCGGGAGCGGGGTCGAGGCGTTCGGCGGGGCAGGGGCGGTATGCGACGCCGCGCGCATGGGGGCCGACTGGACGATGGCGGCGATCGTCGGCACGGCGGGCCTGAAGCCGGTGATGGCGGCACTGGAAGGCGGCGGCACCGTGGCGCTCGCCAACAAGGAGTCGCTCGTTTCGGCGGGCGAGGTGATGATGGCGGCGGCACGGGCGAACGATACCACGCTGCTGCCGGTGGACTCCGAGCACAACGCCGTGTTCCAGTGCCTCGACCGCACGGCGCCAAAGGGCGTACGCCGCATCATCCTGACCGCGAGCGGCGGCCCGTTCCGCACCACGCCCAAGGCGACGATGCGCGACATCACCCCGGCGCAGGCGGTGGCGCATCCCAACTGGTCGATGGGCGCAAAGATCTCGGTCGACTCGGCGACGATGATGAACAAGGGACTCGAACTGATCGAGGCATTTCATCTGTTTCCGGTGACGGCAGACCAGCTGGCGGTGCTCGTCCATTCGCAGTCGGTGGTGCATTCGATGGTCGAATATGTCGACGGATCGGTGCTGGCCCAGCTCGGCACGCCGGACATGCGGACGCCGATCGCCTATGCGCTGGCGTGGCCCGAGCGAATGGAGACGCCGTGTGAGCCGCTCGATCTCGCCGCCGTCGGTCGCCTCGACTTCGAAAACCCCGATTTGGACCGCTTTCCCGCGCTGGCGCTCGCGATCGAGGCGCTGAAGGCGGGCGGCGCCCGTCCGGCGATCCTCAATGCCGCCAACGAAGTGGCGGTCGCCGCCTTCCTTGCGGGACGGATCGGCTTTCTTGAAATTGCCGCAATCTCTGCCGATACGCTGGAGCGCTATGACCCGGTCGCGCCGGATACGCTCGACGCCGTCCTGGCGATCGATGAGGAAGCGCGGCGATATGCGGTCGAGCGTGTGAAGGACTGTGTCGCTTGATCGGAAGCTCAGCCATTTTGTTCGCCGTGCTCGCCTTTGCGCTGGTGATCGGACCGCTCGTGTTTTTGCACGAGCTGGGTCATTATCTCGCGGGCCGCGCGTTCGGCGTGAAGGCCGAGGAATTCTCGATCGGCTTCGGCCGCGAGATCGTGGGCATCACCGATCGCCGCGGCACCCGTTGGAAATTCGGCTGGCTGCCGCTGGGCGGCTATGTGCGCTTTGCCGGCGACATGAACCCGGCCAGCCAGCCATCGCCCGAATGGCTGCGCCTGCCCGCGCATGAGCGCGCACAAACCTTCCAAGCGAAGCCGCTTTGGCAGCGCGCGATCATCGTCGCCGCCGGGCCGATCGCGAACTTCGTCGTCGCGATCGTCATCCTATCGGCGTTCGTGCTGGTATTTGGCGAGAACCGCACGCCATCGGTGGTCGGGACGGTCGTGCCGGGCAGTGGCGCGGCGACCGCAGGCTTACAGCCGGGCGACCATATTATTTCGCTGGGCGGCCGATCGGTCGAGACCTATAGCGACTTGGCGCAGTTCACCCAGCTTCGGCCGAACGAGCGCGTCCGCATCCGCTTCGAGCGCGGTGGTGAGACCCGGTCGGTGGAAGCGACGATCGGGGTGATCGTCGAGCAGGATCGTTTCGGCAACGAGATCCGCATCGGTCAGCTGGGCATCGGGGTGGCCAAGAGCGTACAGGTGCCGGTGAGCGCGCTTCAGGCGCCGATCGTCGGCGCGCATATGGCCGGCGACATCGTCCGGATGACGGCCGACGGGCTGGGCCAGATCATTACCGGCCGCCGTTCGATGAAAGAGATGGGCGGCCCGTTACGGATTGCCCAGGTATCCGGCGAGCAGTTGTCGCTTGGGCCGACCGAGTTCGCGTTCCTCGTCGCGCTGGTTTCGATTAACCTTGGATTCATCAACCTGTTGCCAGTCCCGGTGCTGGATGGCGGTCATCTGTTGTTCTACGCAGTCGAAGCGGTCCGCCGGCGCCCGGTGGAACCGCAGGTGATGGAATGGGCGTTCCGGGGCGGCATGATCGCAATTCTTGCGCTCATGCTCCTGGTAACGTTCAATGATCTGGGCGCATTCGGTGTGTGGAGAAATCTGGCCGGCTTGATCGGCTAAGGGGGTTCGGGCAGGGCGGCATTTCGCCGCGTGCGCCGACCGGCATTAATTTGGATTCCGACTGGGGTGGGATGGTGACTGCGATCAAGGCAAGCAATTTCGGCGCGCGCGCAACGGCGACGCTTCTGGCAGGGACGATCCTGTCGGGCGTGGCGGCGCCGGCAACCGCGCAGACGGCGGCGGCCCCCGCCGGCCAGCCTCAGGCTGCGCCGGCGACGCAGGCGGTGACCCCGCCCGTCGTCCGGACCATCAAGGCGCTGCGTGTCGAAGGATCGCAGCGCATCGAACCCGAAACCGTGCTCAGCTACACCCGCCTGCGCGTCGGTGACAGCTACACCAACGAGACGATCGACCAGGCGATCAAGGATCTGCTCGCGTCCGACCTTCTGGCGGACGTCGCGATCGAGGGCGTGGAAACCGGCAATCTGGTGATCCGCATCCGCGAGAACCCGGTGATCAACCGCGTCGTGTTCGAAGGCAACAAGCGGCTCAAGCAGGACAAGATCGACAAGGAGATCAAACTCCGTCCGCGCCAGATCTTCACGCGCACGGCGGTCCGTTCGGACATTGCCCGCATCGTCGAGCTGTATCGTCGCCAGGGGCGTTTCGCCGCGACCGTCGAGCCGAAGATGGTCAGCCTCGACCAGAACCGCGTCGACGTGATCTTCGAGATTCACGAAGGGCCGAAGTCCAAGGTCCGCCAGATCAATATCATCGGCAACGAACAGTTTTCGGACGGCAAGCTGCGCGGCGAGATGGCGACCAAGGTGGCGAGCCTTGCGCATCTGCTCAGTTCGAACACCTCCTATGACCAGGATCGCCTGGCCTATGACCAGCAGAAGCTGCGCCAATTCTACCTGACCGAAGGCTATGCCGATTTCCGCGTGATTTCGGCTGTGGCCGAACTGACGCCGGACAAGAAGGACTTCATCATCACCTATGTGGTGGAGGAGGGGCCGCGCTATAAGTTTGGGCCGGTGACGGTGGACAGCGCGATCCGCGACTTCGATGACAAGAAGCTCGCCGCCGCGCTGCCGATCAAGGAAGGCGATTGGTATAACGCCAAGGCGGTGGAAGATGCCGTCGAGCAGCTGAGCGAGACCGCCGGCCTGTTCGGCTATGCCTTTGCCGATGTCCGCCCGGACTTCCAGCGCGACAAGGACGCGCTGACGATGTCGATGAACTTCCACATCGGCGAGGCGAACCGCACCTACATCGAGCGGATCGACATCACCGGCAACCGCCAGACCCAGGACAAAGTCATTCGCCGCGAAATGCGTGTGGCGGAAGGCGATGCGTTCAATACCTTCCTCGTCAAGCGTTCGCAGGACCGCATCAATAGCCTTGGCTATTTCCAGGACAAGTTCGAGATCGAGCGCAAGGAAGGATCGGCACCCGACCGGATCGTGCTCGCGGCGAATGTCGAGGAAAAGCCAAATGGCGAACTGACGCTGTCGGCCGGCTTCTCGAGCCTCGAGCGGCTGATCCTGCAGGCGTCGATCCGCCAGCGCAACTTCCGCGGCATGGGTCAGACGGTTTCGGCGTCGGTCGATTATTCGAGCTATTCGAAGTCGGTCGAGCTCGGCTTTACCGAGCCCTATCTGTTCGATTCAAACATTGCGCTGGGTGCGACGGTCTTCCGGCGCGACTATAACTCGTTCAACTATTACGGCACCGATCGCAACACGACCTATCGGCAGGTGTCGACGGGCTTCCAGCTTGTCGCGGGCTTGCCGCTGACCGAATACTGGACGCTCTCTGGCCGCTATTATCTGGCCAAGGACGACGTGACGCTCGACCGCGACACGTTCTACACCGATGGCCAGTGCGATCCTGTGAAGGCTGGGCGCTATTATTGCGAAGCGGTGGGCAATCGCCTGACCTCGCTGGTCGGCATCTCGCTGATCTATGACAGCCTCAACAGCCGGTTGCGACCGACGCGGGGGCAGCGCGTGTCGTTCAGCGGCGATTTTGCCGGCCTGGGCGGCGATGTGCGCTATGTTCGCGGGCGCGTGAACGCCGACAAATATTGGGGCATCGGCGGCGGCTTCGTGCTGCAGGCGAGCGCCGAAGGCGGGGTGATCAAGAGCCTCGACGGAAGCGAAGTTCGCATCACCGATCGGTTCTACCTCGGTGAACCGCAGTTCCGCGGTTTCGATATCCGCGGCGTCGGGCCTCGCGTGCAGCGCTATTACTACACGGGTGACCCTTCGAGCGGTACGCAGCTGCTGCTCGATGGCAAGGATCAGGTCACCGACGACGCGCTCGGCGGCAAGGCCTATTACCTGACCAAGGCAGAACTCCAGCTGCCGCTGGGATCGGGCGCGGCGGAGCTGGGCCTGCGGCCCTCGATCTACCTGATGGCCGGCTCGTTGTTCTCGATCAAACGGCCGCAGACGAACAACTACTTCACGCAGGCGACGGGGACCAACGGCGAGCTGCTTTACAATGCCGATGGTTCGCCGACCTATCTGCCGCGTATCAACTATCAGTTCGACAGCAGTGGCAACCCGGTTTACGTAGTTTCGACGGGTGATTATGCTAACTACACGACGCACTGCGCCGTCGGCTATGCTGCATCAAGCACAGACGCCTGTGTTGGTACCTCGGTCAACTCGCAATATTACACGTCGACCGCGCCATTCTATGAAGTCTATCGTGGCAGCACGGCGTCGCCGCGCATTTCTGTCGGTATCGGCGTCAACTGGAACTCGCCGTTCGGGCCGCTGCGCATCGATCTGGCGAAGGTGCTCGTCAGCCAGCCCGGCGACGACAAGAAGCTCATTACTTTCAATGTAGGGACCCAGTTCTAATGACCAACAAACGCGTTTTCGTGGCGGCGCTTGCCGCATCGGTCGCTGTTGCGGCAGCGGCACCGGCCACCGCGCAGGTCGCCGGCTTTGCCACCGTCAACCAGATGGACGTTCTGACGCGCGCCAAGGCGTTCACGACCGCCGAGAAGCAGATCGAGACCACGTACAAGCCGGTTCAGGATCAGATCAAGGCGCGCCAAGACAAGTTCCAGGCCGACGCCAAGGCGTTGATCGCCACGATCGACACGAACAAGGACGGCCAGGTTTCCGAGCAGGAAGAACAGGCCGCTGCCGCGCGCAAGGATCCGAATTATCAGCGTCTGATGACGCTGCAGAATCAGGCGAACGAGGAAATCCAGAAGCTGCAGATGCCGTCGATCCTGGCCGAGCTGTTCGCTTTCGAAAAGCTGCTGGCTGTCTATGACGCGGCGCAGATCCAGGTAGTCAACGCGCGCAAGATCAACGCGATCCTCCAGCCCGAGGCGATCGTCTATGCGCCCGACGCGATGGACATCACCGATCTGGTGCTGGCCGAAGTCGACAAGACGCCGACGGTTGCGATCACCCCGCCGGCCGACTGGCGCCCGCAGCAGCGCACGGTTCAGTTCCAGCAGCAGGTGAGCGAGCTCAAGCGTCGTGCCTATCAGCTGGCGGTGGCACGTGCCCAGCAGCAACAGCAGCAGGCGCCCGCCGCCGGCGCAGCCACCGCGCCTGCCGCCGGTGCGGCACGACCGGCCAAGCCCGAGCCGCGCTGAGCATGACGGAAGAAGCAGGCACGAATATCGGCCCGCTCGACATCGGCCGGGTGATGGCGGCGCTGCCGCATCGCTTTCCGATGTTGCTGGTTGACCGGGTCGAGGAACTGATCCTCGACCGGTCGATCGTCGCGGTCAAAGCGGTGACGATCAACGAATCGTTTTTCCAGGGCCATTTCCCCGGCCGCCCGATCATGCCGGGCGTGCTGACGGTCGAGGCGCTGGCGCAGGCGGCGGGCGTGCTCGCGGTGGAATCGCTAGGGTTGGCCGGTTCGGGCAAGCTCGTCTATTTCATGGCGATCGACGATGTGAAGTTCCGCAAGCCGGTGGAGCCGGGCGTATTGCTCAAGCTTCACGTCGAATTCGTGCAGAAGCGCTCGCGTGTCTGCAAATTTGCGGGCCGGGCGACGATCGATGGCGAGACGGCTGCCGAATGTTCGTTCACCGCGATGATCGCGGACCCGCCGACGACTTGAGGCGCCTGCGGTGACCCGCTGGGGGCCGCGATGCTTGCCGAGACAACAGGTTGCGCGCGCCGCCGGGCTCTGCTAGGCGCGCGCGTCCGCTACCGGTCGGAAACCGGCGGCTTTTCTAAGGAATTTCACTGTGAAGCAGAACACCCACCCCGATTATCACATGATCAAGGTGCAGATGACCGACGGCACCGTGTATGAAACGCGCTCGACCTGGGGCAAGGAAGGCGACGTGATGCAGCTTGAGATCGATCCGCTCGCGCATCCCGCCTGGACCGGCGGCCGCGGCCAGCTGCTCGATCAGGGCGGCCAGGTTGCGCGCTTCAACAAGCGCTTTGGCGGTCTTACCCTCGGCAAGAAATAAGCTGCAAGCCGGGTTGACCCCGGTTTGACGCGAAGATTGCGCTCCTCCTCGCGGCGTCGGGGAGGAGCGCCTCGACCGGCAATGGCCGATCAGGTCGGCGCAGAAAGATGAGGTCGACCAACGGTTCCGGGCCTGTATGGCCGGATTTCACACTCCAATTGCCATCAATGTTGGCGCATTTGCCAAAAATGCGGAACTAGATTGCCTATTCGCCGTATCTTCTGCATTCTGATGAATGCGTCAGTTGGGGAACGGCGATGCTGCGGGCGAAGCATTTCTGTATTGTCGTGATACTCGCGACCTCACCCTGCTATGCGGGTGAGCGGCCGGTAGGTAGTGGTCATCACCAGATGGCAGCGGCGGCCGGCATCGCGGCCGCTGCGGCGAGTGGTGACGTAGCCCCCCGGGGCGTTGCCGGTCCGATCTTGCTCGACCTGACCGCGCGGCGAGCCAGCCAATATGACCTGCGCGACTTGTCGGTTCGCGCTGCTGCCGGAACCGGGCGGGCGGCAGAGCCCATTGCAACCGGCGCTGCCGACGATCCGGCATGGCGGCGGGACGAGCGTCGACTCGTCACCTCGGACGACGGCGCGCGCTATGCCGTTGGCGAGATCATGGCAGACCATCGCCGAGCTGGGCCGCCCCGTTCCGCGCTTGATGCGATGCTGGTCCTGCGTATCGACGGGAACCGGGATAGCCCCGCGCTCAGCGTCGGCGGTGGCGTGGCTGGTGCGGTGTGGGAAGCCGGTACGCGGCGCTGACCTTCGTTTCTTCGCTGAATTTTTTGGCGGCGATCCTGCCCCCGCCCCGAAGCATCAAGGCTGCGGCGTCGCGCGAATGGCGCGCTTTGCTCAGCGGCATCTCCGGATAGGCGCCCAACACAGGCGCCCGTTTCTTGCCGCTGAGACGTTATTTCCAACGCCAGGATCGATATCCCGTAGCCGCCACAAAAAAACAGCTCTCGTGCGTCCGACAGCTTGTACGGTTTGCCAGTCGGCTTCGCCGCGCTGCCCTTCGCGTCCGTTAGCAAGTGATGCCCCCAGCTGGTGGGGACCATACCCCCAAAATACCCCCAAAGAACATTTGCGTAGCGCCGATTCGGATTGCAATCGCCTGCGAACGCAGGTGCGGCTAAAAAGCTTGGGAAAAGAGACTTTTCGCGAAGGACTGCGAAAGCTGGCAAACGGGGGTGGCGGAGAGAGTGGGATTCGAACCCACGGTGAGTTTGCACCCACGGCGGTTTTCAAGACCGCTGCCTTAAACCACTCGGCCATCTCTCCAGTCTCTTCCCGCTAGCGGGGGATCGCGATCGGATCAATACGGGACGGTTGCTCCCGATGTCTTCGGTTGATATTCTATTAACATCACGTATTATCGCGACTTGAGAACGCTTCGGCGCGATCACACGTGGGGAGAATTGTAATGTTTCGTAAGCTTTTGGCGGCCGTGTTGTCGCTTTTTGCAGTTGCGCTCGTGGCGACGCCCGCCAGCGCACAGACCTATTTCGGTGCTTCGGACATGAACATCGCGTTCGGTCCGGCCGGCACGATCTCGGCGAGCTTCGGCCAGTCGGGCATCGCTGCTGGTTCTTTCTGGCACATCTATGAGTTCGAACTGCCGGCGGACGGCCTGGCCAGCGGCACCGTGTCGACCAGCGCGGTGAAGTTCAAAGGCATTGACGACCTCGACTTCACCGAAGTGTTCTTCAACGGCGTTCAGCTGACCGGCGTGACCGGCGCCATCAACGAAGTCGTCTTCGCCAACTCGGTTCCCGTTTTCGCGGGCGTGATGAACACGATTTCGATCAAGGGCACCTCGCGCGGCAACGGCTCTTATGGTGGCCAGGGCGTGTTCGCTCCGGTGCCAGAACCGTCGGCTTGGGCGATGATGATCGGTGGCTTCCTGTTCGCTGGTGCGGCGCTCCGTCGTCGCAGCGTGCGTCCGGCGCTCGCCTGATCGTAATCACTGTCCGGGCCACCGGACAGACGATAATAAAGCGCGCTGCCCTCGCGGGTAGCGCGCTTTTTTGCTGAGTTCGGTCGTGATTTCATCGCGTCCGGCCGAACGGGGGTTCATGCCTGCGCGCTGCTGTGCAACAGCATGGCGATGCTGTGTTCACGCTTTTATCGGTTCGGATTGGCGCTTGTATCGCTGACCTTGGCAAGCACGCCTGCCATCGCGCAGGACGAAGCGGGCTTCACCGCCTATCTCGACACATTGGCAGCGCAGGCGCGCGCGGCGGGCGTCCGGCCCGCGACGATTTCGGCGGTCGTCCCGACGCTCACCTATAACCCGCGCGTCGTGGCGCTTGACCGCCAGCAGCCGGAAAGCGCGCCCAACGCCCCGATCCCCGCGTTCGCACCCTACAAGGCCCGGCATGTCGATGCCGATCGTATCAATCGCGGTCGTGCCGCCTATCAGCGGGCCAGAGCCAGGCTGGCGGCGATCGAGCAGGAGACCGGCGTTCCCGAATCGATCATGGTCGCGATCTGGGGGCATGAAACGAACTATGGCAAGGTGATGGGCGGGTTCGATCTGCCGCGTGCCCTGGCTAGCCTCGCCTATGAGGGTCGCCGCCGCACGCTGTTTGCCGATGAGTTCGTCGCCACGCTGAAGATGATCGATCGCGGCGTGCCGCGCGATAAGCTGGTCGGCAGCTGGGCAGGCGCGTTCGGTGGACCGCAATTCCTGCCGAGCGTCTATCTCCGCCTCGCACGCGATGGCGATGGTGACGGCGTTGCCGATATCTGGAACAGCAATGCCGATACGCTGGCATCGATTGCGAACTATTTCGTGAACGCCGGCTGGCGCTCCGGCGTCCCGTGGGGCTTTGCGGTCAACGTGCCGTCGACGCTGGACCGGGCATCGATCGCCAACCGGACGACAAGCCCGCGCTGTCCCCGTGTCCATGCCCGGCATAGCCAGTGGAAAACGATGGCCGAATGGCGTGCGCTGGGCGTCGCGCCACAGTCGCGCGCCTGGCCCGCCGATATGATCATGGCGACGCTTCTCGAACCCGACGGCCCTGGCAAGACGGCTTATCTGCTGACCGGCAATTATCGCGTGATCCTGGACTATAATTGTTCGAACTTCTACGCCTTGTCGGTGGGGCTGCTGGCCGACGAAGTCGAACGTTGATCTGGGTGGCCCGGACCTTTTCTCGTTCCGCGTTCAACCGCGCCCGCCGCGCGATGGCCGGACGGCCGCACTTTCTTCGGCAAAGCCTGCCCAGACGCTTGCCGAAGCGAGGTGCGGCTTCGTAAAGGCGGAGTGCGGATGCTCCGGCACCGTTCGGGCGGAATATGGAAATGCGCGCATATTCCCGCTCGTTATGCGTTCATTTTCGCGTTCTGGACCGTCAATCATGAAGAATCTCGCTGCCGTTTCGTTCCTGGCGCTCGCCATCGCCAGGCCCGCCATTGCCGCTGATCCATCGTTCACGACACCGGCCCCGATCGCGTTCATGGAAGACATGTCGTCGGGCGCGATCCTGTTCGCCAAGGACGCCGATCGCCGGATGCCGCCGGCATCGATGGCGAAGATGATGACGGTCTATGTGGCGTTCGACCTGATCCGGAAGGGCGAGCTGAAGCTCGACCAGCAGATCGAGGTTCGACCCGATACCTGGCGCAAATGGCATTCGCAGGGCTCGACCATGTTCCTAGCAGTCGGTGAGCGGCCGACCGTGTCCGATTTGCTGAAGGGGATCGTCACCCTGTCCGGCAACGACGCCTGCGTCGTGCTGGCCGAGGGCATTTCCGGCACCGAGGAAGCATTCGCCAACCTGATGAACGATCGGGCGAAGAAGATCGGCCTTACCAACAGCCATTTCGGCAATTCAAACGGCTGGCCCGACGAAGGCCGCACCTATGTCACCGCGCGTGATCTGGCGCATCTGGCGGCCGCGACGATCCGCGACTTCCCCGATCTCTACAAGCAGTTCTATTCGCTGCCGAGCTTCAGCTGGGGCAAGACGTTGGGCGCAGGCAATGACATCACGCAAGCCAATCGCGACCCGCTGCTCGGCAAGGTCGCCGGCGCCGACGGGCTCAAGACCGGGCATACCGAAGAAGCCGGCTATGGCTTCACGGGCTCTGCGGAACAGAATGGTCGCCGTCTGGTGATGGTGATCGCCGGGCTCGACACCTATAACGGCCGCGCTGCCGAGGCCGTTCGCTTCATGAACTGGGGCTTCGCGGCGTGGAAGACCAAGCCTGTCGTCAAGAAGGGCCGCACCGTCGGCGAGGTGCAGGTGCAGGGCGGGGACGCCGCCCGTGTTGCGGTCGTGGCGCCGCGGGACCTGAACGTCACCCTGCCATCCGGCATCGATCCGAAACTGAACGGCAAGATCGTTTATCAAGGTCCAGTAAAGGCAGGATTCAAGGCGGGCGATCATATCGCCGACCTGGTGATCGAAGCGCCGGACATGCCGCAGCAGGTGCTGCCGCTGGTCGCGGCCGAGGATGTCGGGCCCGCCGGTTTCTTTCGTCGTATCTGGATCGGTTTTCTCTCCCTGTTCGGCTGGGCCTGATCCGGGTGCTGCCGGCGGTCGGTTGGAGCATCGCAGCATGTCGACGCTGATCGGCAATTCGCGGGCCCGCGCGGCGCTTGCCGCCGCGATGGTCAGCGGCGAGCTTCACCATGCGTGGCTGATCGCCGGGCCGGAGGGCGTGGGCAAGGGTAGCTTCGCGCGCATCGCGGCGCGGCGAATGCTGGCGGAAGCGGCGGAGCCGGCGCGGCTCGCCCCCGGCTGGGAGGTGCCCGAAGCAACCCGAACGGCGAGCCTGATCGCGGCCGGCAGCCATCCCGACTTCCGCGTGCTCGAACGCCCGCCAAAGGATTCAGATAAGCCCGGCGAGGCGCTCGCTCGCTCGATCACGATCGCGCAGGTGCGCAGCCTCCAGCCGATGTTCGCAACCAAGCCCGCGCTCGGGCCGCGGCGCGTGGTGGTGATCGACGCGATTGACGATCTTGAGCGCGGCGGTGCCAACGCCTTGCTGAAGAACCTCGAGGAACCCCCCGCCGGTACGATCTTCCTGCTGGTAAGCCACGCTCCGGGCCGGCTGCTGCCGACGATCCGATCGCGTTGTCGCCTGCTGCGTTTCGATCCGCTGCCGGATGCCGATACCGCTGCCGTGCTTCGGCAGCACCTGCCGGACGCCAGCGATGCCGAGCTCGATGCGCTGGTGGCTGCGGCGGGCGGATCGCCGGGGCGTGCCCTCCGCTTCGCAGGGCTCGATCTCGGCGCGCTTGAGGCGGACATGGCGGCGCTCGCAGCTAGTGGCGACCGCGACAACGCCATCCGCACCAGACTGGCACGACAGCTTGGCGTCAAGGCGGCACAACCGCGCTATGAGGCCTTTCTCGAACGGGCGCCCAGCTTTATCGCGGCGCAGGCGAGGGAGAAGCGTGGCGAGGCGCTGCGCACCGCGCTCGACGCCCATGCCGCCGCAGCCGACCTTGCCGGGGCCGCGCTCGGCCTGTCGCTCGACAGCAGCGCGACGAGTTTCGAGATGGCGGGGATCATTGCCCGGCTGGGGCAGCGCTGATCGCGTTTCGGCCGGTTGCTGTCGCGCGCGGCGCGCCCTAAAGCGCCACGCATGGCTGACCCCTTCTATATAACCACCGCGATCCACTATCCCAACGGTAAGCCGCATATCGGCCATGCCTATGAGATGATCGCCGCCGACGCGATCGCGCGCTTCCAGCGCCAGCAAGGTCGCGACGTGTTCTTCCAGACCGGCACCGACGAGCATGGCCTCAAAATGGTGCAGACCGCTCGTGGTCGCGGCATGACTGCACGCGAACTAGCCGATGAAATGTCGAACCATTTCCGTGTTATGGCGGATAAACTCGATATTTCGTGCAATCGCTTCATCCGCACCTCGGAGGCCGATCACTATCGCGCCAGCCAGGCGATCTGGGAAAAGATGGCGGCGAAGGGCGACCTCTATCTCGATCGCTACGAGGGCTGGTATTCGGTCCGCGACGAGGCCTTTTACGAGGAAAAGGAACTGGTCGAAGGGGAAGGGGGGCAGAAGCTCTCGCCTCAGGGTACGCCGGTCGAGTGGACCAAGGAAGAAACCTGGTTCTTCCGGCTTTCCAAATACCAGCAGCCTTTGCTCGACTTCTATGCCGCCAATCCCGACTTCATCCGTCCCGAATCGCGCCGCAACGAAGTGCTGCGCTTCGTCGAGGGCGGGCTGGTGGACCTGTCGGTCAGCCGCACCAGCTTCGACTGGGGCGTGCCGGTGCCGGGTTCGCCGGGGCATGTGATGTATGTCTGGGTCGATGCCCTGACCAACTATCTGACCGGCGCCGGCTATCCCGACGATGCGGAGCGGCTGGCGCGCTACTGGCCCGCCGACCTGCACCTGATCGGCAAGGACATCGTCCGCTTTCACACCGTCTATTGGCCGGCCTTCCTGATCTCCGCCGACATCGCGCTGCCGAAACAGGTGTTCGGCCATGGCTTTTTGCTCAACCGCGGCGAGAAGATGTCGAAGTCGGTCGGCAATGTCGTTGATCCGATGGAACTGGCAGAGACCTACGGCGTCGATGCGCTGCGCTATTTCCTGCTGCGTGACGTCAGCTTCGGCCAGGACGGCACGTTCAGCGACGAGACCATTGTCACCCGCGCCAATGCCGACCTGTCGAACAGCTTCGGCAATCTTGCCCAGCGCACGCTGAGCTTCGTCGCCAAGAATTGCGAAGGCTCGGTGCAAGCCGGTCGCGCTGAGGATGCCGATGCGGTGCTGCTGACTGAGGTCGACACCGCCTGCGCTGCCTTTACCCGCGCGTTTCAGGACCTTGCGCTCAGCCAAGGCGTTGAGGCGTGGATGACCGGCGTGTTCGCCTGCAACCAGTATATCGACGCGCAAGCGCCGTGGACGCTCCGCAAGACCGATCCCGAACGGATGCACGCGGTATTGGGCACGCTGCTCAAGGCGATCCGGCGTCTTGGTGTCACGATCGCGCCGGTCGTGCCGACCTCGGCGGCCAAGCTGCTCGCGCAGCTAGGGCCGGACGGCGACGCGGACTTCCGGATCACGCCGCCGACCCCGATTTTCCCGCGCCTTGAACTTCAGGCTTCCGAGGACGCATGAAGCTCGCCGACAGCCATTGCCACCTGATCTACAAGGGGCTGGGCGAGCAGCAGCCCGAGGTGCTGGCCCGTGCGCGCGATGCCGGCGTGGTGGCGATGCTCAATATCTCGACGCGCGAGAATGAGTGGGATGAGGTCATCGCGGTCGCCGAGCGCGAGGCGGATGTATGGGCGAGCGTCGGCATCCATCCGCACGAGGCGGACACGCACCCCCATGTCGACACCGCCAAGCTGGTCGAGCGCGCCCAGCATCCGCGTGTGGTGGGCATCGGCGAAAGCGGCCTCGACTATTATTACGACCATAGCGACCGCGACCGCCAGCGGGCGAGCTTTCGCGCGCATCTCGCGGCATCGCGCGAAACCCAGTTGCCGATCATCGTGCATACCCGCGATGCCGAAGCGGACACTGCCGACATCCTGCGCGATGAAATGGGGAAGGGGGCGTTCCCCGGCGTGATCCATTGCTTCACCGCCAGCCGCGAATTTGCCGAGGTGGCGCTGGAACTTGGCTTCTACATTTCGATTTCAGGTATTGTGACGTTCAAGAACGCCAGGGACCTGCAGGAAACCGCGGCTGCGCTGCCGCTCGAGCGGCTGTTGATCGAAACCGATGCGCCGTTCCTCGCGCCTGTGCCGCACCGGGGCAAGACCGGCGAGCCGGCGTTCGTGGCGGACACCTGCCGCTTCCTGGCGCAACTGCGCGGCGAAGATCCGGGCGCGCTGGCCGAGGCGACCCGCGCCAATTTCCACACGTTGTTCGCCAAGACGCGCCCATGACGGGCAGAGAGGCGACTCGGCGTTGCTGAAAATCCGGATCCTGGGATCGGGCACCTCTTCGGGCGTGCCGCGGATCGGCAATGATTGGGGCGCTTGTGACCCCGGGAATCCGCGAAACCGCCGCACGCGCGCGTCGGTATTGGTGCGCAGCGCGACGACGACCATTCTTGTCGACACGAGCCCGGACATGCGCGAGCAGCTCCTTGCCGCTGGCGTTGCCGACTTGGATGCGGTGCTATGGACGCATGACCATGCCGATCATTGCCACGGCATCGATGACCTGCGGCAGGTGATGCATGCACGCGGCGGCCAGCCGGTGCGCGGGATCGCGAGGCCGTTCACGCTCGAACAGATTTTCATCCGGTTTCCCTATCTTGTTGAGGGAAGGGGGAAATTCTACCCGCCCGTGGTCGCCCTTGAGGCCATGCCGGACGTTTTCACCATTGGTGACATCACCGTTCGGGTTGTCGATCAGCCGCATGGCGGCATAACCTCGGCCGGACTTCGGTTCGAACATGATGGGAAAATCATCGGTTATGCCACTGATTTTCATGAAATGACCGACGCGATGGCGGCGCTTTACAGCGGGCTCGACATTTGGGTGGTCGATGCGCTGCGCCGTGCACCGCACCCGACGCATCCGCACCTCGATCAGGTGCTGGGCTGGATCGACGCGACGAAGCCGGGGCGTTCGGCGCTCGTCCATATGGACCATTCGATGGACTATGCCACGCTCGCCGCCGCGCTGCCCCCAGGGGTGGTACCCGGTCATGACGGCCTGGAGCTGACGGCATGACCTCGGGCGACACCGTCAATCTGATCTGGCTGATTGGCGCGCTCGTGCTCGTTGTCAGCGCAATCTCGGTGCGGCGGATCGGCCTTGGATCGCTGGTGCGGGCGGCGTTCGGCTGGGCGGCGATCGTGCTCGTGGCGATCGTCGCGGTTGCGCACCGTTATGAGATCGCGGCCGCGTTCGCCACATTGTCGGCAAAGCTCGGCATCGACGAACAGCGCGCCGAAGGCAGCACGCTGCGCATCCGGATGAGTCCCGACGGGCATTTCTGGGCACGTGTCCGACTGAACGGGATCGAGCGGCGGATGTTGATCGATAGTGGCGCCACGATCACGGCGATCTCCCAGCGAACTGCCGAGGCGGCGGGCGTGAATGTATCGGGCGGTCTGCCGGCGATCATCGAAACGGCCAATGGCAGCGTTACGGCGCATCGGGGAACGATCGAAAGCGTGGCCGTCGGCCCGGTGGAAACGCGTGATCTTGGTGTCGTGGTGGCGCAGAACTTCGGCGACCTCGACGTTCTCGGCATGAACTTTCTGTCGCGGCTGCACAGCTGGCGCGTCGAGGGCAAGGAGCTGGTGCTCGAGCCGGTCGCCAGTGGAGACGGAAATCCCTGACCATTACCTCTATTTTACATAATGTAGATTATCGTCTTTAGGGCTGTCGGCGCTGCTGGGTCATCGACCTGTACTCCGAACCTCCCCCCATCAGCCGTATCGTTGGGACGATCGTTCCTTAAGGTCGCAAGGCCGGCTTGGCTGGCGCTCCGATCCAGCCGCAGCCGCTTCGTTCCTTTCCCCGAGCGATTGGGCACGCGAACCACGCGACGATGTGCTGCCAAAGTGAACCAAAGTACCTCTCCAGCCTCGTTGACGAACTAACGGCGTGGGGATCATGATGCTTCCCGCTGCGTGGCTTTTGCGCGGCAATATCCGAAAAATGTCGCAGGAGCAGGATCGATGTTAAACAAGTCACTGAAAATGATAGCGCTATCATCTTCGGCGGTCGCATTGATGGCGGGTGTCAGCGCCGCCGCCCAGACGATCTGTTCGAATCAGACAGGTACCAACAACGGCTATTTTTACACATTCTATCGCGATTCTGGGTCCGGCTGCATGACGCTGGGCAGTGGCGGTAACTACAGCGTGAACTGGAATCTAGGATCGAGCGGCAATCTGGTTGTCGGCAAAGGCTGGGAAACGGGATCGATCAACCGGGTCGTCGGCTATAATGCCGGTGTGTTCGTGCCCGGCAACAACGGCTATCTGACGCTCTATGGTTGGTCGACCAATCCGCTTGTCGAATATTATGTCGTCGACAATTGGGGCAACTTCACCCCGCCCGGAAACGCCACGCAGATCGGCACGGTCAACAGCGATGGCGGCACCTACCGGATCTATCGCACGCAGCGGGTGAACGCGCCCTCGATCATCGGCACGGCCACCTTCTATCAATATTGGAGCGTCCGCACCGCCAAGCGCGCGACCGGCGTCAACCACACGATCACCTTCCGCAACCATGTGAACGCCTGGGCCAGCCGGGGCATGAACCTCGGCATGATGAACTACCAGGTGCTCGCGACCGAGGGGTTCGGGAGCGTCGGCAACTCGAACGTCACCGTCTGGCAACAGTGACGATCGGGGCGGGAGCCCCTCTCCCGCCTTCGCCGGCCGCATGAAACGAGCCGCCCCGGTGGGGCGGCTCGCTGATTTCGTTCGGGATAATGGTGCCGATGGTTCAGCGGCGGCGGCAATTGCCGCCGTCGACCTCGCGACCGGCCAGGGCGCCGACGCCAGCGCCGATGATCGTGCCGGTGGTGCTGCGGCCGCGCCAGGAATTTCCCCGCCCGATCTCGCCGCCGAGCAGACCGCCGGCGATCGCGCCGAGGATCGTGCCGGTGGTGCCATCGCTGCAGCGCTGGCGATAATAGCGATCGCGATAGGCGGCGCGGCTGCGCACGTCGCGGTAATCGCGATAGTCACGCCGGTCATAGCGATCGTAACCGTAGCGATCGCCGCGGTCGTAGCGGCTATAGTCGTCGCGATAGCGATAATCCTGGGCCGACGCCGAAGTCGTAGTTGCAATCGTGCCGGCGATGGTCGTGGCTGCCATTGCGGCACCGATCAGGAACTTCCTCATCTTTCATCTCCCATGCGGCGATGTGCCGCTTCGAAACCCTGATTCGCACAACTGCGCTGTTCCGACGCTGAATGCGGCTGTTAGCGCGGGTTCAGGATCATGGTGGTTGCACCCGCACGCTTCCCCACCGGGAACCGAGCAGGGCAGTCGGCGTTTGCTCGCTGCAACCAGAGGAACGGCACCCATGTGGGACTTTCGACGCAGCGGCACGGACGGCGGACCGCCTGCGGCCTATCGGGCCAATGAGCGCAATCCATGTCCCGGTTGCGGCCAGTCCAACTGGATGATCGGTCGAACCACCGCTGAATGCGCATTCTGCGCGACCGCCCTTCCCCTTTCCTGTAGAAGCGGATCCGACGGGCGGTTCGCCGCCTGGCCGCCGCTTGCGGCATGATGCAGCTTTTTTCCGGCGCACGAGGCGATCAACGATGACCAGCATTTCCTCTACCTCCCCGGTCGAGCGGGTCGCTCGCGTGATCGCCGCCGAAATGCTGAGCCCCAATGCCGAAGGCGCCGGCGATCTGGGTCGGCCCGTAAGCGAAATCGTCGACATGATCTGGACGCGCGAAACCCACCGGGCGCTGGCGGTGCTGCGGACCTTGCGCGAACCGACGCCCGCGATGATCGAGGCCGGCAGGCTGGCCGGTGACGATCCGGCGGACATCTGGAGCGCGATGATGAATGCGGCGATCCGCGAGGCGCCAGTCGAGGTCGCGTAAACCCCGTCGCCGTTCGCGACGCAGCGGCTTTCTGCCCGGCCCGCCTTTCGCTATGGGCCAAATATGCATGCTAACCCGCTGACGCTTTACAACTCGCTGACCCGCTCGCTCGAGCGATTTGAGCCCCTCGATGCCGAGAAGGGCGTTCGCGTCTATTCCTGCGGGCCGACGGTGTATAACTACGCCCATCTCGGCAACCTGCGCGCCTATGTCTTCACCGATACGCTGAGCCGCGTGCTGCGCTGGAAGGGCTATCGCCTCACCCACATCATCAACATCACCGATGTCGGCCATCTGACGTCCGATGCCGACGCCGGCGACGACAAGATGGAGGCGGCGGCGCGCGCCCAGGCGAAGAGCATCTGGGATATCGCCGCGCACTATACCGCGGCGTTCAAGCAGAACATTGCCGATCTCAACATCACCGAGCCGAGCAAATGGTCGGTCGCGACCGATCACATCGAACAGATGATTGACTTCGCTGAAAGGATCGCGCCCGAGCATTGCTACGAGCTCGACAGCGGCCTGTATTTCGATGTGTCGACCGTCCCTGACTATGGCCGTCTCGCCGGTGCGGCGGACGACGCGGCGGAAGGGCGGATCGAGGCCGTGGCCGGCAAGCGCCACCCGCAGGATTTCGCGATCTGGCGCAAATCGCCGCCGGGCGAGCAGCGCCAGATGGAATGGGATTCGCCCTGGGGCAAGGGCGCGCCGGGCTGGCATCTCGAATGCTCGGTGATGAGCATCCAGTATCTCGGCGCGCCGTTCGACATCCACACCGGCGGCATCGACCACCGCGAGATCCATCATCCGAACGAGATTGCCCAGAACCAGGCCTATTGCGGCTGCGGCGATACCGGCGCCAAATTCTGGATGCACAATAATTTTCTTGTCGATCGCCAGGGCAAGATGTCCAAGTCGAAGGGCGGGTTCACGACGTTGCAGTCGCTGATCGAGGCGGGCGTTCACCCCCTCGCCTATCGGCTGCTCTGCCTGCAGGCGCAGTATCGCAGCGAGCTCGAGTTTTCGGCCGAGAATCTCGGCGCGGCGCTCACCCGATTGAAGCGGCTGGTGATGACCGTCACCGCGCTGAAGGCGCGTGCCGAAGGCGAAGGCCATGCGCCCGAGGCATGGCTCGAGCGGCTCGACGCCGCGGTGTCGGACGATCTCAACACGCCAAAGGCGCTGCCGGTGCTAGACGAGCTGCTGGCGGACACGCGCACGACGCCGGCGGACCGACTGGCAGCGCTCGCCGAATTCGACAAGGTGCTCGGACTGCGGCTCTCCGAATTGACCCGCGAGGAATTGCGGGTGCGGCCCAAAGGCGCGACGATCGATGCGGACGCCATCACCAGTCTGTTGTTCGAACGCAAGGAGGCCCGCGTCGTCAAGGACTTCCGCCGTTCGGATGTGATTCGCGACGAACTCGCCGCAGCCGGTATCGAAGTAATGGACGGCGATCCGCTGGGCTGGGACTGGAAACCGGCGCTCTGATCGCCAAAAGAGGCTTGCTTTTGCCGGTGCGCCCCCGCCAGAACCCGGCGTGAAGCAGAGGGGATTGCATGCGCGGACAAGTATTGGGGGTCGATCGGACGAGCGGCGACGGCCAGATTTCGGGTGAAGACGGCCTGCGTTACGCCTTCAGTCCCGAGGATTGGAGCGATTCGCGGCACCCGGCCGCCGGGGTCCGTGTCGATTTCGAAGCCGACGGCAAGCGGGCGCGCCGCATCTTCCGGCTCCTAGAAGCCGAGCCGAAGGCAATCCGTCCGCCAACCGAGAATGATCGCAACCGCTATGTCGCGGCCGCGCTGGCGTTTTTCCTCGGCACGCTGGGCGTTCATCGCTTCTATCTCGGGCGAATCGGATCGGGCGTCGCGATGATCCTGATGACGATCACCATCATCGGCCTGCTGGTCACGTCGATCTGGTCGTTCGTCGACATGATTCGCTATCTAATCATGTCGGACGACGAGTTCGCCCGGCGCTACGCCAGGGATTGAGCCGATGAAGGCGGTCCTGCCGGCGCTCGCGCGGCCGCTGCTGGAGCCGTACCTTCCCGCCGGACTCGACATCGCCTGGTTCGTCACGCCCGAAGACGCGGTGTCGATGGCGCGCGATGCGGCGATCGGCTGGCTGGATATCAACCGGCCCGATCAATGGGCGCGCGCCGTGGCTGCCGGCGAGCGGCTGCAATGGCTGTCGACGATCTATGCCGGGATCGACCCGCTCGATACGGCCTTGTTGCGCGCGCGCGGTACGCGCGTCACCAACGGCAGCGGCGTCAACGCCCATGCCGTTGCCGAATATGCGGTGATGGCCTGCCTGATCGCCGCCAAGCGGTTCGATACCGTGCTGCGCAGCGCCGACCAGCGCGCCTGGCTGAGCGACACGCCGGGCAAGGTCGAACTCTTCGAAAGCCGCGCGCTGGTGGTCGGTTACGGAACGATCGGGCGGCTGATCGGCGCAAGGCTTCGCGCGTTCGGCGTCGAGGTCGTCACCCGCTCCGGCGGCGATGGAACTTTGGCACCGGAGCAGTGGCGGGAGCGGATCGGCGACCATGACTGGGTGGTGCTCGCCGCACCCGCGACGCGCGCGACCGATCGGCTGATCGGCGAGGCCGAATTGCAGATGATGAAGCCCGGCGCCTGGATCATCAATGTCGGCCGCGGCGAACTGATCGATCAGGACGCCCTGATCGAGGCGGTGTCGCGACGCCGGATCGGCGGCGCGTTTCTGGACACGGTGACGCCCGAACCCCTGCCGGCGGACCACCCGCTATGGTCGACTCCGAACATCATCCTTTCGATGCACCTATCCGGGCGGAGCCAGACGCGGATGTTCCAGCGGTCGGCGGCACTGTTCCTCGACAATCTGCGGGCATTTCTCGTGGGCGAACCGCTGACCAACGAAGTCGATCTAGCGGCCGGCTATTGATCGATGAATGCCGGCAACAGGCCCCAGACACGATCGAGTTGCTCCCGGGTGATGCTATAGGGCGGCATCACATAGACGGTGTTGCCGAGCGGCCTTAGCAGCACGCCATTCTCGCGCGCATAGGCCATCAGCCGGGGCGCGATCGCGGAAAGATAGCCGCTTTCCGGCTGCTCGATCTCCAGCGCGGCGATCGTTCCCATGCGGCGATGGTGGAGCAGCCCCGGCACGTTCGCGAGCTCGTCGAGCGCTTCTTGCTGCCATTGGCCGAGGCGCGTGATCCGTTCCGGCACCGGCTCCTCCCGCCAGATCGCAAGGTTCGCGACCGCCGCCGCGCAGGCGATCGGGTTGGCAGTGTAGCTGGAGGAATGGAAGAACATCCGCGCCCGGTCGTCCGACCAGTGCGCGTGAAAGATCGGCGCAGTCGCCATGGTCACCGCCAGCGGGATCGCGCCGCCGGTGATGCCCTTCGATAGGCAGAGGATGTCCGGCACCACGCCTGCCTGTTCGCAGGCCGTGAGCGTGCCGGTGCGGCCCCAGCCGGTCATCACTTCGTCGGCGATGAACAGCACGTCGTGGCGGGCGCAGATCGCCGCCATCTCGGCGAGGATGGCCGGGGTGTAGAACAGCATGCCCCCTGCCCCCAGCACCAGCGGCTCGACGATGAACGCGGCGGCCCCGGCGCGGCACTCGGCATCCAGCGCGTCGAGAGTGGCTTGCTCAGCACCCGCGACCGGGAAGCGAATGGTGCCGACGTCGAACAGCAGCGGCTGATAGGGCCGGTTGAACACCCCGCGCGCACCGACCGACATGCCGCCGATCGTGTCGCCGTGATAGCTGTGTTCCAGGACGAGGATGCGCTGCCGGTCTTGCCCGCGATTGTGCCAGTAACCGAGCGCCATCTTGAGCGCGACTTCGACCGCGGTGGAGCCGCTGTCGCTGAAAAAAACATGCTCAAGCGCATCCGGCAGCATCGCTCGGAGGCCCGCCGCGAGCGTCTCGGCCGGTTCGTGGGTCCAACCGGCGAAGATGATCTGGTCAAGCTTACCCGCCTGTTCGGCGATCGCCGCCATGATGCGGGGGTTGCAATGCCCGTGCGTCGTCACCCACCAGGACGAGATCGCGTCGATGAAGCTTCGGCCGTCGGCGGTGTGGATCAGCGCGTCCCTGGCATGGCTGACCGTCGGGATCGGCTCGCCCAGGCCGTGCTGGGTAAAGGGATGCCAGACCGACGACATCAGGCGAAGTCCGCCAGGTCGAAGGCGTCGGCAAAGGCTTGGGCCAGCGCGTCGCGCGTCAGTTCGGGCAGCAACGGCAGACGGCCGAGGCGCTTGACCTTGCCGATCGCGGCGATGGTCGCCTCGCTGTCCTCAACCGCGTCGCCGACGAAGGCGATGCCGTGGATCGGCACGCCGCGGGACCGAAGTGCCTCGATGGACAGCAGGCTGTGGTTGATCGTCCCAAGCGCGGTGCGGGCGACCAGCACCACCGGCTTGCCCCAGCGGGCGAAGACATCGGCATAGAGGATCCCGCGCGTCACCGGCACCAGCGCGCCGCCTGCGCCTTCCACCACCAGCGGAGCGTCGACGGCCGGCAGGGCGAGGCACGCGGGATCGATCGTGACGCCGTCGATCTCGGCCGCCAGATGCGGCGAGCAGGGCGTGACCAGGCGATAGGCCTCGGGAAGAATATGCGCGGCCGGCAGGCCGGACAGCGCCGCTATGCGCTCGCTGTCACTGCCGTCGTCAAGGCCGCTCTGGATCGGCTTCCAGTAGCGGGCGCCGAGCGCGCCTGCGAGCGCGGCGGCGAACACAGTCTTGCCAATGCCGGTATCGGTGCCGGTGACGATGAAGGTCTGGGTCATGCTGCGATGTCTGCGGTTGCGTGGAGAAGCGTGGAGAGCCGTTCGGCCAGTGCGGCAATTTCGGTCGGCGACACGTTGTTGGTGATCGAGATGCGCAGGCGCGACGTGCCCGGCGGTACGGTCGGCGGGCGGATGCCGCGCACGTCGAAACCGCTTTCCTGCAGCGCCCCGGCGACGGCCATCGTGCGCACGTCGTCGCCAAGGATCAGTGGCAGGATCTGGCTATCGCCGGCGGAAACGCCGAGCGGCGCAAGCGCGGTTCGCGCCGCCGCAATCCGATCGGCCAACGACGATCGCAGCGCATCGCCTTCCGCGACAATCCGCAGCGAGGCGCGCACCGCAGCTGCCATCAACGGGGACGGCGCGGTCGAGAAGATGAATGCGCGGCCGCGGTTCACAAGGAAATCCCGCACCACTGCCGGCCCGGTGACCAGCGCCCCCTCACAACCCAGCGCCTTGCCGCAGGTGTGCAGCGTGACGAGGCTCTTGGCAGGCAGGCCGTGCGCCAGCCCCTGCCCCTGCGGCCCGTAAACCCCGGTCGCATGCGCCTCATCCACCAGCAGGATCGCGCCCTCTGATTCGGCCAGCGTCGACAGCGCATCCAGCGGCGCGACATCGCCGTCCATGCTGTACAGGCTCTCCACCGCGATCCACACCCGTCCGGTGCCGCCCGCCTGCCGCCATTGGGCGATCGCCTCGGCAAAGGCCGTGACGTCGTTGTGCGCCACCGGTCGTGCCTCCGCACGGCCGAGCCGCATGCCCTCATGCGCGCTGGCGTGAACGAGTGCGTCGAACAGCACGAGGTCGCCCCGCTGCGGCAGCGTGCCGAGCAGCGCGGCATTGGCGGCATAGCCACTAGAGAAATAGAGCGCCGATTGGCGGCCGAAGAAGGATGCCGCTTCGGCTTCCAGCGCTTCATGCTCTTCATGGTTGCCGCGCAGCAGCCGCGATCCGCCCGAGCCGATCGGCACGCCGCGCGCCAGCGCTGCGGCCACCGCATCGGTCAGCAGCGGTGAGCCGGCGAGGCCGAGATAGTCGTTTGAGGCGAAATCTGCGCCCTCGCGGGCGATCAGGCGGCGCCCACGGCCGCGCGCCGCGAGGTCGGCAAGGTCGCGGGCCTGTGCATCAAATGCGTCCATCGCGCGGCGGCTACACCCGCCCGCCGCCTGAGGCAATTCTTCACAGAAGCGGTTACCCTGAGTGGGTAAATTACACTTGCACAACATTACCCCATCCGGGTAAGGCGTCGCCATGACGACGTTAGCCGGTTCCAAAATCCGCCAATATCGCGAGGAGCGCACGCTTACCCGAGCCGCATTCGGTGCCTGGTTCGATACGCCGGGCTCAACCGTGCAGGGCTGGGAGACGGACGGCAAGCGCGCCAATACCAAGGTGATGAACCAGATAGCGGCGATGGGAATCGCCGAGCATGCGGACTGGCACGTCGCCGTCCGCGACGTGGAGAGTGCAATGGCAAGCTGGACCCCCGATAGCTGGACGCGCGCCGAAGCGCGCCAGATGCCGCAATATCCGGACAAGGGCGCGCTCGACGCCGCCACCCGGCAGCTGAGCAGCTATCCCCCGCTGGTCTTTGCCGGCGAGGCACGCGAGCTGACCGCCGAGCTGGGCAAGGTCGCGCGCGGCGAGGCCTTCCTCCTCCAGGGCGGCGACTGCGCCGAGAGCTTCGCCGAGTTCCACCCGAACAACATCCGCGACACCTTCCGCGTCATCCTGCAGATGGCGGTGGTGCTCACCTTCGCTTCCAAGCTGCCGACGGTGAAGCTCGGCCGCATGGCCGGCCAGTTCGCCAAGCCGCGCTCGGCCGATACCGAGGTGATCGACGGCGTCGAGCTGCCCAGCTACCGCGGCGACAATGTCAACGACATCGCCTTCACGCCCGAGGCGCGAATCCCCGATCCGCAGCGGATGGTGCAGGGCTACAGCCAGTCGGCGGCGACGCTCAACCTGCTGCGCGCCTTTGCGGGTGGCGGCTATGCGAACCTGCATCAGGTCCACAAATGGACGCTCGACTTCATGGGCAAGAGCCCCTGGTCGGCCAGGTTCGCCGATGTGGCCGATCGCATCGGCGAGGCGCTCGACTTCATGGAGGCGTGCGGGATCAACCCGGACACCGTGTCGCAGCTCAAGGGCACCGATTTCTACACCAGCCACGAGGCGCTGCTGCTCCCCTATGAGCAGGCCCTCACCCGGCAGGACAGCCTGACCGGCGACTGGTACGACACCTCGGCCCATTTCCTGTGGATCGGCGATCGCACCCGCTTCGAGGGTTCGGCGCATGTCGAGTTCCTGCGCGGCATCGGCAACCCGATCGGCATGAAGTGCGGGCCGAGCCTCGAACCCGACGCGCTATTGCGGCTGCTCGACACGCTCAATCCGGGGCGCGTCACGGGGCGGATGACGCTGATCACCCGCTATGGTCATGAAAAGATCGAGGCCGGGCTGCCCAAGCTGGTCCGCGCGGTGAAGCGCGAGGGCCATCCGGTGGTATGGAGCTGCGATCCGATGCACGGCAACGTCGTCAAGGCGGCGAACGGCTACAAAACTCGGCCGTTCGATCGGATTCTGGCGGAAGTCCGCGGCTTCTTCGCCGTCCATCGGGCGGAGGGCACCTATGCCGGCGGCATCCATGCCGAGATGACCGGGCAGAATGTCACCGAATGCACCGGCGGCGCGATCGCCATCACCGAGCAGGGCCTGGCTGATCGCTACCACACGCATTGCGACCCGCGCCTCAATGCGGGTCAGAGCCTGGAACTGGCTTTCCTGCTCGCCGAAATGCTCAACGAAGAAATGGCCGAGCGGCGCAAGGCCGCAGCCTGAACCCGGCGGGCGCTGTTCAGCCGAGCAGCGCCTGCACGGCGGCGATCACCGCCCATCCGATTGCGAAGACCAGCACCCAGGCGACAACCGCGCTGCCGAAGATGATCGCCACACGGGTGCGGACCGGCAGCTTCTGCTCTTCATTGATCGCGGTCGTTGCCGGCGGCGATGGTGAAGGCAGCGGCGTCTTCGGAAAGGCGATGGGCTGGGCGAGCGGCGCGGCAAAGGCCGTGCGCAACTCCGCGTCGGTCAACGGCGTCGCAAATTCGCAACCATAGCTTCCGTTCGCGCCCCAGACGACCTTGGCCGGGCGGGTGCCGACGCCGGCGATGCCCAGTGCGATCATTTCCCCGACCACCAGCCGGGTGCCCGCACTGATGCGAAAGCCGCCATTGGAGAGATCGTCGATCGACACGTCGACAGGCGCCCAGTCCGAGTCGCGAAGCGTCGCTTCGAGCTCGACCTGGTGACGCTCCGCCCAGCGGCCGTCCTGATACAGGCGCGCAGCAATGGCCATGTCGTACTCCAACAACCTTCGTCCCTCGCCCTGTGCGGCAGATCGGGTTGCGGTTGAGTAAACAAGCCGGCGAAAATCGTGATGCCCGTCCCCGGGGCCGCGCAAAGGCTGTTGCGGCGGCGCGATACATCTCTGCTTTCGGCTGCAACGAAGCGAAACGCACCTGCAATATTGGCGGTGCAGTACCAGCCTTGCCGGCGCGTATCGTTCCCCCGCGTGCCGGCTCTCCCCGAACTACGGGGCAGTCGTTCGCGGCTGCCCCGGCCTTTTTCGGGTCAGGCGAACAGGTTGACGACGTCTACTCCCTCGCCTTCCGCTTCCAGCAGCAACGTCCGATGGCAATGGCACGGGTCGCGTTCGTAACAGAGCAGCGCACTCGGCTTTTCAGCGGCCAGTGTCCGCATTTGCGCTGCCTGTGCCTGCACCTCGGGCAAGCCAAGCTGCACGTCATAAACGGCGCGTAGCGTCGCCACATCCCCCTTCTTCGCCGCATCGCGCCCGCGCTTGGGCGTGCCGAGCTGTTTGAGGTGGACGTAGTCGATCCCCGCCTCGTGCAGGCTAGCAGCAAGGCTGGATTTGGAGAAGCCGGGCCGGCGCGACAGCGGCAGCGCGCGCACGTCGATCACCCGTTCGACGCCTGCGGCGGTGAGCGCGGCGAGAAACTCGGCCATCGTCGTCGCCTCATAGCCAATCGTGAAAATCTTCATCGCAGCGCCTTCGCCTTCAGAATGCACGAAAGCCGCGCTTTGTCCCAATCGATAGGCTGGCCCGTACAGCACCATTGACCTTACTAGAAAATCCCGGTATTTCTGCAATTACAGAAATTGAGGAAGCGAAGTGATCAGCAACCATCCCGATGCCAAGGCCTTCATCCTCCATTGGGGGGAAATGGGCACCCATTGGGGGGTCAACCGATCGGTCGCGCAGATCCACGCCCTGCTCTATCTTTCCGATGCGCCACTGCCAGCGGAAGACATTGCGGAAGCGCTCGGCTTGGCCCGCTCAAACATCTCCACCGCGCTCAAGGAACTGATGGCCTATGCCATCGTCCGCCGAGTGCATATCGAAGGCGATCGCCGCGATCACTTCGTCGCCGAAACCGACTTGTGGGAACTGCTGCTGCGGATCGCGGCGGAGCGCAAGCGTCGCGAGATCGATCCGACGCTGGCGCTGCTTGCCGAGCTGTCCGAGCGGCTCGCAACCGACAAGGACGCGCCCGAGCAGCTCCGCGAACGGATCACGCGGATGCACCAGTTCATCGCTACGCTGGGGGACTGGTACGACCAGATGCGCCAGCTGCCCAAGCCCACCCTGGTCACGCTGATGAAGCTGGGCCGCAGAGTTGCGACGTTCCTGCCGGGCAAGCGCGACGGATAGCTTGCCGCCGCGCCGAAAGGAGTTTTCCATGACCGAACTGTCTTCACGTCGCCGCAAGGCGGCGGTCAGAGTGGCGTGCGCGCTCGCGGCGGGGCTGGCCTTCTGCCTCGCCGTCTATCTGCTGCTGACCGCCGCCAACCCCAGCGGACTGATCAGCTTCTCCTTCCTGATGATCCTACCGGCCGCCGTCACCGCGTTCATCCTCGGCATAGCCGATCCGTTCCGCGAGCGCTCGCGCGCCTTTTACGTGCAGAAGGTCCCGGCGGCGCTGCTCGCGGCCGTTATGTCCACTTCGATCCTGTTCCTGTACGAGGGGATTCTCTGCATCATCATGCTTGCGCCGATCTGGTTCGGGCTCAGTACGCTCGGCGGCTACTTTGCCTGGCGCTGGTTCGGTCCGCGCGACGAGGGCGCCGGCCAGACGCTCCGCTCCGGTGCGCTCCTCCTCCTGCCGGTGCTGGCGATGCAGGCCGAACCCTATGTACCGCTGCCCGTTACCGAAGCCGTCGTGCGTCGGTCGATCGTGGTCGCCGCAGAGCCCGCAGCGATCTGGCCGCTCGCCCAAGGCGTGGGGACGATCGCACCGAGCGAAGGGACGTGGAACCTCTCGCAGGACGTGATCCGCCTGCCCCGCCCGGTCAGTGCCACGCTGGTCGGCACCGGACCCGGCGCGATCCGCCATGTCCGCTGGCAGCAGGGCCTGTCGTTCAAGGAAGTGATCACGGATTGGCAGCCGGCCAAGCGCCTGTGGTGGCGCTTCCGCTTCGACAAGGACGAGATGGACGGCTGGAAGATGCAGGACCGTCACCTGATGCCCGACAGCGCCTATTACCGGATCACCGATGGCGGCTACACGCTGCAACCGCTGGGCGACGGCCGCACGCGGCTGATGCTCACCACGCGCTATCGGGTGCGTACGCCGGTCAACTTGTATGCCCGACTGTGGGGCGAACTGATCCTCGGCGACGTCTCGAACAACGTCCTCGCGGTGATCGCGCAGCGGGCCGAAGCTGCGGGGGTTGCGCGATGAGCCGGGGGGACTATGTCCGCCTGCTTCCCCGTTCCAACAGCTAGAGTACGCCCATGCCCGGCCACGACATCCATATCATCGGCGGCGGTCTCGCCGGATCGGAAGCCGCATGGCAGCTGGCGCAGGCCGGGTTCAAGGTCCGACTTTCGGAGATGCGCGGCTCCGGGGACATGACTCCGGCGCACCAGAGCGACCGGCTGGCGGAGCTGGTCTGCTCGAACAGTTTTCGATCGGATGATGCCGAGAGCAACGCCGTTGGCCTGCTACATCAGGAGATGCGCGCGCTCGGATCGCTGATCCTGGCCCAGGGTGACATTCACAAAGTGCCCGCGGGATCGGCACTCGCGGTGGACCGCGACGGCTTTGCCGACGGCGTGACGGCGGCGCTGAGCGAGCACCCCAACATAACCATTGTCCGCGAGCGGATCGATACGCTGCCGACCGACGGCCTGACGATCGTCGCCACCGGCCCGCTCACCGCGCCGATGCTGGCGGAAAGCATCGGCCGGGCGACGGGCAAGGACAGCCTCGCCTTTTTCGACGCGATCGCGCCGATCGTTCACCGCGACTCGATCGACATGGAAACCGCCTGGTTCCAAAGCCGGTGGAACAAGGGATCGGGCAAGGACTACATCAACTGCCCGATGTCGAAGGAACAGTATCTAGAGTTTTACGCCGCGCTGATGGCCGGCGAGAAGACCGAGTTCCGCGAATGGGAGAACGTCCCCTATTTCGAAGGCTGCATGCCGATCGAGGTGATGGCGGAGCGCGGCGTGGATACGCTGCGCTACGGCCCGATGAAAGGCGTCGGGCTCGATGATCCGCGCACCGGGCGCTGGCCCTATGCGGTGGTGCAGCTGCGCCAGGACAATGCCAGCGGCACGCTGTGGAACATGGTCGGTTTCCAGACCAAGCTCAAATATGCCGAGCAGGTCCGGCTGTTCCGCACCATTCCGGGGCTGGAGAATGCCGAGTTCGCCCGGCTCGGCGGGCTGCATCGAAACACGTTCATCAAGTCACCAGAGCTTCTCGACCGCACGCTGCGCCTCAAGCAATCGCCGCATATCCGCTTTGCCGGGCAGATCACCGGCTGCGAAGGCTATGTCGAAAGCGCAGCCATCGGCATGCTGGCAGGGCGTTTTGCCGCCGCCGAGCTTGGCGGAGCCGCCCTCCCCCCGCCGCCGCGCGAGACAGCGCTGGGGGCGCTGCTGGCGCACATCACCGGCGAGGCGGAGGCCGAAACCTATCAGCCGATGAACGTCAATTTTGGCCTGTTCCCGCCGATCGAGTGCAGGACGAAGAAGGCCGACCGCAAGCGAATGTACACCGATCGTGCGCGTGGCGCGCTGGAGGCGTGGTTGGCGGCCTGATCGTTCGCCTCAAGGCGTCTCGTCCTCGGCTTCGTCCCTGGCGGTCGTTGCATTCGGCTTCGGAGCGGGCGCACAGGCGCATCGCGGCGGCGTTCGGCGTTTCGGCGCCGTGACCAGGAACTCGGCTCGCGTCAGCGTGCCCGACTTATCGGCATCGGCGCTGGCGAACTTGTCGATCGTTCGCGCCGCCCATTCCTCGAAATCCAGCCGCCCGTCATTATTGGTGTCGAGCCTGGCGAACGCCTTGCGACGCGATGCGAGATATTCCTCGCGGCCGATCGCATCGTCACGATTCTTGTCGTAGCGATCGAACCGCTTCTGCTCGCGGGTCCGCGCCGTCGCGGCGGGCGCCTCGTCGGGAAACGCGGTCGCTGCTCCTGCGCTATCCTCGACAGCCGGTGCGGCGGCGACGGGCGCGATCGCCGGCGATGCCGAACCGCGAACCAGCAGGAAACCGCCGATCCCGAGCAACAGGGCAGCCATTGCCCCGACACCATAGCGCCACATCGGCTCCCCCCTCCGCGCCGTTCCAAGCACGCTTAGGCTACGCCGATCGCATCGCGATGCAAGTCTCAGCCACCGGTGAGCCGGTGCCATAGCAGCCGCGCCACCCGCCCGGGGGCGCCCACCGGCACGGGCGCGCCGCGGGGACGTGCCAGATCGCGACGCGCGAGATGGGCCATCGCCCCCAGCGCCCGGCCGTTTCGGCTCCACCGCGCGCGCAGCGCGGTGCCGAGCCGTGCTTGCGCCAGATCGCGCGCAATCGCCGATTCGCCGTTGTCCTCCAGATGCCGAGCAAGATCGGCGAGCGCCCATCCCGTCCCCGCTTCGGCCAGGGGATCCCCCTTCCCGCTCCGCATCGCCGCCCCTGCCGCGACGAAAAGGGTGCCCCGCCCCTCGCCGAATTGAACCAGTGCGGCCTCGTCGAGCGCCTCTTCCTCGACCAGAACCTCCCAACCATGGACGATCGGCACCAGCGATGCGCCGCTGACGCCACGCGGCAGCACCTCGGCGGACAGCGCCTGCAACACCGGCTCGGCGGGCGGCGGCGCCGTATCGAGCTTCGCAAGCGCTTCGCGCCACCATGCCAGCCGCAACTGGCCGACCGCTGGCTGGCTGGTGGTCCGAAGCAAGCGCGCCAGCGCGTCGTCCAGCGAGAGGAGCGCCGCCAATGCCGCGCGCGAGGTAGCGGGCGCATAGGCGAGGATCAGCGCCCGCTCGACGTCCTCCGGCGCATCCGCGGTCATGCTCGGCCCTCGCCGGTCACGGCACTTGCAGCCGTTAACCACAGCCCTTCAGCGCTGATTAGCGACACGCCGTGCATAGCTTCCAGTCGACTGGGGACCGGGATGCTGCCGATGATGTCGTTCCGACGGAAACGGGGACGGGTGCGTGGCCTGCTCGGCAGGCTGCGATCGGACGTGCGCGCGAACACGCTCGCGCTCATGACGATGGCGCTGATTCCGCTGGCCGGAATGGTGGGTGGCGGTGTGGACATCAGCCGCATGTATATCGTCAAGACGCGGCTGCAACATGCTTGCGATGCCGGTGCGCTGGCCGGCCGCAAGGCGATGGGCGGGGGCACATGGGGCCAGACGCTGAACGGCACCGCCTATTATCCCCGGGTGAGTGCGGAGCGCTTCTTCGACGCAAACTATAACACGGCCGCCTATGGCGCCACCAACGTCTCGCGCAGCTTTACCGAAAATGCGGGCAAGGTCACCGGCACTGCCTCGGCACGCGTGCCGATGACGATCATGCGCATCTTCGGGCGCACCACGCAGACGCTGACGGTCAGTTGCGAGGCGGACATGCGCCTGCCCAATACCGACGTGATGTTCGTGCTCGACACCACCGGATCGATGGGTGACGTGCCGCAGGGCGACAACCAGACCAAGCTCGCCAGCCTCAAGGTCGCCGTGAAGTGCTTTTACGAGATCGTCGCGCGGCTCGACACCGATGCGAATTGCACCACCGGCACACCGGGCGGCGGCACGGGAAACCAGGTGCAGATCCGGTTCGGCTTCGTGCCCTATGCAACGAACGTGAATGTCGGAAAGCTGCTGCCCGCGGATTATTTCGCCAACACATGGTATTATCAGACGCGCGAGCAGAACGGCACAGCCTGGGGTGCGTGGTATGATTCATATTATACGAGCAAGTCGAAGGGCATTTGCGTTGCACCAGCCAACACGAGCACCACGCAGTATAGCTCGAGCGCGACGGGATGGAGCGGCAGCTATGCTTGCCTGGTCCGCCAGAGAAACCTGGTACCGAATTGGCGATACGATCGGTTGCCGGTTAATGTCGGGCTATTGAAGTCCGGCTCGTCGTGGAATGCAAGCTATAGCTTCACGCTGCCGATCAATGACAATGGCGGCAACCGGACGATCACTTGGGACGGTTGCATCGAGGAACGCACCACGGTCAGCCAGTCGAGCTATGATCCGATTCCGGCGGACGCGAAGGATCTGGATATCGATCTCGTACCCAGCGCAGGCGATGCCGACAGCCTCTGGGCCCCCGCGCTTAGCGGCGTGATCTTCACGCGCGAGGACGGCAACGGGAACTGGACCCGCGATCCCGTCGAGACCACCACCAATTTCGGAAACGAAAGCAATTACTATTGCCCAACCCAGGCGAAAAAACTCCAGACATGGCCCAGCGCCAGCGATTTCGACAGCTATGTCAACAGCCTGACCGCCAGCGGCAACACCTATCATGACATCGGCCTGCTCTGGGGCGGCCGGCTGGCATCGCCCACCGGCATTTTCCAGAGCGAGAACCAATATACCGCACAGGGCGGCGAGATCGAACGCCACCTGATCTTCATGACCGACGGCGATCCCTGTACGCATCCCAACAATTACAATGCCTATGGCGTCGGCTGGTATGATCGCCGGACGACGGGCAGCGCGACGCTGAGCCTGTCGCAAAATTGCACGCAGGGCGCTCCGATCACCGATCAGGTCAACGCCCGTACCCAGGCGATCTGCACCGCAATCAAGAACAAGAACATCACGCTGTGGGTCATCACCTTCGGTCAGCTCGATTCGCGGACGGTTACGCGGATGCGAAGCTGCGCCAGCACGGGACGCTATTTCAGCGCGAACAATGCAGCGGAGATCCAGCAGACCTTCAAGACGATCGCCGACCAGATTTCGGCACTGAGGCTCGTCAACTGATGCGCTGGCCCGGCTCGCCCCTTGCCCGCGCGCTGATCGCCGACTCCCGCGGCATCACCCTCGTGGAATTCGGGATCGTCGCCCCGGTGCTCGGGTTGCTGCTGCTCGGCGCATTCGATGTCGCCCACACGCTCTACATGCGGACGACCCTGGAGGGCATCGTCCAGAAGACGGCGCGGGATGCGACCCTCGAACAGGGCACCGAAGAAGAGCAGCAACAGGCGCTCGACGGGCGGGTGCGCGCGCAGGTTCTGGCGATCGCGAACAACGCCACGATCACGATCACCCGCCGCTTCTATCGGAACTTCACCGAAGCCGCGCAGGCGCGGCCCGAACCCTGGACCGATACGAACGGCAACGGCACGTGCGACGGCCCCAGCGGCAGCACGCCCGGCGAGCCCTATGAGGATGATAACGGCAACGGCCGGTGGGACAGCGACGGCGGCAATGATGGGCAGGGCGGTGCCAAGGACGCGGTGCTCTACACCGTGACAGTCAGCTACCCCCGTTTTTTCCCGATCTACAATCTGATCGCGGGATCCGAACTGACCAGGGTCCAGGCCGATACCGTGCTCAAAAACCAGCCTTATGGCGATCAGGGAAGCTATGCGCCCGCCGTCGTCAGGAACTGCACATGACCATCATCGCACGCCTCCGGCATCTGGTACCGGACACCGACGGCACGGCGCTGCTCGAATTCGCGTTCGCGTTGCCGATCTTCCTCACCATGAGCCTGGCGGGTGCTGAACTGACCAACTACATCACCACGAAGATGCGGATCGGCCAGATCGCGCTTCATCTGGCGGATAATGCCGCGCGGATCGGCTCCGGCACGCAACTCCAGGCGAAGACGATCAGCGAAGCCGATATCAACGACCTGTTCACCGGCGCGCAGCTTCAGTCGGGCGAGTTGGACCTCAAGGCGCATGGCCGCGTCATTCTGAGCGATATCGAGCCGATGAGCGTCGGCGCCACCACTTACAAGATCGGGTGGCAGCGCTGCTATGGCGACAAGACGAGCTATGTGCCGGTCTATCCGGGCATCAACCAGCCGATCACCAACATGACCGGCATGGGGCCGGCGGGACGCCAGACGATCGCGCCCGATGCCGGTGCGGCGATGTTCGTCGAAGTCCATTACGAATATACGCCGCTGGTGAAGACCGCGTTTTCGCCATCGCGCCAGATGGTCGAGATCGCGTCGATGATGGTCCGCGATCGGCGCGACCTCACCCAGATCTACAACAACGAAAACGTCACCGGATCGCTCTGCGATTGACGCCGGCACGCACGATGCCGGCTGGCAAGGCAATCGGGGGGCACGACGCCCCCCGATCCGTTCAGCCGCGATAGGTGACCTTCTTCACGGCGGCCACCACCTTGTCGGCGCTCACCAGAGCGAGCTTTTCGAGGTTCGCGGCATAGGGCAGCGGCACGTCCTCGTTGGTGACGCGCAGCACCGGCGCGTCGAGGTCGTCAAAGCCCTCTTCCATCACGAACGCGGCGACTTCCGACGCGATCGAGCAGACAGGCCAGCCTTCCTCGACCACGACGATACGGTTGGTCTTCTTCAGGCTCTCCAGCACCGTCTGCTTGTCGAGCGGGCGCAGCGTGCGCAGGTCGATCACCTCCGCATCGATGCCCTCGGCCACGAGCTTATCGGCGGCTTCGAGCGAGACGCCCACGCCGATCGAGTAGCTCACCAAAGTCACGTCCTTGCCCTCGCGCATGATGCGGGCCTTGCCGATCGGCAGGACATAGTCGTCGAGCTTCGGCACGTCGAAGCTGCGGCCGTACATCAGTTCGTTCTCGAGGAACACGACGGGGTCTTCCGAACGGATCGCCGCCTTGAGCAGGCCCTTGGCGTCGGCCGAATCATAGGGCGCGATCACGATCAGGCCGGGGACGCTGGCGTACCACGGGCCATAATTCTGGCTGTGCTGCGCGCCGACGCGGCTGGCCGCGCCGTTCGGACCGCGGAACACGATCGGGCAACGCATCTGGCCGCCGGACATGTAGTTGGTCTTCGCGGCCGAGTTGATGATGTGGTCGATCGCCTGCATGGCGAAGTTGAACGTCATGAACTCGATGATCGGCTTGAGGCCGCCCATCGCCGCACCGGTGCCGACGCCGGCGAAGCCGTATTCGGTGATCGGCGTATCGATGACGCGCTTGGGGCCGAATTCGTCGAGCAGGCCCTGGGTCACCTTGTAGGCGCCCTGATATTCGGCGACTTCCTCGCCCATCACGAAGATGCGCGGGTCGGTGCGCATTTCCTCGGCCATCGCGTCGCGGAGCGCCTCGCGGACGGTGGTCTTCACCATCTCGGTGCCGGCGGGCACGTCCGGATCGGCCGCGCGGGTCTTCTCGACCGCGGCGGTCAGCTGCGCGGTGCCCGTCTGCGGCGCCTTGTCGGCGGGCGGCGGGGTTGGTTCGGTCTGCTGGCTGGCAGGCTCCGGCGCGGCGGCTGCGGTGGAGGCATCCTCGCCCTCGCCCGCGATCATCGCGATTACGGTGCCGACCTTCACATTGTCCGTGCCCTCGGAGACCAGGATCTTGGCGATCGTGCCTTCGTCGACCGCTTCGAATTCCATCGTCGCCTTGTCGGTCTCGATCTCGGCGAGGATATCGCCGGACTTCACGACATCACCTTCCTTGACGAGCCACTTGGCGAGCGTGCCCTCTTCCATGGTCGGCGAGAGTGCCGGCATCTTGAGTTCGATCGCCATCTCAATAGGTCTCCACCAGCACGTCGGTATAGAGTTCGGCCGGATCGGGCTCCGGCGTCTGTTCGGCGAAGTCCGCCGCCTCGTTCACGATCTTGCGGATTTCCGCATCGATCGGCTTCAGTTCGTCGTCCTTGACGCCCATGCCTTCCAGCTCGCGCTTCACCGCCTCGATCGGGTCAGATTTGTCGCGGACCGACTGAACTTCCTCGCGGCTGCGATATTTGGCCGGATCGGACATCGAGTGGCCGCGATAGCGATAGGTCTTCATCTCAAGGATGACCGGGCCCTTGCCGGCGCGCACCCAGGCGAGCGCTTCTTCGGCGGCGCCGCGACAGGCGAGCACGTCCATGCCGTCCACCTGGATGCCGGGGATACGGAAGCTCTCGCCGCGCTTGTACAGCTGGTCTTCGGCCGAGGAGCGGTTGACGCTGGTGCCCATGGCATATTGGTTGTTCTCGATCACATAGATGATCGGGAGCTTCCACAGCTCGGCCATGTTGAACGATTCATACACCTGGCCCTGGTTCGCGGCGCCGTCGCCGAAATAGGCCATGGCGACGCCGCCATCCTCGTTATACTTGTGCGCGAAGGCGAGGCCGGTGCCGAGCGAGACCTGCGCGCCGACGATGCCGTGGCCGCCATAGAATTTTTTCTCGGTCGAGAACATGTGCATCGAGCCGCCCTTGCCGCGCGAGATACCCGCGCCGCGGCCGGTCAGCTCGGCCATGATCACCTTGGGGTCGATCCCATAGGCGAGCATGTGGCCGTGATCGCGATAGCCGGTAATCACCGAGTCCTTCTCGCCATCAAGGCCCGACTGCAGGCCGACCGCGACGGCCTCCTGGCCAATATAAAGGTGGCAGAAGCCGCCGATGAAGCCGAGGCCGTAGAGCTGGCCCGCCTTCTCTTCGAAGCGGCGGATCAACAGCATCTGGCGGTAGAATTCGAGCAGCTGTTCCTTGGAAGCTTTGAACCGTTCCGGTTCGTTCGGTCGCTCGCGATTCGGAATGGCGGGCGGGGTCGGTGCTTGGCGTGCCGGTGCTTTGGCCACGATCAGAAATTCCTCATCCGGGGAGGGGGAAGGCGGGAGCCTATATGCGCGTTTTTGCCCGCGGCGCAACCAACGCGCGGACGTCAAACGCGTTCAGGCTCCACTAGGACAACCGAAAATGCCGGGCAACCGCATCCAGCGGATACCTGCCCGGCACGTCCGATCAATTCTTGTCGAGCGGAATGACAACTTCGTCCGGGCGGACGACGTTGAGCTGCTTGCGGGCAAGTTCCTCGACCATGTCGGGATCCGCGCCGCGCCTCGGATCGAGCAGATCGACCCGATTCTTCAGTTCGGCACGGCGCTTGTCGAGCACGGCATAGTCATGCTGCTTCTGGTCGAGCTCGCTTCGGATTTCCTTCGCGACGACGACGCCGTTCGGGCCGAGCACCGCATTGTACGCGAAGAAGCCGACCGCGATCAGGACCGCGGCCGGAAGCCCGGCGCGACGTAGCAACGACGTCATGGAAGAAGCGCGCTTCATGGTCATTGCTTGTCGCCTAACCGCCCTGCCCGATCAAGTGCCGTAGCGTTACTTACTTTGCCTTGCGCAGCACCGAACGGCCGGCATAGACCGCCGCGTCGCCAAGCTCTTCCTCGATACGGATCAGCTGGTTGTACTTGGCGAGCCGGTCCGAGCGCGCGAGGCTGCCGGTCTTGATCTGGCCGCAGTTGGTGGCGACAGCGAGATCCGCGATCGTCGCGTCCTCGGTCTCGCCCGAACGGTGCGACATGACGGCCGTGTAGGACGAACGCTGGGCGAGGCTGACGGCCTCGAGCGTCTCGGTCAGCGTGCCGATCTGGTTGACCTTGACGAGCAGCGAGTTGGCATAGCCGCCCTCGATGCCGCGCTGCAGACGCTGCGGGTTGGTGACAAACAGGTCGTCGCCGACCAGCTGCACCTTGTGCCCAAGCAGCTCGGTCAGCGCCTTCCAGCCTTCCCAGTCGTCCTCGGCCATGCCGTCCTCGATCGAGAAGATCGGATAGTCGGCGGCGAGCTTCGCCAGGAACTCGGCATTCTCGGTGGAGCTGAGCGTCTTGCCCTCGCCCACCATCTTGTAGGCGCCGTCCTTGAAATATTCGGTGGCGGCGCAGTCGAGCGCGAGCATCACGTCGTCGCCGGGCTTGTAGCCGGCGGCTTCGATGCTGGTCATGATGAAGTCGAGGGCTTCGGTGGTGGAGGCGATGTTCGGCGCGAAGCCGCCCTCGTCGCCCACGCCGGTCGCCAGGCCCTTTTCGTGCAGCTTCTTCTTCAGCGTGTGGAAGATCTCCGAACCGCAGCGCACCGCCTCGACGATGTTCTCGGCGCCGACCGGCACGATCATGAATTCCTGGAAGTCGATCGGGTTGTCGGCATGCTCGCCGCCGTTGATGATGTTCATCATCGGCACCGGCAGGACGTGCGCGTTGACGCCGCCGACATAGCGATAGAGCGGCAGCCCGCGCGCATCGGCCGCGGCCTTGGCGGCGGCGAGGCTGACGCCGAGGATGGCGTTGGCACCCAGGCGGCCCTTATTGGCGGTGCCGTCGAGCTCGATCATGGTGCGGTCGACATCGGCCTGATCTTCGGCGTCGAGGCCGAGAACCGCCTCGGCAATCTCACCGTTCACCGCATCGACGGCGCCTTCGACGCCCTTGCCGAGCCAGCGGGACTTGTCGCCGTCGCGCTTTTCCACCGCCTCATGGGCGCCGGTGGAGGCGCCCGAAGGCACGGCAGCGCGGCCGAAGCTGCCATCGTCCAGCAGGACATCCACTTCCACCGTGGGGTTGCCACGGCTGTCGAGAATCTGGCGGGCGTGGACGTCGATGATTGCGGTCACGTCATGGTCTCCGTAACATATCTGGAATGAGGCGCGCGGTGCCTCTAGCGGTTCGCAAGGGAACTCGCAAACGGGGCCGTTGTTGTTTCGACAAGGCATAGAGGGTTTTTGATCATGGCAGACGAAACGACGGGTAACAGCGCAGAGGCGCTGATCCAGAATGACGCTGGTGCAGCGACGGGGTCGACCGGCAGCGAGCAACAGGCCGATACCGAATCGACGACGAAGCGAGCCGCCGACACGATCCGCGAGGAAGCGGGGAAAATCGGGGCCGACGCCAAGGAGCGTGCCCGCGCCTTCGCCAGTGAGGGGAAGGAGCGCGCCACCGGTGCGCTCGATGAAGTCGCCAATCTGATGCGGAGCGCCGCTGGCGACGTCGATGCCAAGCTAGGCGAGGATTATGGCCGTTACGCCCGCTCGGCCGCCGACGGTGTCGCGAACATTGCCGAGTCGCTTCGTGGCAAGGAAATCGACGATCTGATCGCCGATGCCAGCGAATTCGTGAAGAAGAGCCCGGCGATCGCGGTCGGCACGGCCGCGGCGCTCGGCTTCGTCATGGCGCGGCTGATCAAGTCGGGCATCGAAGCGGCGGGTCAGCAGACCGGACCGGCCGATTCCGCGCCGACCGACGTCTGACCCGGATCCGCAGCGGGCATGACCGATTCGAATACTGAACAGCCCGGCCTGGGCGAGTTGCTGGCGACGCTCGGCGCGGATGCGCGCGGCTATGCCCAGGCCGAACTGGACTATTACCGCGCGCTGGCGGCGAAGCGGTTTCAGATGGCGCGTGGGGCGTTGCTGGCCGGCGCCCTTGCCATCGCGCTCGCGATCGCCGCGGCGATCGGGCTGGTAACGGGCATGATCCTGACGCTGGCGACGCTCGTCGGTCCGGGCTGGTCGACATTGATCGTCGTTTCGGCTGCGCTGCTGGTTGCTGCACTGCTCGGGCGGGTCGCTGCGCGCGGCCTCCGCGAGGCACTGGGGAAAAGCGAATGACGCTTCCACGTGATCCCGACGCCGCCCGTGCCCGCGCCCGCGCCGCGCGTGACAAGCTGTTCGCGACGCTTGGTACCGTGCAGGAGCGGTTGCGCCCCGCCAATCTCGCGCAGGATGCCGTCGATACGGCGCGCCAGAGCGTCACCAGCGCTGCGCGCGAGAGCGCGAGGGCGGTGCGCAAACGTCCGTGGATGGTCGCGGCACTGGCCGGGGGCGCGGGGCTGGTGCTCGCCCGCGGCTGGATCGGTGGGCTGATCCGCCACCGTCACGAAGACGAAACCGCCAGCCCGCCCGCGGGTTCTGATGGCCAAGACAATGACTTAAGCAAAGGATGACTGCGATGAGCGACATCAACAACGCTTCCGAGCGCAGCGAAAGCGCCGGCATCACCGACAATCCGGCGCTGCTGCTCGCCGGCGGAGTCGCCGTGGGCGTGCTGATCGGCATGCTTCTGCCGCGATTCGAGCGCGAGCGCGCAGCACTCGAGCCGATCGGCCGCCGTCTGGCGGAGGGCGCCACCGCCGCCGCCCAGGCCGCCCGGGAATCGGGCCGCCAGCAGCTCGATTCGCTGATTCCCGATGCCGACGCCACCAAAGAGCGCGTCTCGGCGCTGTTCGGCAACGTCATCGAAGCCGCAAAGGACGCGGGCGCCAGGCGCTGATCGCCTATAAAGGGTTGAGCGATGCCGCAGACCCGCTAAGGGCTGCGGCATCCCCTACCCTTTCAGGAGGCCTGATGAGCAAGCTCCACCTGGTCTTCGGTGGCCGCGTAGCCGATCCGATGACGCTCGATTTCGTTGATCCGTCCAAACTGGACGTGGTCGGCATCTTTCCCGACTATGCCAGCGCCGAAAAGGCGTGGCGCGCGGCTGCCCAGCGCACCGTGGACGACGCCGAAATGCGCTATGTGGTGGTGCATCTCCACCGCATGCTCGAACCCGATCTGGAAAAGCCCGCCGCCTGAGCCGATCAGCCGCGCGACGCCATCCACTTGCGGTGGCGTCGCGCGGTCAGGCGCCGCGCCAGCGCCAGAGCAGCAGCGGCCTAGCGAGCGCCAGTCCGGCGAGAAAGCCGCCGATATGCGCCGCCGCAGCGATGGCGACCCCGCCGCGCAGGAAGGCGAACCACATCAGCAGGTTGACTGCAGTCCAGGCGAGCGCGAGCCATATCACGTGCACCGCCTGTGCTGGGATCGGCCCGATCGGCTTGGCGCGCTGGCGGCCGAACAACAGCGAATAGGCGCCGACCACGGCCGACGTGGCACCGCTCGCGCCGATCATCGGCGCTTCGGAGAGCGGGTCGACCGCCCATTGCGCGGCCGCCGCGGCGTAGGCGCCGATTAGATACAGCATCACCAGTCCGCGCGCACCGATTACCCGCTCGGTCGATTGACCGGTAAAGCCGAGCATCAGCATGTTCATGCCGAGGTGAAAGATGCCGGCATGGATCAGCGCCGCGCTGAGCGGGGTCAGCCAGGTCGGCACCGCCCAGGCCCCCGGCAGCGTCAGCCCCAGCGAAACCCGCGCAGGGATGAAGCCGCCGAGATACTGAAATGCCAGCGGATCGGAGGACAGGGTAATCAGCAGGCTGACCAGCGCCGTGACGACGATGATCGCGCCCGTCGCGGTTATGCGCGGCATTGAACGGCTCAGATGAATTCGATCCGCGAGACCAGATAGTAACGCTCGCCCGCCGGCACCGAGACCTCGACCTCGTCATCGACGCGGCGGCCGATCAGCGCGCGGCCGATCGGCGAGTTGTACGAGATGCGGCCCTTGCTGGCGTCCGCCTCGGTCTGGCCGACGATCTGATAGCGGATCGGCTTATCGTCCTCGTCGAGCAGCGTCACGGTTGCGCCGAACACCACCTTGTCGCCCGAAAGCTCTTTGGGATCGATCACCTGAGCGCGGCTCAGCTTGTCCTCGATGTCGGCGATCGACGCCTCGATCTGGCCCTGCCGCTCCTTCGCCGCATGATATTCGGCGTTTTCGGAAAGGTCGCCATGCGCGCGCGCTTCCTCAATCGCGTCGACGACGAGCGGGCGCTCGGCTTTCAGGCGTTTCAGCTCATCGGTGAGCTTCTGATAGCCTTCCGCCAGCATCGGCATCTTTTCGACCGTAGCCATACGCCCAAGTTCCTCGTGAAAAACGCCCCCAAGTTCGCCCGTCCCGCATCAGGGGACGTTCGCACCACCACATCGCTGGGGAAAGTCGATTGTGCGAACGCGAAATGTAAGGCCGGCGGCGATAAACATCAAGTCGCCACCGCAGCCGGCCTTCGTTACCGCGCGTCTTTACCCGGCCCGGCGTGCCGAGGCGGGCCGAACACCGCGCCGAAATCACGCCTTGTCGGCGTAAAATGCCTGAAGCGGCATGACGTCGATTGCCTGCGCCTTCAGCGAGGCGATGGCGCGCGCCGCCGCCACGCTCGCGGGCGCGGTGGTGAAATAGGGCACCTTCTGCGCCAGCGCCGAAGCGCGGATGCTCATCGAGTCCTTCAGCGACTGCCAGCCTTCGGTGGTGTTGAAGATCAGTGCCACTTCGCCGTCCTGGATACGATCGACGATGTGCGGCCGGCCCTGCGCCACCTTGTTCACGCGCTCCACTGCGATACCCTCGGCCGCGAGGAAGTCGGCGGTCCCGCCGGTGGCGATGATCTTGAAGCCGAGATCCGCGAGGATCTTCACCCCCGGCAGCACCACCGCCTTGTCGCCCTGCTTGACGCTGACGAACACCGTGCCGCCATCGGGCAGCACCGTGCCCGCGCCGAGCTGCGACTTGGCGAAGGCGGTCGCGAAATCCTTGTCGATGCCCATCACCTCGCCGGTCGACTTCATCTCGGGCGAGAGCACCGGATCGACGCCGGGGAAGCGCGCCCAGGGGAACACCGCTTCCTTCACCGCGATATAATCGATGTCGCGGTCGATCTTGGGCAGGGTCGCCAGCTTCTCGCCCGCCATCACCCGGCTGGCGATCTTCGCGATCGGCGCACCGATCGCCTTGGCGACGAAGGGCACGGTGCGGCTGGCGCGCGGGTTGACCTCGATCAGGTAGACCTCGCCGTCCTTGACCGCGAACTGGATGTTCATCAGCCCCTTGACCTTGAGCGCACGCGCCAGCGCCACGGTCTGCCGCTCGATCTCGGCGATGATTGCGGCCGGCAGGCTGTAGGGCGGGATCGAGCAGGCGCTGTCGCCCGAATGGACGCCGGCTTCCTCGATATGCTGGAGCACGCCGGCCACCACCACATCGGTGCCGTCGGCGATCGCGTCCACGTCCACCTCGATCGCGTCGCGCAGATACTGGTCGATCAGCACCGGCGAGTCGCCCGAGACCTGCACCGCGGTCTGGATATAGTCGTCGAGCTGCTGGAGGCTGTCGACGATCTCCATCGCCCGGCCGCCCAGCACATAGCTCGGCCGCATCAGCACCGGATAGCCGATCCGCTCGGCCACGCGCACCGCCTCGTCGCGGCTGCGCGCGATGCCGTTGGCAGGCTGCTTGAGGCCCAGCTTCGCGACGAGGTCGGCGAAGCGCTCGCGGTCCTCGGCCAGGTCGATCGCGTCGGGGCTGGTGCCGAGGATCGGGATGCCCGCATCCTCCAGCGCCTTGGCCAGGTTGAGCGGGGTCTGGCCGCCGAACTGGACGATCACGCCGACCAGCTCGCCCTTCGACTTCTCGACCTCGAGGATCTCGAGCACGTCCTCGGCGGTCAGCGGCTCGAAATAGAGCCGGTCCGACGTGTCATAGTCGGTGCTCACCGTCTCCGGATTGCAGTTGACCATGATCGTCTCATAGCCCGCGTCCGCCAGCGCGAAGCAGGCGTGGCAGCAGCAATAGTCGAACTCGATGCCCTGGCCGATCCGGTTCGGGCCGCCGCCGAGGATCACCACCTTGCGGGCGGAGCTCGGCTCGGCCTCGTTCTCGGGCTCGCCGAAGCTGGGCGCCTCATAGGTCGAGTACATGTACGGCGTCTTCGCCTCGAACTCGGCCGCGCAGGTGTCGATCCGCTTGAACACCGGGCGCACGCCCAGCCGGTGGCGCAGCTTGCGCACCTCGGCCTCGGTCACCCCGCCGGAGATGGCGTTGGCCACCTCGCCGATCAGGCCCGAGCTGCGCGCCATGACTTCGCTGCCCGCGCGGAGATTGACCGACTTGAGCGCGAGATAGGCGAGGCGCTTGTCGCTGAAGCCCATCGCCTTCAGGCGGCGCATGCCGGCTGCGTCCTGCGGCAGGCCGTTGGTCGCGACGTCCTTCTCGGCCTCGAGGATCTCGGCGATCCGCTCGAGGAACCAGGGATCGTAGCTGGTGAAGCGCTGGACGTCCTTGACGCTGAAACCCTCGCGCATCGCCTGCGCCGCGATCAGCAGCCGATCGGGCGAGCGGACGGTGAGCGCCGCCTCGATCACGTCGCGCGGCGCGCCGACCAGCCGGTCGACATCGTTGAAGCCGCTGAGGCCGGTCTCCAGCCCGCGCAGCGCCTTCTGGATCGATTCATGGATCGAGCGGCCGATCGCCATCACCTCGCCGACCGACTTCATCGCCGTGCCCAGCACCGCCTCGGCGCCCTTGAACTTCTCGAAGGCGAAGCGCGGGATCTTGGTGACGACGTAATCGATCGTCGGCTCGAAGCTCGCCGGGGTGGCGCCGGTGATGTCGTTGTCGATCTCGTCGAGCGTATAGCCCACCGCCAGCTTGGCCGCGACCTTGGCGATCGGGAAGCCGGTCGCCTTGGACGCCAGCGCCGAGGAGCGGCTGACGCGCGGGTTCATCTCGATCACGATCAGGCGGCCGTCCTTCGGATTGACCGCGAACTGGACGTTCGAACCGCCGGTCTCGACGCCGATCTCCCGGAGACACGCGATCGAAGCGTTGCGCATGATCTGGTATTCCTTGTCGGTCAGCGTCAACGCCGGCGCGACGGTGATCGAATCGCCGGTGTGCGTGCCCATCGGATCGATATTCTCGATCGAGCAGACGATGATGGCATTGTCGTTCCGATCCCGGACGACCTCCATCTCATATTCCTTCCAGCCGAGCAGCGACTCTTCGATCAGCACCTCGGCGGTCGGCGACAGGTCGAGCCCCGAGCGCACGATCGCGATGAATTCCTCGCGATTATAGGCGATGCCGCCGCCCGATCCGCCCATGGTGAAGCTGGGGCGGATGATCGCCGGCAGGCCGACATAGTCGAGCGCGGTCAGCGCCTCGGCCTCGGTGTGCGCGATCGCCGAGCGGGCGCTTTCGAGCCCGATCTTGGTCATCGCGTCCTTGAACTTCAGCCGGTCCTCGGCCTTGTCGATCGCATCGGCATCGGCGCCGATCATCGTCACGCCGAACTTCTCCAGCGTGCCGTCGCGGAACAGCGCCAGCGCGGTGTTGAGCGCGGTCTGGCCGCCCATCGTCGGCAGGACCGCGTCGGGCCGCTCCTTCTCGATGATCTTGGCGACGACCGCGGGCGTGATCGGCTCGATATAGGTCGCGTCGGCCAGCTCGGGATCGGTCATGATCGTCGCCGGGTTCGAATTGACCAGGACGATGCGATAGCCCTCTTCCTTCAGGGCCTTGATCGCCTGCGTGCCCGAATAATCGAACTCGCACGCCTGACCGATGACGATCGGCCCCGCGCCGATGACGAGGATGGAGGAGATGTCGGTGCGCTTTGGCATATCAGTTCTTCTTGGCCCCGAAAATTTTGGTCAGGATTGATATTGGTTTGGATGCGACGGCAGGCGTCACTTCGTCGTCGCCGCTTCGAACAACGGAAGTTTCCCAACCGTCATATTCAACGCCGTGCTTCTCAGCGGCATCGACCAACATCGGTGTCAGATTACGAAAGATTTCAAGATCAACAGAAGTCTCGCGTGAAAGCACAACGCCATCAGGTTCGGCGAGCCATCGATCGAACACGAAGCCCGACTGGCCGAGTTCTTCAGCAAGTTCCGCAAGACGCTCAGTGTCACCATAAAACCAAAAGTCAGTACGACGCTGCACCGTTCCGTCATCGCCATTTTTTTCAAGGTGGGAGATGACGCTCATATCGCCATTCAATTTCACATCGATGGCGGTCGGCGTGATCAGGTCGATCAACGACTGCTTTTCATCCAATCCAGCGTTCAGCGCATAACCATCCGGGCAAAAACGCTCTAGCAACGGTGCGAAGTCCAAGGGCTCGCCATGGGTATAGATCATCCGACGCTGGCCATCCCCAGTGATGCTGGCAACATGAAGGGCACCGACGCCGATCGCGCTCAACGCCTGAGCTATCCCCTCCTCAACTGGATAAAGCCTATCGCTATGTAGTGGCATGCGGCCATCGTTGACCAAATCTGAATCAGCAATCGCCCTTACGACTGTCACGAAGTCGTTGCGCACAGCATCGACGACCGAGGCATTCCCAGTGCGGGCTAGGACGACCAGGGGGTAACCGTCTTCAGTCTGTCGATCGAGAAGAATCCAGCTATCGTTATCACCGGCGACCGAAAGATCGGGCGCATCCCTCACTTGGCCATCATCCCCACGAACCGCTCGAACAGATAGAGGCTGTCCTGCGGGCCCGGGCTGGCCTCGGGGTGGTATTGCACGCTGAACGCCGGACGGTCGGTCAGTTCGATGCCGGCGTTGGAGCCGTCGAACAGCGACACATGCGACTCGCGGGCATTGGCCGGCAGGCTCTCGCGCTCGACGGCGAAGCCGTGGTTCATGCTGGTGATCTCGACGGCGCCGTCTTCCAGCCGCTTGACCGGGTGGTTGGCGCCGCGATGGCCCTGGAACATCTTGGTGGTCTGCGCACCCACCGCGAGGCCGAGCAGCTGGTGGCCGAGGCAGATGCCGAACAGCGGCTTGCCGGTCTCGAGCAGCTGGCGGATCACCGGCACGGCATATTCGCCGGTCGCTGCGGGATCGCCCGGGCCGTTGGAGAGGAAGAAGCCGTCGGGGTTGAGCGCCATCACCTGCTCGAAGGTCGCGGTGGCGGGCAGCACGGTCACGTCCGCGCCGGCATGCACCAGGTTGCGGAAGATGTTGCGCTTCGAGCCATAGTCGATCGCGACGACCTGCGGGCGCTTGCTCTCGCCGCGGCTAGTGTCATAGCCCGCGCCGAGCTTCCACACGCCGCCTTCCCAGCCGAAATGCGTTTCGCACGACACGGTGATGGCGAGGTCCATGCCCTCCAGCCCCGGCCAGCCGCGTGCCTTCTCCAGCAGCGCGTCGAGGTCGAACGTGCCGGACTTCGAGTGCGCGATCACGCCGTTCGGCGCGCCGCCCAGCCGGATGCGGCGGGTGAGCGCGCGGGTGTCGATGCCCGACAGGCCGATCCGCTTGTGCTTCGCCATCCAGGCATCGAGATGCTCGGTGCTGCGGAAGTTCGACGGCTCGGTCACGTCCTCGCGGACGATCATGCCCAGCGCGTGCGGGTCATCGGCTTCGATGTCGTCGGGGTTGGCGCCGACATTGCCGATGTGCGGGAAGGTGAAGTTGATGATCTGACCGGCGAAGCTCGGGTCGGTCATGATCTCCTGATAGCCGGTCATCGCGGTGTGGAAGCACACCTCGCCGACGGCATCGCCTTCGGCACCGAATCCTCGACCCCACAATATCTCGCCGCTCGCCAGAACCAGAACGCCCGTGGCTCCAACGGGCATGGACAAGGGTTTGGCGTCGGCCATTTGGGGCGGGCACTCCTGCTTTGGGTTTTGCGATGTTGCTAAGGGCCGCCCGCTAGACCCCCGCGCCGCAAGCGTCAATCTGTTAAGTTTTGGCGGGTTCCGCTATGCCATCCGCTTTCCCGCACAAGATCGAGAGAGACGATGATTCGCGACGATATCAAGGCTGCCCAGATCGCCGCCATGAAGGCCGGGGACAAGCAGTCCCGCGCCGCCATCACCCTGATCCAGAGCGCGATCAAGAACCGCGATATCGAGGCGCGTACCGGCAGCGCCCCCGCCGACGACGATGCACTGGTGATCGAGGTGCTGCAGAAGATGGTCAAGCAGCGCCGCGAGTCGATCGAGATGTACACCAAGGGCGGCCGTCAGGAACTGGCCGACGCCGAAGCCGCCGAGGTCGCGGTGATCGAACGGTTCCTGCCTACGCAGATGAGCGAGGCGGAAACCATGGCGGCGATCGAGGCGATCAAGGTCGAACTTGGCGCATCGGGCATGAAGGACATGGGTCGCGTGATGGCGGAGCTGAAGGCGCGCCATGCGTCGCAGCTCGACATGAGCAAGGCCAGCGGCCTCGTAAAGTCGGCGTTGAGCTGATTCCGCATCATCCGCAGATCAAGGGGGGACGGCGCGGCAGACATTTGCCACACGGTGGCAACGCACAAAAATGTCACAAAGATCCGCGCCGCAGTAAAAAATGCTTAACAAGCGGTTAACTTACGTGGTCAACTCTGTTCGGCGACTCGCGCCATAACAGGGGACAATCACGATGAAGCACATTGGTCTTTTCGCAGCTGCGGCAGGCGCCAGCCTGGCAATCGCATCGCCCGCAGCTGCCGATCCTTTGCAGTTCGTTATCAGCGGTGACTACAGCGCATCGTTCGTGCTTGATTCAAATCCGGTGCCGGATGTTGTGCTCGACGGCATCTACTTCACGCTCTGGGACGTGCCCGGCTTCCCGGACTCGATCTTCGATGTTGCCGATATCACTTTCTTCAACTCGTCGTTCGACGGCGGCATTCAGATCGAGGACTTTTACGGTGGCGCGGTGCTCATCGCGACGGACGGTCCCCAGCTCTATTCTGGTACGGAGGCAGACCCGACCTTCCTCGTCGGCACCTATAACCTCACCCAGTTCAACGGGCCGGGTACCTACACGCTCACCATCTCGGCCATGGGCGGCGCCGTGCCGGAACCGGCGGCATGGGCGATGCTGATCGGTGGCTTCGGCCTTGCCGGTTCGGCACTTCGCCGCCGCGCCTATCAGAAGGCCAAGGTCAGCGTCGCCTACGCCTGACCGGGGCGAAAACACTCGCGGCGGGGCGCTTCCCCGCCGCGAGCAGCGCCCCTACAAGGCGGGCCATGCGCCGACCAGCCCGCCCTGATTCCGTTCCTGCTATCTCCCGTCGCGGCGGTGTCGCTTGACCCTGACGCCCGCCTTTCTCGACGAACTGCGCGCCCGCACCACGCTTTCGTCGCTCATCGCCAAATCGGTGAAGCTCCAGCGCGCGGGCAAGGAATTCCGCGCCTGTTGCCCGTTCCATAACGAGAAGACGCCGAGCTTCTACGTCAACGACGACAAGGGCTTCTATCACTGCTTCGGCTGCGGCGCGCATGGCGATGCGATCCGCTGGATGACCGATCAGCGCGGCCTGCCCTTTATCGACGCGGTCAAGGAACTGGCCCAGGCCGCCGGGCTCGACATGCCCGAACAGGACCGCCGCGCCGCCGAAAAGGCCGAACGCGCGAAAGGTCTGCACGAACTGATGGGCGACGCCGCCCAGTGGTTTGCCGAGCGGCTGAACGGCATCGAGGGCGCGGAGGCGCGCGCCGTGCTTCAGCGGCGCGGCATCAAGCCCGAGACCGCGCGAGCGTTCGGCATCGGCTTCGCCCCCGATTCGCGCGGCAAGCTCAAGGATGCGCTCAAGGGCTATGGCGATGCGATGCTGGTCGAATCCGGCATGCTGATCGCCGTCGAGGGCAAGGAGCCCTATGACCGGTTTCGCGGCCGGCTGATGATCCCGATCCGCGATGTGCGCGGCCGGGTGATCGCCTTTGGTGGTCGCATCATCGGCGAAGGCGAGCCCAAATATCTGAATTCGCCGGAAACACCGCTGTTCGACAAGGGCCGCACGCTCTACAATCTCGATCGCGCCCAGGCGGCGGCGCGCAAGGCGAACCGCATCATCGTGGTCGAGGGCTATATGGACGTGATCGCCCTTGCCCAGGCCGGATTCGAGGAAGCGGTGGCGCCGCTCGGCACCGCCTTGACCGAACATCAGCTCGAGCGACTGTGGCGCATCGCCGAGGTGCCGCTGTTGTGCTTCGATGGCGATGCCGCGGGGCAAAAGGCAGCGCTGCGGGCGGCGCATCGCGCGCTGCCGATGCTCGCGCCCGGGCGCAGCCTCGCCTTCGTCACATTGCCGCAGGGACAGGATCCCGACGACCTGGTCCGTGAAAAAGGCGCCGCCGCGTTCGAGGCGCTGCTCGCGCGCACCCAGCCGCTGGTCGACCGCCTGTGGGAAAGCGAACTCGCGGCCGGTCCGCTCGAGACGCCCGAGCAGCGCGCCGGCCTCAAGCGGCGGCTTGCCGAACTTGCCGAGACGATCAATGATTCGGGTGTAAAGCACGAATATATCAGCGAATTTCGCCAACGATCGGACACGCATCTTGGTCGCGGCCGGCGCGAGTTCAGTTCCGGCCAGCGTTCCGGCGGCAATGCCCCCCGCCCCGCCCGCGGCACGCGAAACGCGCGTGGCGGCTGGCAACCGCCCGAGCCGCCTCCCTCGCCGCTGATCCGTGGCGTTCAGGCCGGCGGCCTCGATCCGATCCTTGCCCGCGCCGTGCTCACCGGCCTGATCCGCCATCCCGGCGAGATCGCCCGTCACATGGAAGTGCTCGGCAGCCTGCCCAGCGCGGCCGGCCAATTGGGGCCGCTGTTCGAGGCGATCGTCGAGATCGCGATGGCAAACCCCGAGCGCCGTCAACTTGATAGCGAGGATTTCCTCACCATATTGGCGTCGTCCGGTTTCGATTCAGCGGCGAACGATTTGCTCAAGGCGAGCACGATCCCCTTCTCCTTCACCCGCCCAGGCGGTGACGAGGCGAAGGCGCGTGACGACTTGAACGAGGCGATTGCCGTGATGGTTGCGCAGCCGGCTGTCGATTCCGCCCTGGCGAGTGCGACGGCCGCGATGCGCGAGCAGTGCGACGATGCCGCCTTTGCGCGGCAGGTGGCGTTGCTCCGGCAGCGTCAGGAGCTTCAGGCGCGCCTCGCGAATCTGATGCTTGCGGACGACGAGATTTTTGACGATTAGAGGCGGTGTTAAAATAGCCGCCATCTTGAATTCGAGGGATTTGATGGCGAAGGCGAATGGCAGCGGCGGCGACGACACGATCGAAGCAGGTGATGCGCCGCTGATCGACCTGAACGAAGGTTCGATCAAGAAGCTCGTCGCGCGTGCCAAGAAGCGCGGCTATATCACCGTCGATCAGCTCAACGAGATGCTGCCGCAGGATCAGATGACCTCGGAGCAGATCGAGGACGTGATGGCGGCGCTCAACGACATGGGCATCAATGTCGTCGAGAATGAGGACGCCGGCGAGGATTCGGAGCAGGAGGAAGAGGCGATCGACGAGGTCGACGCTTCCGATAGCCAGGACGATTCTGCCCCCGCGTTCGAAGCGGTCAAGAAGAAGGAAACCGTCGATCGCACCGACGATCCGGTGCGCATGTACCTGCGCGAGATGGGCGCCGTCGAGCTGCTCAGCCGCGAGGGCGAAATCGCCATCGCCAAGCGCATCGAGGCAGGCCGCGACACGATGATTCTCGGCCTGTGCGAATCACCGATAACGTTCAACGCCATCATCGGCTGGTCCACCGCGCTCAACGAAGGCACGATGCAGCTGCGCGAGATCCTCGATCTCGACGCGATGCTCTCCAAGGGTCCGTCGGCCGAGCAGGTCGAGGGCGCCGAGGACGACAATGACGAGATCAGCGAGTCGAACACCGGCCCATCCTACAAGGAAGAAGAAGAGGTCGAGGAAGAGTCGTCGGAGGAAGATGACGGCCTGACCGAACGTCGCGCCCGACGTCCCGCCGAAGAGGATGAGGACGACAACACCCTGTCGCTCGCCCAGATGGAAGAGACGCTCAAGCCCCAGGCGCTTGAGAAGTTCGCCAACATCACCGCGCTCTACAAGAAGTTCGCGCGCGTCCAGCAGCAGCGTCTCGACGCGATGGGCGCCGGCGACGATCTGCCCTCGGCCGACGAACGCAAATATCACAAGCTGCGCGAGGAACTCACCGCCGAGGTCGAGAGCGTGCAGTTCCACCAGGCGAAGATCGAATATCTGGTCGATCAGCTTTACAGCTTCAACCGGCGCCTCACCGCGCTGGGCGGCCAGATGCTGCGCCTTGCCGAGCGCCACAAGGTCAGCCGCAAGGACTTTCTCGACCGTTACGTCGACCATGAGCTCGACGAGAACTGGCTGCAGACGGTGCAGTCGGTCGACAAGAAGTGGAAGAATTTCGTCGAGAACGAATCCGCGTCGGTCGATCGTATCCGTACCGAGATGAGCGAGATCGCCCAGCAGACCGGCATGTCGCTCAACGAGTTCCGTCGCATCGTCAACATGGTGCAGAAGGGCGAGCGCGAGGCGCGCATCGCGAAGAAGGAGATGGTCGAGGCCAATCTTCGCCTCGTGATCTCGATCGCCAAGAAATACACCAATCGCGGCCTGCAGTTCTTGGACCTCATCCAGGAAGGCAATATCGGCCTGATGAAGGCGGTGGATAAGTTCGAATATCGCCGCGGCTACAAGTTCAGCACCTATGCGACCTGGTGGATCCGTCAGGCGATCACCCGCTCGATCGCCGATCAGGCGCGCACCATCCGTATCCCGGTGCACATGATCGAGACGATCAACAAGCTGGTGCGCACCAGCCGCCAGTTCCTCCACGAGCAGGGCCGCGAGCCCACGCCGGAGGAGATGGCCGAGCGCCTGAGCATGCCGCTCGAGAAGGTGCGCAAGGTGATGAAGATCGCCAAGGAGCCGATCTCGCTCGAAACGCCGATCGGCGACGAGGAAGACAGCCATCTGGGCGACTTCATCGAGGACAAGAACGCGATCATCCCGGTGGATGCTGCGATCCAGGCGAACCTCAAGGAAACGGTCACCCGCGTCCTGGCGAGCCTCACGCCGCGCGAGGAGCGCGTGCTGCGCATGCGCTTCGGCATCGGCATGAACACCGATCACACGCTGGAGGAAGTTGGCCAGCAATTCTCGGTGACGCGCGAGCGTATCCGCCAGATCGAGGCCAAGGCGCTCCGCAAGCTCAAGCACCCGAGCCGCAGCCGCAAGATGCGCAGCTTCCTCGATCAGTAAGGCCCGGCCAATCGGCAACTGAAAAAACCCCGGCGTCGCGCCGGGGTTTTTTGTTTGTGCGCGCGCCAACGCCGTTCGCGGGAAGCGTTGTTGCCAATCTTCAAGATTAATGCCTTCGAAACCACCTTTTTATGCGCTTCGGTATCGTCCGTCGGGCCATAAGGGGGCACCGCAACCGCGGGTGATCTTGCAGCCTATTGGGGGCGAAATGGCGTTCGATTCGGTACAGATTGCGCAGTTGGGCGGAGCCTGGGGAGCGATGGGCTCGCTGGCTGGCGCCGATGGCTCCGCAATACACTCCTATCTGCGCCGCCTCCGCTCGGGTGGCGTGCCGGCCCGCGATCTCACCGATGCAGTCCATTATGTCGCGCTGCTTCACGGCCGGCATCCGGGCCTTGTCGATCACGCGCTGCGGCACGCGAGCCGGCCTGTCGAGCGCGACTGGATCGAGGCTGCGGCCAACGCCTTCGCCGGCGAACGGGCGATGCTGGTGCGCCTCGTCGCTGCCGCCGGTCCGTTGCCAAGCACGCCGGGACAGGCGGAGAGCGAGGCGGCGACCGCCGCCCAGTGCCATGCGCTCGACATGCTCGCCCAGTCCGATCGCGCGGGCTGCGCCACCGGCGCCGCTGTGGCGATTGCGATCGACTGGGCGGTCATCCGCGAAATGCTTGTTTGCGCAGCGCAGCAGTTCGGCCTGGAGGTCGCGCCATCGGCGATGCCACCCGTCGAAGAGACCGTGAGCGTCGTCGACGCGCTGGCGCGTGAGCCGGCGCTCGAACGCGCCATGTTGTTTGGCGCGCAACAGGTTTTTGCCCAGCATCGCGGGCTGTGGGATCTGCTTGACGCCCGCGCCGGTGCCCGCACAGCGGCCGAGCCTTGCATCGTCGGAGCGCGGCATCGATAAAGCGCGTCATGCGCTTCGACACCACCCAGAGCTATGTCGCGACCGACGACCTCAAGGTCGCGGTCAATGCAGCCGTCACGCTGCGCCGCCCCCTGCTGGTGAAGGGCGAGCCGGGCACCGGCAAGACCGTCCTCGCCAACGAAATCGCCCGCTCGGTCGGCGCCCCGTTGATCGAGTGGAACATCAAATCGACCACCAAGGCGCAGCAGGGCCTGTATGATTACGATGCGGTGGCGCGGCTCCGCGACGGGCAGCTGGGCGATCCGCGCGTTCACGACATCGGCAACTATATCCGCAAGGGCAAGCTGTGGGAGGCGTTCGCCAGCCCCACCCTGCCCGTGCTGCTGATCGACGAGATCGACAAGGCCGATATCGAATTTCCGAACGACCTGCTTCAGGAACTCGATCGGATGGCGTTCCACGTCTACGAGACGGGCGAGGATGTGCAGGCGCGTGAGCGGCCGATCGTCGTCATCACCTCGAACAACGAGAAGGATTTGCCGGACGCATTCCTGCGCCGCTGCTTCTTCCACTATATCAAGTTTCCCGACCGCGAGACGATGCAGGCGATCGTCGACGTTCACTTCCCCGGCATCCAGAAGCTGCTGGTGTCACGCGCGCTCGACATCTTCTACGAGATTCGCAACGTTCCAGGCATCAAGAAGAAGCCCTCTACCAGCGAGTTGCTCGACTGGCTCAAATTGCTGCTGCACGAGGAGATGCCGCTCGAGGTGCTCCAGTCGCGCGATCCCAAATCGGCGATTCCGCCGCTTCACGGCGCGCTTCTCAAGAACGAGCAGGATGTCATGCTGTTCGAACGGCTTGCCTTCATGGCCCGGCGCCAGAAATGAAGCCGGCGGACGCGCCGGTCGAACGACGGGTCGAAGCGACTGGACGCCCCTGCCCCGAGCCTCCTAGAATGAGAGGATGTTCCTTTCCTTCCTCGACGAGCTGCGGTCGGCAGGCATTCGGGCAAGCCTGAAGGAACATCTGCTGCTGCTCGAGGCGCTCGATCGCGACGTGATCGATCATACGCCCGAAGCCTTCTACTATCTGGCGCGCGCGACGTTCGTGAAGGACGAAGGCATGATCGATCGCTTCGACCAGGTGTTCGGCCGCGTCTTCAACGGCCTGGCCTCGCCGGGGGCGCTGAACCCGGTCGAACTTCCCGAAGAATGGCTGCGCGCCGTGGCCGAACGGTTCCTCACCCCCGAGCAGATGGCGGCGATCGAGTCGCTGGGATCGTGGGATGAGATCATGAAGACGCTGAAGGAACGTCTTGCCGAGCAGCAAGAGCGCCATCAGGGCGGCAGCAAATGGATCGGCACCGGCGGCACCAGCCCGTTCGGCAATGGCGGCTATCATCCGGAGGGTGTCCGTATCGGCGGCGAATCCCGCCACGGTCGCGCCGTCAAGGTCTGGGAAAGTCGGGCCTTCCGCAACGTCGATTCGACGCGCGAACTCGGCACGCGCAACATCAAACTGGCCTTGCGGCGGCTGCGCCGGTTCGCGCGCGACGGCGCGGCCGATGAGCTCGATCTCGACGCGACGATCGCCGGCACGGCACGCCAGGGCTGGCTCGACGTGCGAATGCGGTCGGAGCGGCGCAATGCGGTCAAGCTGCTGCTGTTCCTCGATGTCGGCGGCTCGATGGACCCGTTTGTCATGCTGTCCGAGGAGCTGTTCTCGGCTGCGACCAGCGAGTTCAAGAATCTCGAATTCTTCTATTTCCACAATTGCCTCTACGAAGGCGTGTGGAAGGACAATCGCCGCCGCTTCAGCGAACGCAAGCCCACCGAGGAAATCCTGCGGACCTATGGCCCCGATCACAAGGTGGTGTTCGTCGGCGACGCCTCGATGAGCGCGTATGAGATCAGCCATCCGGGCGGTTCGGTCGAACATCATAACACGGAATCGGGCGCAACATGGCTTCAGCGCCTGACTGACCATTTCCCCTCCACGGTCTGGCTGAACGTCGTGCCCGAGGCCTATTGGCAGCATACGCAGTCGATCGCGATGATCCGCGCGCTGATGAACGATCGCATGTACCCGCTGACGCTTCCCGGCATCGACGCCGCGATGCGCGAACTGAGCCGCAAGCGGTGAGCCGGCTGGGTGCTATCCTGTCGCGCTGGCGGCGACGCTGGCTCGGCCGCTACGCAATCGAAGATCCGCGTCCGATCGCGGACTCGGCGCCCTACACCTTCTTCCTGCCGTCCGAGAACGAGGTGCTGGCGCTCGCCCCCGGCGACCTCGCCAAGCTGATCGTCCGCTCGGTCCCGCCCTCGTCCGAATATGCGGCGGAACGCATGTGGGTGACGATCGAGCGCGCCCAGGGCGATCGCCTGTGGGGATTGCTCGACAGTACCCCCTACGACATCCCCCAGCTGCGGCGCGGCGCCAGGATCGCATTCCGCCGCGACGATGTGATCGATCTGCGCTGGGGCGAAGATCGTGGCGTTCGACCGCCATCCTCTCCCCGACGCCGCGAATTCTGGTCCAGGTGCCTCGTCGATGCGTGCGTCTTGGAGGACCGGGTGCCCGTCCACTATGTCTACCGCGAACCCCCGACGCTCAGCGAAGAGGGCGGCGAAAGCGACAGCGGCTGGCGTATCCGCGGCGATTATCGCGGCGTCGACGACCAAGCGGTCGATGCACGCGAGATTGACTATGTCGCGCTGGGCAAGGTCCTCAACGTCGATGACAGCTGGATACATCTGATCGACGAGCCGGTGGGATCGGCGTTCGTGCGCAACTGGGAAAGCGGCCGCTTCGAACCCGAGTCCGCCGCAGCCAAGTAGCTTGACGAGTCAGGGCGTCTCAGTCGCCGCTTGTTGCGTATCGCGAGCGATCTGCCGCGCAATCCTTGCTCGGGCGCTAGTTCCGGTCGCTGACGGCCGCGTCTTGTAAAGACCTTTCAAATAGGCGCGATCGACGATCGTCGCGCCTGCAGGTGCGGCTTCGTTCGAATCGAAAAGCGTGAGGATCGTATCCGCGGCCACGCCTGGCGCTGGTGGACGACCGCCCGCAAGCGCGCGCAGCGCCACATAATCGGCGATCTGGCGCAGTGTTTTGCCGAGCGATGCCCGCTGTTCGATCACAATCGTTGATCCAACGATCGCTTGCTGCGTCGAACGATCGATGATCGACGCCGTTTTAACATAGAGGGTACCACCGCTCGCTGGCTGTCCATCCTCGTTACGCAACTCGATCGCATTCCAGGCGTGAACGGGGCCATCGCGCAGCGCGCGCGCGCGTTCTGCATCATCCACCCCGTCAAAAATGCCGGGCAACTTCGCCTGCAACTCGCGGACTGCCCCGTCCGAATCGGGGACGATCAGCACGTTCAGATTGCTCCGGCAACCTTCTCGACCAACCTCTGCACCGGCTTGCGCCGCGACCGCCCGTATCCGATCAGCGACGATGCGGTTATAGGCTTCTTCAAATCCAAACACGCTGGGGCAGACCGGCTCGCTGAACCTGGTCATCTGGCCGTCGACAGACGAGCTGATCTGCTGGACGAAGCGCCTCGCGGTCTTCGGTTCAATCTCTCGCTGCCCCCGAACCACGATATCGTCGCTGACAGATGGAACGGTCTGCGTTTGTGCGGACGCCGTAAAGGCGAGGACACAAAGCAATCCTGCAGCAATCACCAACGCTTTCATCGTTGTCTCGCAATCTAGGGTGTTAGATCTAAATAACACACCCGCACTGCGAATAAAAGCGTCGATGGCTTCGCTGCCACCGCGATCAGAAGCGTTTGACGGCCTGCTCGATCTTGCGAAGCAGCGCTGCGTTCTGCACTGCGCCGCTGGCGGCTTCCTCGGCCAGCGCCATCAGGCGGACTGCGCCGAAGCTGGCGGCCAGGCCCTTCAGCCGAAGCGCCGCGTCCCGCCATGCCTTTGGCGCGTCCGAAGCCTTCATGTCGCCGATTGCCTCGCGCACGCCCTCCAGAAAGGCCTGTCGAAGCTCAGCGATCAAGGCCGGTTCATCGCCGAGTGCCGCCGCCAAGGTCGCATCGATCGCGCCGGGATCATAAGCCATGCGGTGAACCTAGCCGCGCACCGTTAACCCTTCGTTGTGCGCATGCCTCTTGGTCGCACGTGCGATTATGATACATATCGCCGGATGACTGGGGGCAACACGGCCGAATCCGCGTCTGCGGATCCGCAAAACCAATCCGAAGGGCTGATGCTGACGGAGCCGATGCTGATGCGCGATCTGCCGGAGGCAGACGATTGGCACGACCCCGCATTCGATCCGCACGAACCGAAGGCGTCATCGCGGCTCGCGCCCGCAATCGCAATTCTGATCGCCATTGCCGCGTCGGCGGCGCTGCTCTGGCTGGCATTGCCTTCGCTTCAGGCCGGCCTGCCCCCGCTCCAGCTCGTCCAGCTCATTGCCGCGTTGTGCATGCCGGCGGCGCTCGTCGTCCTGCTGTATCTGGCGCTGCAACGATCGAGCGCGGCCGAGGCGCGGCGCTTCGGCGACACTGCTCGCGCGATGCGGACCGAAGCCGCCAGCCTAGATCGCACGGTCCGCCAGCTGGCCGAGCGGGTCGTCAGGATCCAGGCCTCGCTTGCCGAACAGGGGGCCAGCCTGACCGCGATCGGCGACAGCGCCGTCGAGCGGATGGACAGCGCCGCCAGCGTCGCCGCCCGCCAGGCCGCCGCGATTGCTGAGGCCGCCACGACGCTGGGCGAGGCCACCGCCGATGCCGAGCGTCGGGTTTCGGTGGTCCTCGCCTCGCTGCCGAAGGCGCATGACGAAATGCGCGGCCTTGCCGAACGGGTCGATGCCGCAGGGCTGCTTGCCAGCCAGCGCGCCGCATCGCTCGACACGCAGCTTTCGGCGCTCGGCGAGCGCGGGCGTGAGGCGGACAACATCGCCGGCGGTGCCGCCGAACGGCTTGCCGCCCATATCGCGCGGATGGAAGCGACCAGCGAGGCCGCGAGCAGCCGGCTCGAACAGGTCACCGATCAGATGTCCGGCCAGGTCGATGCCGTGCTTGATCGCGCTGCCGAGGCGGTCGATCATTCGCGCAAGGGGATCGCCGCGCAGGGCGAAGCCATCCTTGCGATGCTCGGCGCCAATCAGGCCGCGCTCGAACGCGCCGCGCAGGACAGTGCCGCCGCGATGAGCGAGCGGATGGCGATGATCGAGGATGCCATCGTCCGCATTTCGGCGCGTCTCGCTGAGGAACAGATGCGGAGCGATGCGCTGTTTGCGCGGCTCTCGCGCGGCGCCAACGAACTCGATCAGGATCTCGAAGCGCTCCATGCAAACGGCCTCGAGCGCGCCCAGTCGCTCGCGACCTCGATCGGCGTGCTGCACCAGTCGGTCGATGCGATGGCCGAAGCGATGCGCGCCGGCCAGGGCACGGCGCAATCGGTGATCGCGACGTCCGAAGCGCTGCTGACCGCGCTCGATGCTGCCGCGCGTGAGATGGACGAGACGATGCCCGACTCGCTCGATCGCCTCGACACCCGCATCAATGCAAGCCGCCGCGTTGTCGCGGCCTCCAAACCGGAACTGCTCGCGCTTGTCACCGCCGCCGAGAGCACGCATGACGCGATCGAAGCGATCGCCGACGTCGTCGCGAAACAGCGCGACACGCTGGCGAAGACGCAGGCATCGCTCCTTGAAACGCTGGCGACCGGCGGCGAACAGGCCGAGATGCTGGGCCAGATGATCGACGAGGCGATCGCCGCGGCACGCAGCTTCACCGATAGCGCCGCGCCCAATCTCGCCGAAGCGCTGGTCCGCGTCCGCGAGACCTCGACTGCCGTTGCCGATCACGCGCGCGAAACGCTGTCGGAGATCGTGCCGGTGGCGAGCCGGGCGCTCGAGGAGGCGAGCGGCGCCGCGATCGAGAATGCCGTCGGCGCGGCCGTCGAGCAGCAGATCGCCAGTCTCTCGCAAGCCGCCGACGCCGCGCTGGCGGCCGCCGCGCGCGCGTCCGATCATCTGAGCGCCCAGATGGAGGCGCTAACCCAGGCGAGTGCGGCGCTCGACGCCCAGATCGAGGATGCGCGACAGGCGAAGGAGGCGGCGGAAAGCGACCCCTTCTCACGGCGGGTGTCACTGTTGATCGAAGCGCTGCATTCAGCCTCGATCGATATCACCAAGACCTTCTCGACCGAGATCACCGACAGTGCGTGGGCCGCCTATCTGAAGGGCGATCGCGGGGTGTTCACGCGTCGCGCTGTTCGGCTCATCGAACCGCATGAGAGCCGAGAAATTCTGAGGCTGTACGATCAGGACGATGCGTTCCGAGACAATGTGAACCGCTACATCCATGATTTCGAGGCGATGCTGCGGCAGATCCTGGCGTTGCGCGATGGCTCCACGCTCGCGGTGACGCTGCTTTCGTCGGATATGGGCAAGCTGTACGTCGCATTGGCCCAGGCGATCGAGCGGCTGCGCACCTGATCGCTTGGCCGCCGCGCCGGTCAGTCCATCGCTGCAATCATCACGTCGAGCCCGTTCAAGGTGGCGTCGAACGCGATCTGGCAGGAAAGTCGCGAGGTCGGGCGACGATCCTCGACGCCGTCGAGCAGCGCATCCTCGTCATCGCTCATCGGCGGCAGCCGGTCGGCGAACGCCGGATCGACATAGACATGGCAGGTCGCGCACGAACAACAGCCGCCGCACATCGCCGGCAACGCTTCGAACCCCGCGTCCCGGATAATCTGCATCACGCTCTGCCCCGGCGCAGCATCAATTTCGGTGCGGGTGCCGGCGGGCGGCGTAACCATCAGTTTGAGCATTTCGTTGTCCTGATCGATTGAAGGGTGTTCGCAAGCGAACGGCGGACCGCAAGGCCCGCCGAAAGCGAAGGTCGCCGGGACGGGGAAAGCGGAAAGCCCTTCCCCGCGTGGCTCAGTAATGGAAGTGGAAGTCGATCCCCACGCGCCGCGGGGTCAGCACCGACCGCGCATAGTAGCGCTCGACCACGCCCGTCCGCGTCTGGTTATACGAACTCAGATCGTTGCTGACGCTCGTATAGGCGTATTTGTCGAAGATGTTGTCGGCAAACAGGCTGACGTCGAAGCTGGGCTTGCGATAGGTGATCGACGCGCGGTGCGTCATGTAACCCGGGATCTTCTCGCCAAAGCCGCGCAGACCGACGCGCGAATAGATGTCGCCGGTATAGGTCGCCGCCCAGCTCGCCTCGATGCTGTCGCCATCGGCCAGCGGATAGCTATAGGTCGCCTGGGCGCTGCCCGCATGTTGCGCCGATCCGGGCAGGCGATCGCCGTCCAGCGCGTCGTATCGCACGCCCTGGCTGACCACCAGATTGGGGAAATCTTCGGTCAGATGCGCGTCGATGTACGAATAGGTGCCCTGGATCGTCAGCTCGGGGATCGGCTTGAACGACCCGGAGAATTCGATGCCCTGCGAAACCGCGGCGCCGCCATTTGTGGTGATGCCCACGGCGCCGTTCACAGTCTGGCTCGGCACCTGCACGTCGCTCCAGGTGACGTGGAAGGCATCGAGCGTGAACTGGAGCCGCTTGTCGAGCAACGAGGCGCGTACGCCCACTTCGACATTACGGGTCTTGTCCGGCCCATAGACCAGCTCGTTGGGCAGCGCGCAGACATTCTGCCCCGGCGGCAGCGGCTCGACGCAAGGGGCCACCCGGTTGACACCGCCGACGCGGTAGCCGGTGCTGTACGTCGCATAGAGCAGCAGGTCCGGGCTGAAGCGATAGGAGGTGTTCGCCTTCCACACAAAGCCGTCGTCGCCCGTGCTGCCCGAACGCACGCGGCTCGGATCGAACTGGATCAGCGGATAGGGCGTGCGGGTCAGGCCGCCGCCGAACATCGGCGTGTCGGTGCCGCCCGTCGCGTCGGCATCATATTTGAAATAGCGGAGCCCGCCCGTCACCTGCCATGCCTTGGTGATGTGCAGCGTCGCCTCGCCATAGACCGCCTTCTCGATCGTCTCGGTGCGGACGAACGAGATATATTCAAGGTCGTCGGGCCGGTTGATCCCCGCGAACTCGGCGAAGCCCGGCGTATATTCCTGCCGGTCGCTGCTGTAGCGCAGCCGGTTGTAGAAGCCGCCGATCACCCAGTTCATCGGCCCGCCATGCGTCGAGACGAAGCGGACCTCCTGGTTCAGCTGCTTGTAGCTGCGATGATTGTTGGCATAGGAGGAAAAGGCCGGAAACGCCTCATAGCCATAGTCGAGGTCGAGCAGCAGGTCGGTATTGTCGTCGACGCTGGAGATCTTCTGCTCGGTATAGGCGGTCGTGCTGACCAGATCGACCGCGTTGAACAGGTTGATGTTGAACTCCGCCGAATAGAGATCGGCCTTGCGGTGGAACGGCTCCAGATAGCGCCACGGCCCCTCATAATCGCCTGTGCCCAGCACGCCGGCGCCATTGGCCTGGCGCCCGTTGGTCTTGGTATCCTGGTGCGCGTAGGTCAGGTATGCCTTCACGTTCGGATTATATTCGAGCAGCAGCGTGTTGCGCGTCGTGAAGGTATGTTCGAAATTGACATCCTTCTCGCTCTTGAAATTGGCCAAATAGTCGGCGCTCGTGCCGAGCGAGGCGTCCGCCGCTGTGGTCCCGCGCACCGGTTGCGGATCGGAAACGCCCGGCTGCTTGAGCAGATAGTTATAATCGATAAAGCCCGGATTGTCGTAGTAGCCGACCACCGATCGCAGCGCGATATGGTCCTTCAGGATCGGAATGTTGACCGTCAGGTCGCCGACCCGTCCGAAATCATCGCTGTGCGACTGCACATAGCCGCGGCCGTGCACGTCGACCGAGAAGCGGCTCGTATTCGGGCGGCTCGGAATGTAACGCACCGCGCCGGCGAGCGTCCCCAAGCCATAGAGCGTGCCCTGCGGCCCGAGCAGCACTTCCACCCGATCGATGTCGATCAGCTTGAAGTCGAGATAGAGCGGCACTTCGCCGAGATAGACGCCGACCGCGTTGTTCTCGTTCGATCCGAACACGCTGGTGTCGCCCGATTCGATGCCGCGCAGCACGACGTTGCCGCTGCTCGCCGGCCCGGTGTCGACAACGGTGATGCCCGGCGTGAAGGCGCCCAGTCCGCGCACGTCATCGATGCGTTGACGCGCCAGCGTCTCGGTCGAAACCGCGCTGATATTGATCGGCGCATCCTGAAGCGTCACGCTGCGGCGGCTGCCCGTAACGACGATCTCGTTGGCATTTTCGCCCGCCGAGCTCTCGTCCGGTGCCGATTGCGCTGCGGCATCGGTCTGCGCCGATGCGGCGGTTGCCGAGAACCCTGCGAAGATCGTCGCGCCGAGCAATGCCGCGCGAGAAATGGATTTTGCCACCCTACCCCCCTTTCTGCTTCTGGAACCCGCGCCGATCAGCCGCATCGCCCTCCCGGTCCGGCGTCGATTTCTGCGCCTTGCTGCGGTGCAACGTTTGGTGAAATTCGCGTCGCCGCCATGGGGCGTTTGACGTACCGCCCGCGAATGGCACGGCGCGATCGTCGCCCTTGCCGCGCGGGCGCAAAAAAGGCGCACGGCAGGCGTTGGTGCCCGCCGCGCGCCGATCATGAGGTTATCAGGGTGTCAGTGCGCCGCGGGCGCGGGCAGGCTCCACCATGACAGCGTGTGGACGTCGTGCGCGCTGGTCCACAGCCCGGTCGCGGCGAACCGCAGTGCACCGCTGCCATTGGCCTTGCCCAGCCGTCCCAGGATCGTGAGCGACGACGGATCGATCATCACGAACGTCTGGTCGGCGGTCGTTCGCAGCCACACCGCGCCGCCGCCGGTATCGATGTCGCCATAGAGCAGGTCGGCGCCGATCTTCACCCGGCCGGACACGGTCCCGGTTGCAGGATCGACGCGGGCGAGCGTGCCGTCACCCTGTTCCTGCACCCACACCGCGCCCTCGCCCGCCGCAAGAAAGCCCGGCTGCTTGCCCAGCTTCGTCCGCGCAGTAACCGCGTTCGTCGCCGGATCGATGCGCTGAAGCGACTGTTCGCCGCTGCTCACCGCCCAGACCGCGTCGAAACCGAAGGCGAGATAATAGGTGCCGGGATCGACTGCGATCGACGCCGTGATGCCGTTGTCCGCCGGATCGATGCGGGCAACCTTGCCGCTTTCGTCGCTCGCGACCCAGATCGATCCGGCACCGGCCACCACATTCAGCTCGCCTTTCGGATTGGCGATGCCGGTCGGGATCGACGCCGTCAGCTCGGCCGTCTTCAGGTCGATGCGGTTCACCGAGCCCGCGGCGCAATCGGCAACCCATAGCGAGCCGGCGGCGATCGCCATTGCGCCGCAGGGGCGGCCCATCGCCACCTCGGCGAGCTTGCCGGCGCGCGACCATCGCTCGACGCGCCCCTTGTTCGTCACCCATACGCTATCGCCATCGACGGCCAGAAAGTCGGCAAAGCCGGGCACGGTGATGACCTGGGCCTCGCGCGGCTGCGGGTCGGCGGGGGCGGCCGCGGCGCTGGTGGCGGCCATTGCGGCGAGCATCGAAATCCAGTCCATCGCGCTCACCCCGCCACTGGGTCGGTCGATGACGGCTGGCGGTGCCTCAGCCTCGCGATGATCGGCTGGAACGGAAACAGCCATTGTTCCCGGATCGAAAGTCGCCTGCGATCATCCTGCCCCACCATCGCCGATTCGCCTTCCTTGTACGTGCCGAAAACGCGGTCGAGCAGGATCAGCGAATTGCCATAGTTGCACCGCGTGTCTTCATAGGCGACCGAATGGTGCAGGCTGTGATGACGGATCGTCGTGAACACGAAGCTATACCAGATCGGCGGGTTCGATCGCACATTGGCGTGTGCGAAGCCGGAGACGACGCCCATCACGCTCAGCGCGCAGAACACTGCGGCAAGCGGCAGATCGAACAACGCGACGACGCTCAGACTGATCAGGAACAGCTCGATCGGATTGCCGACATAGCCCTTGGCGGCGTTGAGCTGGGTGATGTGATGATGCGGCGCGTGCGTCAGCCAGAAAGGGCCGACATTGTGCATCAGCCGGTGCATCCAATATTGCCCGAACTCGATCAGGACGATCACCAGCGCCACCTGCACCAGGAACGGCAGCTGCATCGCCCAGGGCGTGCTGATGCCCAGCCCCTGTTTGAGCGCGAGCAGCGGTGCCTCTGCCAGCGCCTGCGAGGCCCAGCTGATCGCGGTCGCACCGAGCACGACGTAGAACAGGTCGGTCCAGAATTCGCGCCAGTTCATCCGCCAGCCGGCATGGCGTTCGAACAGGAATTCGAGCGCCTGGATATACAGCGTGATCAGCGACGAAACGATCACCAGCGTCCAGGGATTGTCGAGCACCGCGGCCGGCGCGAGCGCCCAGAAACAGACGACCGCCGCTACGGTCATCGGCGGAATCAGGTCTACGACACCGTGTTTCATTACCATTGCCTCGATCCGATGAAGGTCGCTGCCCCAGCGGCATGCGCCATCCTTTGGTCGATACGAAGCCTAGGGCAGTCGCCGCCGCCCGCGCAGGTGGCCGAATGACGTACCCCTGAAACGAAACGGCCGCGCAAGCCCCGGTTCAGGGGGTGCGCGGCCGATGCGTGCCGAAATAGCTTGCGATTCAGCGGGCCGAGGCAAGCTGAACGTTGCGCGTCTTGCCGGCCTGGGCGACGCGCGCTTCGATCTGGCTGCGAACCTGCTCGGCAACATCGGCGCGACATGTGCGCGCGCGCGCCTCGAGATCGGGGTGGATCGTCGCCAGGCTGTCGCCGCACACGGTGCGGGCGGCCTGATCGACCCGGATCGCCAGGCGCTGCTGGCCGTCGGCGGTCGCGAGGTCGAGGCCTTCGAGCGAAAGTACGGCGGAAGGCTTGCCGAAGCCGGTGTCGCTGGTGGCGGCAAAGGCAGCGGTGCTGATCGAAAGAGCGGCGGCCGCCGCGACAAGCAACTTCATCGAATTCTCCTGCAACCATCGCGCCGCCTCTACCGGGCGGCGAGGGCGATCTAGTCACGGAATCGAAGAGTCGCAAGACGAATCGCAATTAACACGCAAAATAACCCGCGTATCCTTCGATATCACAAGTTTTGCGTCGCAGCAAATGTTTATTACGATCCTAGTAGATGGTGATACTATTCACCTCATCTGCCCGGTTATTACAAATCATGGCGAACGTACGATCAGCGAAGCCAGTTCGACCTCGTGGCCGAGCAGGCCGACCGGAAGTCGCACGGTTTCGCGCCGTTCCAGATCGCCGGAAGGCGACAGGACGGCGACATCGAGCGTGCGCGCAAAGGGCAGTGCCAGCTCGCGGATCGTCGCCACCGGCACGCAAAGTTTCCAGCCCCGGCGGCCACTTGCATCGAAGGGGCGACCGTTGATCGCGATGCGCGATGCTGACGACTGCCGCTCGCCACGAACCAGCAGGCAATCGCCCGCATCGCGATGCACCAGCCTGGCGCTTGGCAGCGGGTCTGCGCTCGCATCGGACGCCGCGACAATCGAGATCAGAACGGCGAGGTTCAACCATCTACCCATGCAGGCCATGCTGACGGCCCGCGCGGCACCGCACCATGAGGCGTTTGACGTAGCGCCGCCTCAGTCGATCGCGATCCCGCGCGCTGCGAAGAACGCCGCCACCGGCGCCAGCACCGCTTCGTGTCGACGCCAGCGCGCGACCGAGTCGCGATAGATCGGCCGTCGTACCTGCGCCGCGCTGGGCGTTGAAACCGCCCCGCCCTGCGCATGGAAGTCGAGGCAGCGTTCCGACCATTCGAGCCCGCAATGGGCGAGCAGCCGGCGCGTCTCGCCTTCCTGGTCCGCAACAAGGTCTTCATAGTGCAAGTCGAGGATTCGGCCGGGCAGTTCGGCGCGCCAGAACGACATCAATCGCTCGAAACCCGCGACATATTCGGCAATGTCGAGCAGATCATAGCTATAGTCGTAATAGCGCGAGCCGATCGCGAACAGGTTACGGAAATTGGCCAGCACCGTGTCCATCGGATTGCGACGGAGGCAGACGATCGCCGCATTGGGCAGTGCGCGCGCGGCGATGCCGGCATAATGGAAATTGCCCGGAAACTTGTCGACGAAGCGAAGATCGTTCCGTCGGCGGTGATGCGCCGCCCGCGCCAAATAGTCGTGACCGATGACGCCCGGCCCCACGCCTGTCACGGCGGCCAGCGTCTCGACGTCGAGCACATTGCGGCTGCGGGTGCCCGATGCGGCCTTCACCGCGAGCGGCAGCGCCTGAAGCTCGCCAAGGCTTTCCACCGCCGGATGGGCCGCCAGGATCCGATCGACCAGCGTCGTTCCGGTCCGCGGCATCCCGATGATCAGGATCGGCGCCGCTTCGGGGCAGTCGATCGCCGGAGACGCGGCCATGGCAGGCCAGTTGGCGATCACGGCGTCCACGATCGCGCTGTCGCGCGCCGGATCATAGCCGATCGTCCTGCGATGCTCGGCATTCACCGCCAGCAGACAGGCCAGCGCCTCGTCGGCGCGGCCAACATCCTCGAGTTCCTTGGCAAGGGCATAGCCGGTGAGCAGTCGGTCCGTGCCCCGCGCACGCTGCTGTGCCTCGCGCAGCCGGGGGATGTGATGATGCTCTTCGCTCTGTTTGCACAGCCCGGCGAGCAGGTGATGGCCACGTGCGTGATCGGGGCTGCGCGCCAGCAGTCGCTCCAGCGCCGCCTCGGCTTCGTCAGCGCGGCCGAGAAAGCTCAGCGTCGCCGCTTGGTTATAGAGAAAGCTGTCATTGTCGGGCGCCAGCGCAACCGCAGCCACAAAATGCGGCAGTGCCGCTTCATGGTTGCCCAGCCGTGCATAGACGCAACCGATCGTATCGCGCGACAGTGCATCGGCGGGCGGATCGCGTTCGATAGCGGCCAGTTGCGCCGCCGCGTCGCCGTCGCGGCGCGCCAGCGCGTAGAGCCGGGCAAGCTGCGCGCGATATTCGCCGCGGGGCTGCGTCATCACCGCCGCCTCGATCTGGGCGATGGCGTCGGCGATCTGCCCTCGCTCCGCTGCAACGACGCCGAGGAGAAAGCGGCTCTCGGCTTCGGTGTCGGTCGCTGCGAGCGCCGGCCCGGCATGGCGGATCACGGTGTCGAAATCGCCCCGCGCCAGCGCTGCTCTCGCTGCAGCCAGGCTCATCCCGCGAGCGTCGCCACGGCGATCGCGGTAGCCGAGGCGCGGTTTTCCACGCCCATCTTCTGGAAAATCTGCTCGAGATGCTTGTTCACCGTGCGCGGGCTGATCGCCAGGATCTCGCTGATCTCGCGGTTCTGCTTGCCGCGACTGAGCCACACCAGCACTTCGGCCTCGCGGGAGGTCAGGCCGTGTCGTTCGGCCAGGATTCGCTCCGCTTCGCCTTCGCGTTTCTCGGTCAGCCGGAACAGCCACTCGCTCGCGCTCGTCCGGCGCAGGAAACTGCATTGAAGCGCGCTGTCGCCGATCTGCAACGTCGCCTGCGCGCCCGGCGGCACCGCGCCGTCCTGCAGCCGCTGCACGATCGTCGCCAGGTCGCCCGGCAGGTCCAGCTCGCGCGCCGACCATGCCGGAAACAGCCGCGCGATCGTATCGGCGGCAAGCGGGGTGAGCCAGCGCGTCCGCCCCGCCTCGTCAACGGCGAAGGAGGGGCGCCCTGTGGTGTCGAGCGCGAGCTGGCTGCTCTGCGTCATCCGTGCATTGGCAAGGTGAACCGCGACGCGCGCGAGCAGTTCGTCGACGACGATCGGCTTGTGGACATAATCGACCGCGCCCGAGTCGAGGCCGCGCACGACATGCTCGCTTTCGGTCAGCCCCGTCATGAAGATCACCGGAACGTGGCGGAAGCGACCGTCGCTCTTGATCTGCCGGGTGGTGCTGAACCCGTCGAGGCCCGGCATCACCGCATCCATCAGGATCAGGTCCGGCGTGCCATGTTCCAGCAGCTCCAGTGCCGCCAGCCCGTCGACCGCGATCAGCACCGTCATCCCCGCCTGCTCCAGCGTCGCGGTGAGGAAGCGCAGCGATTCGGGGGTGTCGTCGACCACCAGGATCGTCGCATCTGGATCGTCAGCCGGCATCGTCGAGCGTCCTTGCCAGCCCGCGCAGATCGAACGCCTCCAGCTTCGGCCGCAGGCGCGACACGAACCCGGCGCTTTCGGGAACGTCCCGCTCCAGCGTCAAGAGCGTGGTTTCGATGGCGCGAACATGCCCGAGCTTCATAAAGCGCCGAAGCTCGTCGAGATAGGGCTTGGCCGTCTCGGGCAGTGCCAGAGCAGGACCGGCGGGCGGCGTCGCCGCGGCCTCGTCGGCGATCCATTCCAGCCCGAGCTGGCGGGCGATCGTGTCGAGCAGCGCGTCGAGATCGACTGGCTTGGTGAGAAATGCGTCATGCGCGCGCCGCCCGTCGCGGCCCGCGTGAAATTCATGCGCATTCGCCGAAACCATCACGATCCGTAGCGCCGGGCCGAGCCGCGCGCGCAGCTGATCGGCGACCTCCCAGCCGCTGGTGCCCGGCATCTGGATGTCGAGCAGCACCAGGTCGGGCGCACAGTGCGCGGCCAGCGCCAGCCCTGCCGCGCCACCGCCCGCCTCGAACACCGAAAACCCCAGCGGCCGAAGCAGATGATTCACGACCGTGGTCTGCGCCGGATTGTCGTCGATCACTAGGATCGTCCGGCGCGGCCCGTGATAGCCGGTGACGCGCCGGCAGGCGGCGGTCCCCGGCGGTGCCTCGATCGGTTCGGGAAGCAGCAGGCGGAGCAGGAAGCGGCTCCCCTCGCCCATCGTGCTCGTCGCGGTCACTTCGCCGCCCAGGATCCGTGCGAGCACCCGCGTGATCGACAGGCCCAACCCGATGCCCGGCTGCATCGCGTCATCGGCATCGCGGCCGCGTTCGAACGGTTCGAAGATGCGCTCCAGATCCTCGGGCGGGATGCCGGGGCCGGTGTCGCGTATCTCGATCGCGGCAGACTGGCTGCGATAGCGCACGGTCAGCGTCGCGCCGCCCCGCTCGGTATATTTGATCGCGTTGGACAGCAGGTTGATCAGGATCTGCCGCAGCCGTTTCTCGTCGGTGCGGACATAGGCGGGCAGCCTTCCATCGACGACATAGTCGAGCGTCAGTCCCTTCGCCGCCGCCTGGACGCGGAACATCTCGACCACCTGGTCGAGCAACGCCGGCAGCCGCACCAGCTCCTGCCGAACCTGCAGCACGCCGCTTTCGACCCGCGAAATGTCGAGCAGCCCTTCGACAAGGTTGGTCAGGTGCTCGGCTGATCGCCGGATCACCCCGCCCGCCTCGGCCGCCGGGATCGCATCGCCGCGTTCGAGCAGCTGTGCATAGCCGTAAATGGCATTGAGCGGCGAGCGGATCTCGTGGCTCACCGCCACCAGATAGCGCGTCTTCGCGGCATTGGCGGCTTCTGCCGCATCCTTTGCCCGCTCGAGCGCCGCTTCGGTCTTGCGATGCGCGGCGATTTCCTCGCGAAGCCGCTCGGTCTGCACGCGATTCGCCTGTTCGGCCGCCCGGTGCGCGGTGCGGGCGCGAAGGAACAGGCGGAGGAAAATGGCTGCAACGGCAAGCGCAAGCCCCAGACAGAGTGTCCAAAGAATGCGCCCCAAAGCCATATGTGCTCAGCCCTTTCGCCTGGCCGGACACGCCCCGCCGCGCGTCCGCAGCAAGGGTCGGTAAATGCCCGAATGACGCATTGCAGCATCACAATTTGGGGTGACACATGCCATGCGACATGCCTATAAGTCGTATTACTGGATTGAGCAAACGTAATATCGTTCGCAACCATCCGGCGGCTGAAACTCGCGCTTTTCCGCGCGGGCAAGATGGGGGTCGAACATGGCAAGCTGGGTGTCCAAGGCGCGGGTGGCGGTAGCGGCGATGGCAATGCTGGCCACCGCATCGTGCGGCAATGGTGGCGGTGCGGCACAGCAGCCGCGCACCGAGTTCAACATCGGCTGGTCGATCTATGCGGGCTGGATGCCCTGGCCTTATGCCGAACAGGCCGGCATCGTGAAGAAATGGGCCGACAAATACGGCGTGAAGATCCACTTCGTGCAGGTCAACGACTATGTCGAGTCGGTGAATCAGTTCAACGCCGGCAAGCTCGACGGCGTGACCGTCACCAACATGGACGCGCTCACCATCCCCGCCGCGGGCGGCAAGGATACCAGCGCGATCATCCTCGGCGACTATTCCAACGGCAATGACGGCATCGTCCTCAAGAACGCCAAGAGCCTTGCCGACATCAAGGGCCGCACCGTCTATCTCGTCGAGCTGTCAGTGTCGCACTATCTGCTCGCGCGCGGGCTCTCCACCGTCGGCCTGCAGCTGTCGGACGTGAAGACGGTCAACACCTCGGACGCGGACATCGTCGGCGCCTTCGCCAACCCCGCCGCCACCGCCGTGGTCACCTGGAACCCGCAGCTGACCGAAGTCGCCAAGCTGCCGGGTGCGACCAAGGTGTTCGATTCGAGCCAGGTGCCGGCCGAGATCCTCGACCTGCTCGCCGTCGACACCGCCACGCTCAAGGCCAATCCGAATCTCGGCAAGGCGCTGGCGGGCATCTGGTACGAGACGATGCAGCTGATGCAGCGCAAGGACGCAACCGGCGCCGCCGCCCGCGCATCGATGGCCAAGCTCGCCGGCACGACGCCGCAGTCCTTCGACGCGCAGCTCAGCACGACGCATCTCTATGCCACGCCGCAGGATGCGGTGGCAGCGGTCAAGTCGCCGGCGATCGGCGCGACCATGGTGAAGGTGCGCGACTTCAGCTTCTCCAAGGGGCTGTTCGGCCAAGGCGCCAGGTCGGCCGATGCGATCGGCATCTCGGTGCCGGGCAAGACGATCGGCGACGCGAACAACGTCAAGCTGCGCTTCGACCCGACCTATATGGAGCTGGCCGCGGCCGGCAAGCTCTGAGGGGGCAACCCATGCGCTGGGTGAACATCCGCCCCCGCCGCCGCACCGGCCTGGTGCTCGGCGCACTGCCGTTGCTGGTCGTGGCAGCAATCTATCTCTTCGCCTCGGCGATGCGCCACGCAGCGAACCCGTCGGACAAGCTGCTGCCCACGCCGGGCGCGATGGTCGAGGCGATGCACGGCCTGCTCGCCCAGGCCGATCCACTCAGCGGCCGCCTGCTCTTCTGGGCGGACACGTTGGCCAGCCTGGAACGGCTTGGCATGGCGCTCGGCATCTGCGCGCTTTCGGCGCTGCTCGTCGGCATGGTGCTGGGCGTGCTCCCCGCCGCCCGCGCCACCTTCGGCGCCTTCGTGACCACGATCGCGGTGATCCCGCCGATCGCGCTGCTGCCGGTGCTGTTCATCGTGTTCGGGCTGGGCGACACCGCCAAGGTCGCGCTGATCGTGATCGGCGTGACGCCCTTCCTGATCCGCGACCTCGCCGACCACATCACCGCGATCCCGCAGGAACAGCTGATCAAGGCGCAGACGCTCGGTGCCAGCAGCTGGCAGCTCGCGCTCCGCGTCGCGCTCCCCCAGGCGCTGCCCCGGCTGATCGCCGGCATCCGCCTCTCGCTCGGGCCGGCCTGGGTCTATCTGATCTCGGCCGAGGCGATCGCGTCGGACGTGGGGCTCGGCTACCGGATCTTCCTCGTGCGGCGCTATCTCTCGATGGACATCATCATCCCGTACGTCGCCTGGATCTCGATCCTCGCGATCCTGATGGACGTGGCGCTGGCCCAGCTGAGCAAGCGCGCCTTCGCCTGGGCACACGGAGCCGCCCGATGAGCGCGCTCCTCGCCTTCCAGAATGTCTGGCTCGAATATGGCGACAAGGTCGTACTCGAACGCGTCGACCTCGACATCGCCGAGCGCAACTTCGTCTCGATCGTCGGCCCCTCGGGGGCGGGCAAGAGCAGCTTCCTGCGGCTGGCGCTCGGCCAGGAACGCCCGACCCGCGGCAAGATCCTGCTCGACGGCACGCCGCTGCCCGGCGAATGCGGCCCCGATCGCGGCGTCGTGTTCCAGCGCTATTCGGTGTTCCCGCATTTGACCGCGCTCCGGAACGTCATGTTCGAGCGCGAATGCGTGGGCGCGCCGCTCACCGCCCGGCTGTTCGGCGCCGCCCGCCGCCGTGCCCGCGACGAAGCCGCCGCGATGCTCGCCGAGGTGGGCCTGGGCGACGCGCTCGACCTCTACCCCGCGCAGCTCTCGGGCGGCATGCAGCAGCGGCTCGCCATCGCCCAGGCGCTGATCGCCCGCCCCCGCGTGCTGCTGCTCGACGAGCCGTTTGGCGCGCTCGATCCCGGCATCCGCCAGGACATGCACCGGCTGATCCTCAAGCTGTGGGAAGAGCATGCGCTCACCGTGCTGATGGTCACCCACGACATTTCCGAGGCGTTCAACCTCGGCACCCGCGTGCTCACCTTCGACAAGCGCCGCGTGGATCCACACGCCCCGCACCGCTTCGGCGCGACCGCCGTCTACGACCTCCACCTCACCCGCAAGCGGCGCGAGGCGATCGTCGAGGCGCAGCAGGAAGTATTACGATTGACAGAATCAGTAATAAACGGGAAAGAGGAATCATTGTGAAGGAACCGTCCTCCTCCCTCGCCCGGCTCAGCATGAGCCTGCCCGCCGAACTCTTCCGCCAGCTCGATGAAATGGTGGAGGATCGCGGGCTCCCCTCGCGCTCGCAGCTGATCGCCGAGCTGATCCGCGACGAGCTTGCCGAGCAGAGCGCCGCCTCGCGCCCCGAGGAGATGCTCGCGGGCACGATCACGCTCGTCTACCGCGCCGATCTCGGCCGGGTGCGCCACCAGTTGGCGCAGACCCAGGCCGAGTATCTGAAGGAGGTCATCTCCTCGCAGCACGTGTTCCTGGAGGACGACCAGTCGCTCGAGGTGCTGCTGGTCCAGGGGCCGGCACGCCGGCTGCGCGACCTGTGCGACGCGCTGCGCAAGGTGCGTGGCGTGCAGCAGCTGCGCCTCTTCACCACCACCGCGCTGCTGCCCCCGCTCCACGAGCAGGACGAGGCGGCAGCCCCAACCGGGAGCAAGGCGGCATGAGCATTCTCGCCGACCCCAATGCCGCACGTGACCATGCGCGGGCGATGGCCGGCACCGTCGTCGAGGCGATGCCGATCCTGCCGCCCCAGGCGGACGACCTGCCTGCGGGCGTTTCGCCCGACGATCTGGTCTGGGAAGAGACGATCGCCGCCGGCGGCTATGCCAGCCGCGTGCTGTCGCGCGGCAGCCGGCTGCGGCTGATCGACCTGCAGGGCGATGCGTGTGTGTCGCTCCAGCTGTTCAACGCCGCGATGCCGACCGAACGGCTCAATGTCGCCGATACGGTGAAGGTGCAGTGGAACGCCTATCTGGGCGAGGGCAGCCTGTTCCTGTCGGACATGGGCCGGGTGCTCGCCAGCATCGAGGAGGACGGTGCCGGCACGCATGACGCGTTCTGCGGCGCGTCCAACGTCGCATCGAACGCGCGCCGCTATGGCGACGGCAGCAATTCGGGGCCGTTCCCCAATGCCCGCGACCGGCTGTTGCTCGGCGCCGCCAAGCACGGCTTGACCCGCCGCGACGTGCATCCGTGCGTCAACCTGTTCAAGGGCGTCCGCATCGCCGCCGACGGCACTACCGAACCGCAGCTCGGGCCCTTCGCCCCCGGCCGCACGCTGGTGCTGCGCGCCGAGATGGACCTGATCGTCGTGCTGGCCAATTGCCCGCACGTCCTCGATCCGCGCCCCTGGACCGTCACCCCCTTGCGCGCCACCGCCTGGCGCGGCCCGGTGACTCCGCAAGACGATCCGATCCGCAACGCGACGCCCGAGCGGCAGCGCGCCTTCCTCAACACCGAAGACTGGGTCCGCCGCTGATGGAACAGGATATGGCACTTGCCGGCCTCACCGGCCGGGTGGTCCATGACGAGATCGTCCCCGCCCGCGCGCCCTGGCTGCACCGCGTGAAGGCGGGCGAAACGCTCCGCGTCGTCGACCTCGAAGGCAACCAGGCGGTCGATTTCCTCCTCTACGCCACCCACGACGATGCCGAGCGCTACAGCGCGCAGGACACGATCGCGGCGCAGGCCAACATCTTCCTGCGCACCGGCAGCGTCCTGCGCTCGAACGAGGGCCGGCCGATGATGACGATCACCGCGACGGCGGTCGAGTATCACGACACGATCGGCGGCGCCTGTTCGTGCGAGTCCAACACGCTGCGCTACGGCCATTTCACCAAGGCGCAGCACGCCTGTGTCGACAATTTCCTCGAAGCCAACCTCCGCGACGGCCGGGGCAAGCGCGACATCGTGTCGAACGTCAATTTCTTCATGAACGTGCCGGTCGAGGCCGATGGCGCGCTCGGCATCGTCGACGGCATCTCGGCGCCCGGCCTTACCGTGGACCTTCGCGCAGAAATGGATGTGACCGTGGTCGTTTCGAATTGCCCGCAGATCAACAATCCCTGCAACGGCTTCAATCCCACCCCCGTTCGCATGATCGTCACCGCATGAGCGGCGTGCGCACGGTCCTGATCGCCAATCGCGGGGCGATCGCCTGCCGGATCATCCGCACGCTCAAGACAATGGGCATCCGCTCGGTCGCGGTGTTCTCCGATGCCGACGAAGCCTCGCGCCATGTCGCGCTCGCGGACATCGCGGTGCGGATCGGCCCCGGCCCGGCGGCGGAAAGCTATCTCGACGTCGCGCGCATCCTCGCAGCCGCCAAGGAAACCGGCGCCGACGCGATCCACCCCGGCTATGGTTTCCTATCCGAGAACGCCAGTTTCGCCGAGGCCTGTGAGGCCGCCGGCATCGCCTTCATCGGCCCGACCCCGGACAGCATCCGCGCCTTCGGCCTCAAGCACAGCGCCCGCGCGCTGGCCGAGGCGGAGAATGTCCCCCTCGCCCCCGGCACCGGCCTGCTCGACAGCGTCGAGGCCGCGCTCGAAGCGGCGGAGCGCATCGGCTATCCGGTGATGCTCAAGGCGACCGCCGGCGGCGGCGGCATCGGCATGCGGGTGTGCACCGACGCACAGGCGGTGCGCGACGGCTATGCCGCGGTGGCGCGGCTGGGCGCGGGCAATTTCGGCGATGCCGGGCTGTTCCTCGAACGCTTCGTGCCGCGCGCCCGCCATGTCGAGGTGCAGATCTTCGGCGACGGCCAGGGCCGGGTCGTGGCGCTCGGCGAGCGCGACTGCTCGCTCCAGCGCCGCAACCAGAAGGTGGTGGAAGAAGCCCCAGCCCCCCACCTGCCCGAGCGCGTCCGCGCCGCGCTGATCGAGGCGGCGGTGCGGCTGGGCCGGGCGGCCAATTACCGCTCCGCCGGCACCGTCGAGTTCCTCTACGATTCCGCGCGCGAGGACTGGTTCTTCCTCGAAGTGAACACACGGCTGCAGGTCGAGCACGGCGTTACCGAGGAAGTGACCGGCGTCGATCTGGTCGAGTGGATGGTGCGCGGTGCGGGCGGCGACTACAGCTTCCTCGACACCCCCGTCCCCGCCCCCAAGGGCTGGTCGATCCAGGCGCGGCTTTATGCCGAGGATCCGGCGGTCGATTTCCGCCCTGCCTCCGGCACGCTGACCGACGTGGCCTTCCCCGAAGGCGTCCGCGTCGAGAGCTGGGTGGAATCGGGCAGCGCGGTTTCCTCCTTCTACGATCCGATGCTCGCCAAGCTGATCGTGCACGGCGAGGACCGCGAGTCCGCCGTCGCGGCGATGCAAGCGGCGCTCGACCGCACCCGCTTCGCCGGCATCGAGACCAATGTCCGCTGGCTGCGCGACGTGGCCCGCAGCGAGGACTTCGTCACCGGCGACGTCTCGACGCGCTCGCTCGAAACCGTCGTCCACCGCCCGCAGAGCATCGTCGTCCGCTCGGCCGGCACCGCGACCAGCGTGCAGGACTATCCGGGCCGCGTCGGCCTTTGGGACATCGGCGTGCCGCCCTCGGGCCCGATGGACGCGCGCGCCTTCCGCCTCGGCAACATGCTGCTCGGCAACGACAGCACCGCGCCCGGGCTGGAGATGACCGCCACCGGCCCCACGCTCCAGTTCAACACCGCGACGCGCATCGTCCTCACCGGCGCCGATTTCGCCGCGACGCTCGACGGCAAGCCGGTCGAGCGCAACAAGCCGATCGCCATCGCCGAGGGCCAGACGCTGGCGCTCGGCCGCGTCACCGGCGGCGGCATGCGCGGCTATATCCTTTTCGCGGGCGGGCTCGACGTGCCGAGCTATCTCGGCAGCGCCAGCACCTTCGATCTCGGCGAGTTCGGCGGCCATGGCGGGCGCGTGCTCCGCGTCGGCGACACGCTGCACCTGACCGATCATGCACCGGCGGTGATCCCCGGCCCGCGCGCGATCGCGCAGGAGCCGCTCGGCCCCGACTGGACGATCCGCGTCCTCTATGGCCCGCACGGCGCTCCCGACTTCTTCGCGCCGGAGGATGTCGACACGATCCTCTCCGCCGAGTGGAAGGTCCACTATAACAGCAACCGCACCGGCGTGCGGCTGGTCGGCCCCAAGCCGCACTGGGCGCGCAAGGATGGCGGCGAGGCGGGGCTGCACCCGTCGAACATCCACGACAATCCCTACGCGATCGGCGCGCTGGATTTCACCGGCGACATGCCTATCATTCTAGGCCCCGACGGTCCCTCGCTCGGCGGCTTCGTCTGCCCGTTCGTGGTGATCGCGGCGGACCTGTGGAAGGTCGGCCAGCTCGCGCCGGGCGACCGCATTCAGTTCGAGCAGGTCAGCCTCGACGAGGCCGATGCCGCCGCGCAGGCCGAAGAAGCTTGGATCGAAGGCCGCGCCGCCACCGCGACCAGCCCCGCCAAGGGCGGCGGGCGCGACGCGATCCTGGTCGACCTGCCCGCCAAGGGCCGCCGCCCGCGCGTGCTGTTCCGCCGCCAGGGCGATCGCAACCTGCTGGTCGAATATGGCCCGATCACGCTCGACCTCGAGCTGCGCCTCCGCGTCCATGCCGCGACCACCGCGCTCGCCGAACTGGCGCTTCCGGGGATCCTCGACATCGTGCCGGGCATCCGCTCCTTCCAGGTGCATATCGACGGCATCCGCCTGAAGGAGGCGGCGCTGATCGAGCGGCTGGTGCAGATTGAGGACGCACTCGGCGACCTCGAGGATTTCGTCATCCCCTCGCGCATCGTCCACCTGCCGCTCAGCTGGAACGACCCCGCGATCCACGAGACGATCCAGCGCTACATGCGCGTGGTCCGCGACGACGCGCCCTGGTGCCCGGACAATATCGAGTTCATCCGCCGCGCCAACGGGCTCGCCAGCGCCGAGGAGGTGCACCGGATCATCTTCGACGCCAGCTACCTCGTCTACGGGCTGGGCGACGTGTATCTCGGCGCGCCGGTCGCCACCCCGATCGACCCGCGCCACCGGCTGGTCACCACCAAGTACAACCCGGCCCGCACCTGGACGCCGCCCAACGTGGTTGGCATCGGCGGCGCGTATATGTGCATCTATGGCATGGAGGGACCGGGCGGCTATCAGCTGTTCGGCCGTACCATCCAGGTGTGGAACACCTATCGCCAGACTGGCGCCTTCGCCGAGGGCAAGCCCTGGCTGCTGCGCTTCTTCGACCAGATCCGCTTCTTCCCCGTCAGCCATGAAGAGCTGACCGAATGGCGGCGCGACTTCCCGCTCGGGCGCCGCGAAATCAAGATCGAGGAAACCGAGTTCCGGCTTTCCGAGTATCGCGAATTCCTCGCCGAGAACGCGCGCTCGATCGCCGCATTCGAGAAGCAGCGCAACGCCGCCTTCGCGGCCGAGCGCGCCGATTGGGAACGCAAGGGCGAGTTCGACCGCGTCGCCAGCCTCACCGAAAGCGCGGATGACAGCGCCGACGAGGCGGTGACGGTGCCGGAAGGCGCCGAACTGGTGGAAGCGCCGTTCGGCGGCAGCGTGTGGAAACTGCTCAAGGAGGTCGGCGACCCGATCGATGCGGGCGAGACCATCGCCGTGCTCGAAGCGATGAAGATGGAGTTCCCAGTGACCAGCCCGGCCGCGGGCACGGTCGCGGCGCTCTATGTCGCCGAGCGGCAGACGGTCACCCCGGGCTCGCCGGTGCTGGCCTTGGTGCGGGCATGACGGCGCTCGACCGACTCCCGGTCGCCGGCATCGCCGCCGAGGTGCAGGCGGGCCGCCGCAGCGCGCTCGCGGTGATCGAGGATGTGCTGGCGCGGCTCGACGCATACGACGCGATCCAACCGGCGGTTTGGATCTCGCGGTTCGAGCCCGATGCTCTGCGCGCCGCCGCTGCTGCAGTGGATGCCCGCATCGCCGCCGGAGAGACGCTGCCGCTGGCCGGCGTGCCCTTCGCGGTGAAGGACAATATCGACCTCGCGGGCCTCGCCACCACCGCCGCCTGCCCCGCCTTCGCCTATCAGCCCGAGCAATCGGCAACCGTGGTCGCGAAGCTGGTGGCTGCCGGGGCGATCCCGGTCGGCAAGGCCAATCTCGACCAGTTCGCCACTGGGCTCAACGGCACGCGCAGCCCCTATGGCATTCCGCGCAACGCCTATAACCGCGCCTGGGTGAGCGGCGGCTCCAGCTCGGGCTCGGCCGTCGCGGTCGCCGCTGGGCTGGTCGCCTTCGCGCTCGGCACCGACACCGCCGGCTCGGGCCGCGTGCCCGCCGCGTTCAACCATCTCGTCGGGCTCAAGCCGAGCAAGGGCCGCTGGAGCAGCACCGGCCTCGTCCCCGCCTGCCGCACGCTCGACTGCATCACCGTTTTCGCGGGAAGCACCGAGGATGCGGCGCTGGTCGACAGCATCGCCGCCGGTTTTGACGCGACGGACTCGCTCTCCCGCAACCTGCCGGACCTGCCCCGCGCCCGCCGCCGCATCGGCGTGCCGCAGCCTGCGCAATGCCGCTGGTTCGGCGACATCGAATCCGAGTTTCTCTACCGTCAGGCGCTGGACGGGCTCGATGCCGAACTGGTCGAGATCGACCTCGCCCCGCTCGATGAAGCCGCCCGCCAGCTCTACGACGGGCCGTGGGTCGCCGAGCGAACGGCCGCCCTGCAAACCCTGCTGCTCGAGAACCCCGACGCGATCCACCCGGTGGTGCGCGAGATCGTCGAAGGCGGCTTCGGCTATAGCGCGATCGATGCGTTCAACGGCGCCTATCGCCTCGCCGAACTCGCCCGCGTCGCCGAGGCGATGTGGGAGAAGGTCGACCTGCTCGCCCTTCCCACCGCGCCGACCAGCTACCGCGTCGCGGAGATGCTCGCCGAGCCGATCAGGCTGAATGCGAGCCTCGGCGCCTACACCAATTTCGTGAACCTGCTCGACATGGCCGCGATCGCCGTACCCGCCGGCACCTACGCCAGCGGCGTCGGCTTCGGCGTGACGCTGATGGGCCCGGCGGGCACCGATCGCGCGCTGCTCGACGCGGCGAACGCACTTTTCCCCGCGCCGGCATCCCCGCCGCCGCTGGACCTGGAGGGACGGATGGAAACGGTGAAGCTCGCGGTCGTAGGCGCCCATCTCGAAGGCATGCCGCTCCACTGGCAGCTGACCTCGCGCGAGGCGAAGTTCGTCGCGGCGACGACCACCGCGCCGACCTACAAGCTCTACGCCATGGCGGAGAGCGTGCCGCCCAAGCCCGCGCTGGTCCATAGCGAGGACGGTGCGGCGATCGCGCTGGAAGTCTATGCGCTGGACATGGCCGCGTTCGGCAGCTTCGTCGCCGAAGTGCCGCCGCCGCTCGCGATCGGCACGGTGACGCTGGCCGATGGCAGCATGGTCAAGGGCTTCGTCGCCGAACCGCGCGCGATGACCGGCGCGGAGGACATCACCGCGCTCGGCGGCTGGCGCGCCTATATCGCGCGGGGCTGAGTGCATCGCCGGCTCGGCCCGGATGAAGCGCCCTGAAAACAGCCGGATACGTCATATGACTTACGGCACAACCCATCGGTTTCGGTCATCCTGAAGATCAGGAAAATCAGATGGGGCCGTGATCATGGATGCAGCAACACCAGCGATCATCAACACGCAGCAACCCGACATCATGACGTCACGGGTGCAGGGCGGCCCGATCAAGCGTTTCGTCTTCACTCATTTCCAGCCGGCGATGCTCGTCGCGATGATCCTGTTCTGGACGTTCGCGCCGGATTCGATCGCCAAGGCGTCGGTCGCCGTCGGCATCGGCATCGCCTTCAAGCTGACGCTGCTCGGCATGGAACGGATCAGCGAGCGCCATGCGAGCTGGCGGCTGACATGGAAGGAACTGGCGAGCGATCTGTTCTACGTCGCGATCAGCTACACGCTCGTCAAATATGCCGGAAAGCATTTCGGTGACGACGCGATCATCGATGCGATCAAGGGCTATTTCCATATCAAGACCGCCTGGGCCGGCCAGCTGCCGATCCTCGTCCAGGCACTCGCGATCCTGCTGATCTTCGATTTCGGCCAATATTGGATGCATCGCGGCATGCACAATTGGAAGCCGCTTTGGCTCACCCATGCCCCGCACCATCACATCACCCAGCTCAACGCGCTCAAGGGGTCGGTCGGCAATCCGATCGAGCTGTTCCTGATCGGGCTCAGCCTGGGCGGCTTCTTCGATTTCCTGCCGCGCGCCGCGCTGCTTGCGGGCGGCATCGGCATGGCGATCGGCGCCTATACCCATGCGAACATCCGGTTCAACACGCCGCGCTGGTGGTCGTTCCTGTTCAACACGGTCGAGCATCACAGTCTGCACCATTCGCCCGATTTTGCGAGCAGCCGGACCAACTATGCCAACACCTTCATCTTCATCGATCGCATCTTCGGCACCTGCGTCGATTCCGAATCCGAGCGCGTCGGGCTCGACGATTGCCGCCGCCTGCCGATCAAGGACCAGATGCTCTACCCCTTCTACCCGCTGCTCGACGGCGTGAAGAAATGGCGGGCCGGCGCCGATAGCGCTCAGGCGATGCCGGCCGAATAGCCTGGCCAGCCGGCCCCGCGTTCGCGGGGCCGGATCGGCGATCGGATGAATGTTGGACAGGGGGCGGTTGACGATGCGGTGGATCGACTGGATCTGGCATGTGCGGGGGAGCGTGCCCGCCCCGGCTGCGGCCGATGCGGAGGAGGCGTTCGGCCGGCTCGCCTCGTTGTTTCAGGAACGCGGCACCACCCTCGATCGCGACGGCAACAGATTGCGCTTTCACAAGGATAATCCGGACTCGCAGGATCGTTTCGCCTCGTTCACCAATGGGCAGCTCGAATTCGTTGCCGGTGATGAACCGTCGCTCCGCTTCGATCTCGTCAGCCACGCGCTGCTCTGGTGTTTCGTCGCGCCACTGCCCTTCGCGCTTTTGGCGCTGCTGGTCGAAAGCCTGCGCATTCCCGCCTACAGCTTTGCCGGCATCTTCGCCGCGCTCTATGTCGCGGGTCGGTGGATCGAACAGCGCCAGGCCCGCCATGCGCTGCGCTCGCGGCTCGACGTGCTGCAGGCCGCCCCGATGGACGAGGCGATCCCCGCCTGAGCGCGGGCGCTCGCCGCCGTCAGTCGATCCAGCACCGGTCATAGCGGGGGCCGAGCCCCGTCAGCAGCTCATATTGCGACAGCCCGCTGCGCGCGGCCGTCTCCGGCAGGTCATAGTCGATCGCCACCCAGTCGCCCTCGGCGAGGTCCGGTGCGGCATCCACCGACAGGGCGGTGAGGTCCATCGATACGCGCCCCACCACCGGCAGCGATGCGCCCCCGGCGCTCGCCCCGCCGCGATTGGAGAAGCATCGCAGATAGCCGTCGGCATAGCCGAGGTTCAGGATCGCCACTTCCATGTCGCGCGGCGCGGTATAGGTGGCGTTATAGCCGATCGTCTCGCCCGCCGGCACGCGGCGCCGCTGCAGGATCTGCGCTTCGGGCGTCACCACTTGCCGGATGCCGGCAAACGCAGGCGTCGGGCGACCGCCATAAAGCGCGATCCCCGGCCGGGTCAGGTCGAAATGATAGTCCGCGCCCAATGCGATGCCCGCGCTGTTCGCCAGGCTCATCCGCCGCGCCGATGTCCGGCCGGCAAGCGCGGCGAACGCGGCGCGTTGTCGGGCGTTGATCGGCACGTCCTCCTCCGCCGCGACCAGATGGCTGAGCAGCGTCTCGATCGCCAGCCCGTCGAGCAGTCCGTCCATCACCTGCTGCGGCAATACGCCCAGCCGATTCATGCCGGTGTCGACCATCACGTCGCACGCGCCGCCATTCGCCTCGCGCCATCGCCGCACCTGCTCGGCGCTCGCCAGCACCGGCCGAGCATGGGCGGGCCGGTCGGCCAGGTCTTCCGCGCGCACGCCGTGCAGCACCGATACCGTAACCCCCAGCCCTGCCAGCGCCCGGGCCTCTGCCCAGGTCGCGACGAAAAAGTCCCGGCAGCCTGCGTCCGCCAGCCGCCGGACGACGCCCTCCGCACCCAGGCCATAGCCATTGGCCTTCACCGCAGCGCCGCACGCGGCGGCGCCGCTCATGCGGGCCAGAAGCATCCAGTTGGCGACAAGCGCGCCGCCGTCGATCCGCAGGCGCAAAGGGGCATCGGTCATGCATTGCGGTTAGCGAGCCTGAAGCCGCAACGCCACCGTCACGTCGCGTCCGGCCCCGCATTTCGGCGGGGTCGGCGCGTCCCGGTCAGTCGCCGGTCAGGATGCGATCCACCAGCTGCTTCACGGTCGGAATGAAGCCGTTGGAATAAAAGGGGTCGCGCTTGAAGTTATAGGCCGAATGGCCGGCGAACATCAGGTTCTGGTCAGGGTCGCCGCCATGCGCGATGTCCTGCAACGTCTTCTGGATGCAGAAGCTGCGCGGATCGGCGAGCCGACCGGTCGAATTCGTCTCGGTATCCGCCCAGGACGAGAACTGGCACTGGCTCAGGCAGCCCATGCAGTCGGCCTGATCCTTGCGGATGATCTGCTGATCCTCGGCCGTGACGAACACCAGCGTGTTGTCCGGCGTCTTGAGCGCGCTGGTGAAGCCCAGGCCGAACCATTCGCGCGCACGCAGCAGATCGTTGCGCGTCACCCAGAAATTCTTGCCCTTCACGCCGACGTCGAGCTGGAAGGTGTGATCGCCCGCCGCCTCGGTCGAATAGGGGATCTGGCGCTCCGATCGCGCTTCCAGATGGCGCAGGAACGGGTTGCGCACCGCCGAGGAATAGAAGCCGGTCGGCGAGAAACGGTGCAACAGCACTTCACCTTCCTCGATCTCCATCAGCTTGGCCTTCCAGCCATCGGGGATCGGGCTTTCCTTAGTCAGCAGCGGCCTTGTCCCGAACTGGAAGGCGATCGCGCCGAGTTCGGGATTGTCGATCCAGTCGTTCCAGTCGCGCAGATACCAGACGCCGCCCGCCATCACGATCGGCACGCTGTCCGGCAGGCCGCCTTCGCGCATCGTCTCGCGCAGCGCCTTGACGCGCGGATAGGGGTCTTGCGGCATCAGCGGGTCTTCGGCGTTGGACAGGCCGTTATGACCGCCGGCGAGCCAGGGGTCCTCATAGACGACCGCGCCGAGCCACTCCTGCGCCTTGGAATAGGCACGCTTCCACAGCGCGCGGAAGGCGCGGCCGGAACTGACGATCGGCAGATAGGCAACCTCATAGGAGGCGGCGATCTCGCTCAGCTTGTACGGCATGCCGGCGCCGCAGGTGACGCCCGCCACCATGCCGCGCGTCCGTTCGAGCACGCCGTGCAGCACGCGCTGCGCACCGCCCATTTCCCACAGCACGTTGATGTTGATCGCGCCCTTGCCGCCGGCGATCTCGAATGCGCGCTGCACCTGCTGCACGGCGCCCTCGATCGCATATTGGATCAGCTCCTCATGGCGCTCGCGCCGGGTGAGCGCCCGATAGATTTGCGGGATGATCTTCCCGTCCGCGTCATAGCTGTCGGCATTGACCGCGCTCACCGTGCCGATGCCGCCGGCAGCCGCCCAGGCGCCCGCGCTTGCATGGTTGGTCGCGGCGACGCCCTTCCCACCCTCGACCAGCGGCCAGACCTCGCGGCCGTTATAGGTGATGGGCGAAAGACCCTTGAACACATTGCCTCCACAAAAATTGCCGCGCGACGCTAGCCGGAAGCGTCGCTACAAGCGAGTAACATTTGGACCGATGCGCTATCCCAGCGCACCCGGCCGCCCGATCGCGCGCGAATACAGCGCTGCATACGCGGCCACCATCTCCGCGTCACCGAACAACGCGCGGGCGCGCTCGCGGTTCGCCGCCCCCACGCGCTTGCGTTCTTCGGGGTGCTTGGCGAGCACGTCCAGCCGATCGCGCAGCGACACTTCGGTTCGGTCGGCGGAAAGATAGACCTGGTTCGGCTCGGACACCATCGCAGGGATATCCCCTATCTTCGGTGCAACCACCGGCAGCCCCGCCGCCATCGCTTCGATCACCGCAACCGGCGCCTGCTCGGTCTTGGATGACAGCGCGAACAGGTCGAACAGGCCCAGATAGCGATGCGGATCGGGCAGGAAGCCGGTCAGGATCAGCTCGTCCTCGATCGCCATCGCCTCGGCCTGGTCGAGGATCGCCTGACGCTCCGGCCCGTCGCCGATGATCACCAGCTTGAACCGCGCGCTCATCCCCGCCGCCGCGCGGACGAGCATCGGCAAATCCTTGATCGGTTCGAGCGGCGCGACGCAGCCGATGAACACCTCACCCTTGCGGCGCGTCCCCAGCGCGGGGATCAGCGATGCGTCGGGCGGCCCGGCATAGCGTGACAGTGGCACCCCGTTGGCGATCCGCACCAGCCGCTCGCGCGGCTGCTTCCAGAATCGTTGCGCCACATCCTCCAGCTTTTCCGAAGGCACCACCAGCGCATTGGCGGCAGGGAGCGCCATCCGCCGGTACATATTGCGAACCGTGCTCAGCTTCTCGGCCTCGTCGCCGTTGAAGCCGTCCTCGTGATGGATGATCGGGGGCAGCCCCTCGCCGAACACCCGAGCGGCCATCACGCCGTCGATCGCGCCCCAATTATGGGTGAGCACCAGGTCGAACCGTCGCATGAAACGCGCGATCGCCTCATAGCGCTTGACCGAGGGCTTGCCGGTCAGCGGCGGTGGATCGAGCGCGATCTCATATTTGATGTGCTGCTCGATCGCCTCGCGCGCGCCCAACTGGTCGGGCGCCGCCGAGACGATCGTGTGCCGCGCCCGATCGCCGAACCCGTTGATCAGCTGCACCGCGCGCGCTTCCCGGCTGTCCGCCGCGAAGGTCGAATGGAGGTGAAGGATATGGATCGACATCGCCTATCGCCGCTCAGCGCCCGCCCTCGACCCGGTCCAGCAACCGATCGATCGCGTCCGCCGCCACCGGTTCGCCGAGCGTCGGGGCATGGCCGACCCGCGCCACCGTCACCAGCTCGGCGCCCGGCACCCGCGCGACCATCCTGTCGGCGGTCTCTACGCGCAGGATGTCCGATCGTTCACCGCGCACCACCAGCAGCGGCCTGCCCGCCAGCGCGTCGAGCGTCGGCCACATGTCCGGCCCGGCCTCGTTGCCCGGCACCCGGAACGGCTCGGCGATCTTCATGTCGTAATCGAGCACGATCCGCCCCTGGCTGTTCACGCGGTACAGCTGCTTGGCCATGAACAGCCAGTCCTCGATCCCGTAATCGGGATAGACATCGCCATTGGTCTCGGCCAGCGCCCGCGCCGCGTGCATCCAGGTGGGAAACCACACTGCCTTGCCGACATAGGTGCGGATCCGCGCCAGCCCCACGGGGTCCAGCTCCGGCCCCACATCGTTGAGCACCGCGCCCGCCAGCCGCGCGCCATCGGTCGCCGCCAGCAGCATCGTCACGATGCCCCCCAGCGACGTCCCGACCGCCACGAACCGCGCGATGCCCAGCTCCGCCAGCAGCGCCTCGACATCCTGGAGATAGACCAGCGGCACATAGGTCATCGGATCCTTGGCGTAGGCGCTTTCGCCCCGCCCGCGGAATTCGACGCAGATCACCCGCCATTCGCCCGCCAGCCGCTCCGCCAGCCGCGCGAAATCGCGCGCGTTGCGCGTCAGCCCGGGGAAGCAGATCACCGGCGGACGATCGTCGCGCCCCGGATAATCGCGATAATGCAGCCTCAGGCCGTCTTTCGACCACCAATAGCCGTCCGAATAGTTGCGCCGGTCACCCATCGCGCCCCATATCGCGATATGGCCTTTGCTCCGCAACAGGCGATCCTCGATCTCGGGGATGGCTTTTACGATCCGGTGACGCCCGCGCGCTTTCCGCAGGCGATCCTTCGCTTCCGCAACGATCGCGCCGCCGCGACGATCGGGCTCGACGGCCTGAGCGATGCCGAGTGGCTCGATCATTTCGCGCGCTTCACGCCGCTTCCCGGCAGCCTCGCCGAGCCGCTGGCGCTGCGCTATCACGGCCATCAGTTCCGCGTGTACAATCCCGAGATCGGCGACGGCCGCGGCTTTCTGTTCGCGCAGATGACCGACGATGCCGGCCGGTTGATGGATCTGGGCACCAAGGGCTCGGGCCGCACGCCCTATAGCCGCTTCGGCGACGGCCGGCTGACGCTCAAGGGCGGCGTGCGCGAAATCCTCGCGACCGAGATGCTCGAGGCGCTGGGCGTCGATACCTCGCGCACCTTCTCGCTCGTCGAAACCGGCGAGGCGCTGCAACGCGGCGACGAACCCTCCCCCACCCGTTCCTCGGTGCTCGTCCGGCTCAACCACGGTCATATCCGCATCGGCACCTTCCAGCGGCTGGCGCATATCGGCGATCATGCCGCGATCCGCCGCCTCGTCGGCTATGTCCTCGCGCAATATTTCGGCGAGGATGGCGCCGCGGCCGACGATCCCGACGCGCCCCGCCGCCTGCTCGGCCATGTCGTCGCGCGCACGGCGAGGCTCGCCGGGCAGTTCATGGCGGCGGGCTTCGTCCACGGCGTGCTCAACAGCGACAATATCAACGTCACCGGCGAAAGCTTCGATTACGGCCCCTGGCGGTTCGCCCCCAGCTGGGCGCCGCACTTCACCGCCGCCTATTTCGATCAGAACGGCCTCTATGCCTATGGCCGCCAGGCCGAGGCGATCTATTGGGATGTGATGCAGCTCGCCATCGCGCTGCGCCAGATCGCCGAGGAAGACCCGCTGGTCGACGAACTTCAGCGTTTTGCCGAGGTCTATCAGCGTGAAGAGGCCCGCGCGCTGCTCTGGCGCCTCGGCGTCGAACCGCGCGACGATGCGGGCGACCGCGCGCTCGCCGACGCCGTCGAAAAGGCGCTCTATGCCAGCGGCGAACCGATCGACCGCTTCTATTTCGATTCGTTCGGCGGCACGCTCCCCGATCGCGAGGACGATCGCTTTGCCGAGGCACGCAAACGGCTCGACGGCTATCGCCCGCGCAAGCCGCGCGATCACCCCTATTGGCAGGGCGACGCCCCCTGCGCGATGCTGATCGACGAGGTCGAGGCGATCTGGGCAGCGATCGCCGAAGACGATGACTGGGCGCCGCTCAACCGCAAGGTCGCGGCGATCCGCGAAATGGGTGCGGCGCTGGCCTGATGCCCCATTTTGGTGCAAGGACAAGCTATTGCGTCGGGCCATCCGGCCGGACAAGTCGCGTTGATGAGTAAGACAAGAGACGGGATGCCGGGACAGGAAATCATTTCGACGGAGCCCGCCACCGGTGCGGTGCTGTGGCGCCAGATGGCCGGAGACGCCGACACCGAAGTCGCGATCGCCCGCAAAAGCTGGGCCGAATGGGCCGCCCGGCCGCTCGCCTATCGGATCGAGGCGCTTCGCCGCTTCGCCAATGTCGTCCGCCAGCGCGCCGACGCCTTCACGGATCTCATCGCCCGCGAAACCGGCAAGCCGCTATGGGAAGCGCGCACCGAAGTCGAAACCGTGATCGCCAAGGTCGACATCTCGGTCACCGCCTATTCCGAACGCACCGGCCAGCGCCGGATCGAATCGCCGATGAACACCCGCCTCGCGCTGCGGCACAAGCCGCATGGCGTGCTGGCTGTGCTCGGCCCCTATAACTTCCCTGCGCATCTGCCCAACGGCCATATCGTGCCCGCGCTGCTCGCGGGCAATGCGGTGGTGTTCAAACCCTCGGAAAAGACCCCGGCGACGGGCGCCTTTCTCGTCGATTGCCTCCATGCCGCCGGCATTCCCGAAGGCTGTGTGCGCCTGCTGGTCGGCGGGCCAGACCAGGGCAAGGCGCTCGCCGGGCACGACGATATCGACGGGCTGTTGTTCACCGGCTCGGCAACCACCGGCATCGCGCTCAACCGCCAGTTCGCCACCCGCCCCGAAAAGATCCTGGCGCTCGAAATGGGCGGCAACAACCCGATTGTGGTCTGGAACACGCCCGATCTCTATTCGGCCGCCGTCCTGACCGTGCAATCGGCGTTCACCACCGCCGGCCAGCGCTGCACCGCCGCGCGCCGCCTGATCGTCGACGAAAAGCTTTTCGAGCCATTGATGGCCGAACTCAACAAGCTGATCGGCCGCCTCATCATCGGCGAGCCGCATGCCGATCCTCAGCCCTTCATGGGGCCGGTGATCGACAATGCCGCCGCCGACATGCTCACCGAAAGCTTCCTCGCGCTCTCGACGATCGGTGGCCGCCCGCTTCGCCACATGGAGCGGCTGATCGAGGGCCGCCCCTTCCTCACCCCGGGCCTGATCGACATGACCGAGGCACGCGAAAAGGTCGATGTCGAACTGTTCGGCCCGGTGCTCCAGCTGTTCCGCGCCACCAGCTTCGAGCAAGCGATCGCCGAGGCGAACGACACCCGTTTCGGCCTCTCCGCCAGCCTAGTGAGCCAGGAACCCCGGCTCTACGATCAGTTCTGGTCCAACATCCGCGCCGGCATCGTCAACTGGAACAAGCCGACCAACGGCGCGAGTTCGGCCGCGCCGTTCGGCGGGATCGGCTGGTCGGGCAATCATCGCCCCAGTGCCTATTATGCAGCGGATTACTGTGCCTATCCGGTGGTCAGCTCCGAATCCGAACAGGCCCGTGCGGCGATGGGGGTCGGCCTTCGCGATGCCTGATCCGGCGCATTAGGCATTTGGCAACCGTCCCGCTTAACCGCCGCTTCAATGGCTTCCCGCCAAAAGAGGGGCGACCGGACGGGAAACAACAATGAACCACGGGCTTGCGTCCGCGACCATCTTCAGTCTCGACGATACCATCCCTGGCCCGGCCCGTCGTGAATTCGCGATCAACGGGCTCGATCTTGCCCTGCTCGAGGATGACGCCTGTGTTCAGGATTGCGCGATCCGCTGGATCGGCCCCAAGGGCGCGGTGCTCGCGGTCGCCGATCCGCTGGCCGAAGACCGGCCGATGACGCTCGTCCTGCCCACCGGCGAGCGGCTGTCCGGCCGCACCGCCTGGTCGCATGGCTGGGAAATGGCCTTCGTCTTCGATCGGGCGATCGACATGGTCGGCGTTCTCGCCCGCAATCTCGCCAGCGTTCCCGCCGAGCGCCGCATGCTCCCCCGAATCGAGCTGCGCCAGACGGTCGGCATCCGCTGGGACGGCCATGTCGAACAGGTGCGGACGCGCAACATCTCCCAGGGCGGCATCGGCATCGAAGTGCGCTCGCCGCTTACGCCGGACACCGCCGTGCAACTCACCGTCGATGGCCTGCGCCCGCTCGACGGAACGGTCCGCTGGGTCGATCAGGGGGCAGCGGGCATCTTGTTCGCTGAGGAGTTGGGCTGGCAGACATTGCTGCCCTGGCTCCGCAGCCTTCAGCGCGATCACCATGCGGTGCCGATGCACGGCAGCGATGGCGACACGCTGCTCGCCGATCCCAAGGCGCTACGGGTCGATTCGCCGGCGCGGGTCCGCGAAGGCGTGCGCTGGTGGAATGTGCGCGTCCGCGCGCTCACCCCCTATCTGGTCGAGTTCGAGGCGCGCCACGCCTTCCGCCCCGGCAGCCAGCTCTGGGTGGCGCTCACCGGGCTTGGCGGCGGTCCGGCCCGCGTGCTGGAAGTCGATCAGCGTCGCGCGCTTTGCGAGTTCCGCCTGCCGCTCCGCGAAAGCGATCTCCACGGATTCTCGGTGCGCGGCACCGCCTGACGGGGCTTGTGTCGCCGGCTTCACCGGGCCAAGCCCCGGAAATGACCGCGCTTCTTCCGATCGCCGATGCCCAGTCGCGCCTGCTCGCGCTGGCGCCCAGCCTGCCCGTCGAACATGTGCCGCTGGCCGAAGCCGCCGGACGGTGGGCGGCGGCGGATGTCGCGGCACTGCGCACGCAGCCTGCGGCGGACCTCTCGGCGATGGACGGGTATGCGATCCGTTTCGACGACATACCCGGTCCGTGGCGGCTGGTCGGCGAAAGCGCGGCCGGCCGGCGGCATCAGGGAATTGTCGCCCCCGGCGAGACGGTGCGGATCTTCACCGGCGCCGCGCTGCCCGACGGGACGGACACGGTCCTGGTCCAGGAGGAGGCCGACGCGGATGGCGACACCATCCGTCTGGCCGGAAACGGGCCTGCCCATCATGGGCGGAATGTCCGCCGCCGCGGACTCGACTTCGAGGCTGGCGAACCGCTGGTTCGCCGGGGCGAACGGCTGACCCCGGCACGACTGGCGCTCCTCGGCGTCGCGGGGATCGCAACCATTGCGGTCCATCGCCGCGTCCGGGTCGCGCTCGCCGCGACGGGCGATGAACTGGTGGCCCCAGGTTCCCCGCTCGGCGACGCCCAGTTGCCCGAAACCAACCGGCTGATGCTCGAGGCGCAGCTTGCCGGCCTCCCGGTCGAAATCGTTGATCTGGGAATCATCCCCGACGATCTCGCCGCGCTCACCCATGCCTTCGCCACCGTCGACGCCGATATCCTCGTCACCACCGGCGGCGCGTCGGTGGGGGATCATGATCTTGTGCGCCCCGCACTCAAGGCGGCGGGCACCACGCTCGATTTCTGGCGGATCGCGCTGCGGCCGGGCAAGCCGATGATGGCGGGGCGACGCGGCACAATGGCGGTGGTGGGGTTGCCGGGAAATCCCGTGTCCGCCTTCGTGACCACCATATTATTCGTCCGGCCGCTCGTCGCCCATGCTGCGGGTGCCGCCGCTCCCTTCCCCATCGAACGCGCGGCCGTGCTCGGCGAACGGATCCCGGCGAACGGCGATCGCACCGATTATCTGCGCGCCGTCGTCGTCGACGGCGCGGTGTTCGCCTCCACCATCCAGGACAGTTCGATGCTGCGCACCCTCGCCCGCAGCAACTGCCTGATCGTGCGGCAGCCCAATGCCCCGGCCGCCGACAAGGGCAGCGAGATTCGCATTCTCGACATCGCTTGACACGGTGCCGGAACATTGCGTAAACGTTCCCAGTCTGTTCTAGACACGGAGGATTGGATGCTCACGCGCAAGCAGCACGAGCTGATCTGTTTCATCGCGGATCGCCTCAACGAAACCGGCGTCTCGCCGTCGTTCGAGGAGATGAAGGAGGCGCTCGACCTCAAATCCAAGTCGGGGGTCCATCGCCTGATCAGTGCGCTGGAGGAACGCGAGTTCATCCGCCGCCTGCCGAACCGTGCCCGCGCGCTCGAAGTGCTGCGCATGCCCGAACGCGGCGAGAAGAAGGCGCCGGCCAAGTCGGCGCGGCCGCTCGTTTCGTCGCCGGCGTCCTCGGTGCCGCCCGCGGCGGCCAATGACGTGCTCGAAATTCCGCTGCATGGCCGCATCGCGGCAGGTACGCCGATCGAAGCGCTCGAAGGCTCGACGATGCTGCCGGTGCCGGCCGCGTTGCTCGGGTCGGGCGAGCATTATGCGCTCGAGGTGGCGGGTGATTCGATGGTCGAAGCCGGCATTCTCGATGGCGATTATGCGCTGATCCGCCGGACGGAGACCGCGCGGGACGGCGAGATCGTCGTCGCGCTGATCGACGAAACGGAGGCGACGCTCAAATTCTTCCGCAAGGAAGGATCGATGATCCGGCTCGATCCAGCCAATCGCGACTATTCGCCGCAGCGCTACCGCCCGGACCAGGTTCGCGTTCAGGGCCGGCTGTCGGGGCTGTTGCGGCGCTACTGATGATGGCGCAGGCGTCGCACGGCGCCTGCATCATCGCACGAGTGTGAACTTTGGCAACTTTGGCAACGTCCGGGTAACGTCTGACGGCTCAGCGTTGGGCCTTCAGTTCCGCTTCGAATGCCTTTTGCGCGGCCGTCACCCGGCGGGGCAGTTCGCCGGGGTCGACAAAGGCCATGGCATCGCCGGCCGCGAGCTTTCTGCGCTTCGCCTTCAGGTCGAACTGCTCGGCGTGGAAGCTCAGGAAGATGTCGGCATGCATTGCCCGCAACTTGGCGAAACTGTTGCGGAAATCGTCCGGCGCGCGGTCATAGCCATGGCCGGGCGTCAAAGGCTGGTCGGCGACGCTGAGGCTGCAGGCGAACAACACCGTCAGCGGCTTGCCGCCCGAGCGGACCTGCGTCGAAAAGCTGGTGCACCCCTTGGTATGCCCGGGGGTCAGGTGCGCGACGATCGCGGTGGTGCCGATGCGGACCGTCTCGCCGTCGGCCAAGGTGCCGTCGACGGCCACGGGTGGCGCGCTCGACAGGTCGGGTCGATAATCGGGATGCCCGGTTTCGAGTGCGGGAATTTCGGCGGCGGCCGCCAGAAGCCGGGCGCCCGTTCGCCGCTTGAGCTCGGCCAGCCCGCCCGAATGGTCCCAATGGGCGTGGTTGATCAGCAGGATCTTCACGTCCTTCAGTCGAAAGCCGAGCTTTTCGATGTTGGCGGCGATCAACGGGGCGCTCTCGGCCATCCCGCCATCGATCAGGATATGGCCCTGCGGGCTGGTGATCAGATAGGCCGAAATGCCCGCGGTGCCGACATAGTGGATATTGCCGATGATCCGGAACGGCGCGGTCGGCCGATTCCACTCGGCGCGGACCCGGGCCCAGTCGGCCTGTTGTGCCGATGCGGCCGGCGCGGCGAATGCGGCCAGCAGCGCGGCAGCGGCATGGGAAAGGTTCACGGTCGACTCGCTCTGCTTTGCTCGAACCGCGGCTTGACGGTCGGCGGATGGATCCAGGGATGCGCCGTATCCGATCTGACCGTCCGGACGCCAGCGGTCCGTAGGTTGATCGCGACTCCGCCGCTGCGTTCGAGCGCCGGTCGATCGAGTTTCTGCCACCGTGGCTTGCATGGTGGCGGAAGGCGGCGGTCGCTGACGACGATGTCACTGGCTGCGCACAGCCGGATCAGTTGCGGCCAGTCGATCGCATAGCTGCTGCGCGTCGCCGCGATTCGCCAGCGCCGCCCGCCCGCACGATGCTCGACGATGCAGGCGTCGGCACTGCAGCGCGCCTCGGGGCGCTCGGTCATCAGTTGCAGATGCTCGGGCTCGACGCCGCCATTTTCGCCCAGCGTCGCCCGCGTGAAATCGCCGGCCCGGTCGCGAAGCAGCGCCCATGCGCCGTCGGGCATCCGGATGGCCAGATGACGTCCGTCACCCGTCACCAATAGGTCGGGCGACGGGCTGGCGAGGCCCCAGGCGGCGCCCAGCGTGAACGGCACCAGTCCGGCGAATCGGAGCCCGGTGCGCCACAAGCCGATCCAGAGGCCGCCGAACACCATCAGCACAAAGGCACCGGCCGGCATCGCCGGCAGCGTCGCCAGCGCTCCCGGTGCAGATGCGGCGGTGTGGGCGAGTGCAAGAAGCAGCGCAAGCGCCTTGCTCACCAGCCACCACAGCGGCGCGCCGAGCCCGACCAGATCGAGAAACAGGGCCAGCGCCTCGGCCGGCATCACCACGAAGGTCGTCAGCGGGATCGCCACGATATTTGCCAGCGCGCCGTACAGGCCCGCCTTGTGGAAATGGAACAGCGCGATCGGCATCAGGGCAAGCTCGACGACAATGCCTGTAAGCAGCAGCGATGCGGCACCGCGCAGAAGCCGCACCGCCCTGCCCTCCTCCCGGCGCTCGAACCAGCGGCGCATGCGGGGCGACTCGTGCAGCACCACGATGGCGGTGACCGCCGCGAAACTGAGCTGGAAGCTGGGGCCGATCAGTGCCTCCGGCCAGAACAGCAGCACAACCGTCGCGCCGGCGGCGACAAGGCGCAGCGTTAGCGCCTCGCGGCCCAGAGCGATCGCCAGCAGGACCAGCAGCGCCGCGATGCAAGAGCGGATCGTGGGCACCTGCGCGCCAGTGAGCCAGGTATAGCCGATCGCCGCCAGCGCGCCCGCGCCCGCCGCGACAAGCGGGAGCCGCCAGCGGAGCGCCAGCGTCGGGCTGAGGGCGAGCAGCTTCAGCACGATCATCATGGCGGCGCCGGTCACCGCCGTCACATGAAGGCCGCTCACCGACAAAAGGTGCGCGAGCCCCGATCGTCGCATTGCTTCCGCATCGGGTTCGGCAATGGCGCCGCGGTCGCCGGTCGCAAGCGCGCTGGCGATGCCGCCCGCGCTGCCCGAAACCTGATGCTGGATATGCTCGGACAGCCGGGCGCGCAGCGGGGGCTTGCCGCTTGAACCCCCGTCGAGCCGCTTGACCGGCCCGATCGCGCGTCCGGTCGCACCGAGGCCCACGAACCACGCCGCCCGCGCAAAGTCATAGCCGCCGGGCACCGCCGCCGCCGCCGGCGGCATCAGCCGCGCCCTGACCGACAGTCTGGCGCCGATCTCCAGCGGCTGCGGAACTTCCTTCGTCGGCACGTTGACCCGCACCCGGGGCGGCAGATCCGGCCGCGCCTCGGGCGCAAGGACGATTCGCCAGATGTCGCGTGCCGGCAGCGCCTCGATGGCGTAGACGCGCCCCTCGAACGACACGACCGACGGCCGTGCGAGCACCGGCGCCGCCACGATTTCCGCGCGCCACCACATCAGCGCGCATCCGCTCGCGACGGCAGCACCCCCGACCAAGAGCATCCGGCCGCTGCGGCCGGGCATGGTCAGCCCGAGTGCCGCGACGCTCATCGCGCACAGGATCAGGCCGCACCATTGATAAGGCCCGGCCAGTCCGAACCAGCCCGCGACTCCAGCACCCAGCGCAACCGGCAGCCAGAGCACGAGCTGGCTTCGCTCCGCCTCCAAAAGCTGCTCGGCCTTCCGCCGAAGCGCCGCAAATGCCCGAAATGCCCCTATTTGAAGGGGGCGTGGGTGCGTGCTAGGGGCGGGAAAGGCATTGCCCATCGTCACAACAGTCTGGGAGCACGCGCGCTTGAGCGCAACAACCGAAGTCGGCGGAAACTCGCCGGTCGTCACCCGTTTTGCACCGTCGCCGACGGGCTTTCTACACATCGGCGGCGCTCGCACCGCGTTGTTCAACCTGCTCTTCGCCCGCCATCATGGCGGCAAGTTCCTGCTGCGCATCGAGGATACCGATCGCGCGCGATCGACCCAGCCGGCGATCGACGCCATCCTCGATGGCATGCGCTGGCTGGGGCTGGACTGGGACGGTGACGCCGTCTTCCAGTTCGCGCGGGCCGACCGCCATGCCGATGTCGCGCGGGCGATGATCGAAAAGGGCGCGGCCTATCGCTGCTATCTGACGCAGGACGAACTTGCTCAGATGCGCGCCGAGGCCGAAGCCGCGAAGAAGCCGCTGCGTATCCGCTCGCCCTGGCGCGACCGCACCGATGGCGATCCGGCCGCCCCGCATGTCGTCCGCCTGAAGGCGCCGGCCGAGGGCGCAACCACTATTCGCGACCTGGTCCAGGGCGACGTCACCGTCCAGAATGCCGAGATCGACGATCTCGTGCTGCTGCGATCCGACGGCACGCCGACCTATATGCTCGCCGTCGTCGTCGACGACAATGATATGGGCGTCACCCATGTGATCCGTGGCGACGATCACCTGAACAACGCATTCCGCCAGTTGCCGATCTACAAGGCGATGGGTTGGGCCGAGCCGCAATATGCCCACATTCCCCTGATTCACGGCGCGGATGGCGCCAAGCTGTCGAAGCGCCACGGTGCGCTCGGCGTCGATGCCTATCGGGACGAACTGGGCCTGCTGCCCGAAGCAGTGTCGAACTATCTGCTCCGCCTCGGCTGGGGACATGGCGACGACGAGATCATCAGCCGCGAACAGGCGATCGAATGGTTCGATCTCGCGGGTGTCGGCAAATCGCCTTCGCGCTTCGATCTCAAGAAGCTGGAAAATCTCAACGGCCATTACATTCGTGAGGCCGACGACGCCCGCCTCGCCGACCTCGTCGCCGCGCGTCTCGGCTTCGAAACCACCGATTCGCAGCGTGACCTTCTGCGTCGCAGCATGGCCGCACTAAAGCCGCGCGCCAAGAATCTCCTCGAACTCGTCGACGGCGCGGGTTTCCTTTTTCGCACTCGCCCACTGGAATTGGACGAAGCCGCAAACGCTCTGCTAGAGGGCGACGCGCGGGCGCTGCTGGCGCAGGTGCACGGCGCGCTTGACGCGAGCGTCACCTGGGATACGGAGGCGCTCGAAGCGGCGGTGCGAACCGTCGCGGACGAAGCGGGCGTGAAGCTCGGCAACCTGGCACAGCCGCTCCGCGCGGCGCTGACCGGGCGCCGGACTTCCCCGGGCATTTTCGACGTCCTGGTGCTGCTGGGCCGCGAAGAAAGTCTGGCCCGTATCGCAGATCAGGTTCGCGCGACCGTCTAGAATGGGTCGAAGGAAAGGACGACGTACATGAGCGACAACGCCAAGCTGCAGATTTCCGGCAAGGAGGTTGAATATCCGATCCTGAAGGGCAGCACCGGCCCCGACGTCGTCGATATCCGCAAGCTCTATGCCCAGACCGGCGCGTTCACCTATGATCCGGGCTTCACCTCGACGGCGAGCTGCGAATCCGGGCTGACCTTCATCGATGGCGACCAGGGCGTCCTACTCCATCGCGGTTATCCGATCGGCCAGCTCGCCGAGGAATCGAGCTTCATGGAGGTGGCGTATCTGCTGCTGAACGGCGAACTGCCGACGCAGGCGGAATACGACAAGTTCACCTACACCATCACGCGCCACACCATGCTGCACGAGCAACTGGCGACCTTCTATCGCGGCTTCCGTCGCGATGCGCATCCGATGGCGGTGATGTGCGGCGTCGCCGGCGCGCTTTCGGCCTTCTACCACGACTCGACCGATATCACCGACCCGCAGCAGCGCATGATCGCGTCGCACCGCCTGATCGCCAAGATGCCGACGATCGCGGCGATGGCGTACAAGTACAGTGTCGGCCAGCCGTTCCTCTATCCGAAGAACGACCTGAGCTACACCGGCAACTTCCTGCGCATGACCTTCGGCGTTCCCGCCGAGGAATATGAAGTGAACCCGGTGGTGGAGAAGGCGCTCGACCGCATCTTCATCCTCCATGCCGATCACGAGCAGAACGCCTCGACCTCGACCGTGCGCCTCGCCGGTTCGTCGGGCGCCAATCCGTTCGCCTGCATCGCGGCCGGCATTGCCTGCCTGTGGGGCCCGGCGCATGGCGGCGCGAACGAAGCCGCGCTCAACATGCTACACGAGATCGGCCGTCCGGAGCGCATCCCCGAGTTCATCGCCCGCGCGAAGGACAAGAACGATCCGTTCCGCCTGATGGGCTTCGGTCACCGCGTGTACAAGAATTATGATCCGCGCGCGACCGTGATGCAGAAGACCGTGCGCGAAGTGTTCGCTGCGCTCAACGTGTCGGACCCCGTGTTCGAAGTGGCACTGCAGCTCGAGGAAATGGCGCTCAAGGACGATTACTTCGTCGAGAAGAAGCTGTTCCCGAACGTCGACTTCTATTCGGGCGTGATTCTGTCGGCGATCGGTTTCCCGACGACGATGTTCACCGCGCTGTTCGCCCTCGCCCGCACCGTCGGCTGGGTCGCGCAGTGGAACGAGATGATCTCGGATCCCGAGCAGAAGATCGGCCGTCCGCGTCAGCTCTACACCGGCCCGACGCAGCGCGACTACGTGCCCGTTAGCCAGCGCTGATCTTCCCAGCAGGACGAAAAGCCGGCGCCCCTTGGCGGGGGCGCCGGTTCTCGTTTGAACACAGCCAGCCGCGTTCGCAGCCTTGCCGCCGTGGCGGGGTCACCGCCTCATTCGCATCGCCGCGTTGAAACCTTCAAGCTGCGCAGTGCATCGACCGTGCAGCCGCGATGCGCGGGTTCAGACGAAGCGCACCCGCGTCAGACGCTGCCGACGCAGCGCGCCACCCATGAAGCCGAACCCGCCGAGCATCAGCGCCCAGGACGCCGGCTCTGGAACCGGGCCGGCTGCGGAGCCGCCGATCACGCGGAACGAGAGGTCCAGGTCACTTTGCGCACCATAGACGCCGGTGTTGAGATAGCCCCCGCTATAGCTGTCACCGGTGACGTAGATGCCCATCAGCGGCGAGCTTGTGGAAACCGCGGCCGTATAGACCTGGCCCACGCCCAGCGTGATGCCGCTGAAGTCCGTATCGGTAAACCCGTATAGATTGACGAGATCAAAGGTTCGCGACGCCAGCAGCGTGCCGCCGGTCCCCGCACCTTCGTACAAGGCAAGGGTGATCGGCGTGTTGGAATAGCCGGAGTTCATCACGGTATAGTTGAAGCCGATGCTCTGCAGGTTCGCGTCGATCGCCGTGAAGGTCTGGGCCAACGGGCTGTAATATGCGATCTGGTAATAGTCGATGATGGCGCCGTCGTTGACGATCGGGTCGGCCAAAGCAGGTGCGGCGATGATCGCTGCCAGCGCGAACGCTGACGTCTTGATGCATTTCATGAGACATCCCCCAATGTTCACCGTGGACCGGTGTCGACTTGCATATGCGGCAGCGATTCATATTTCGTCAACTATTTCAGACAGTTGCAGAATCTAGCAGATAAGGACTATGCCAAATCTGGCCAACTCATGCACGAGATCTTGGGTCGACGACGAGCTCGCCTGACCGGGCGGGACCAGTTGCAGTGATACGCCGTTCCTTTCCTTGCGCTGCTTTTCGCCGCCGCCGCGGCCTCCAGCGCGACTGCTCTTCGACCGAGGTTCGCCTGTCGATAGAGCTCGGCCGGTTGGGGGGTGGCTCAAGCCCGCGCTTTGCGGTTATGCTGGGACCAGGAGGATGCTGCATGGCTAGATTACTGGCGCTGGTCGCCCTGTTGACGATGGGCTCGGCCCCGTCCGATCCGCATCTGCCCGCCCCCACCTATGACAGCGTGGCGCCCGTGCTTCCCGATGGGCTCGACGGTGCCGTCCTGATCGTCTCGAAGACCAATGGCTGGCGGCATATCGAGCATATCCCCCACTCCAACGTCGTGCTGGCGGACATCGCGAAAGGCCTTGGCCGCGCCAGTTTCGTCACCGAGAATGCGGCGGTGTTCAACGATGCTCAGTTGCGCCACTTCTCGGTGGTCGTGCTCAACAGCGCGAGCGGCGACTTCATGACCGAGGACCAGCGGGCGGCCTTCCAGCGTTTCGTGGCACGCGGCGGCGGCGTGGTGGCCTTGCATGCGGCCGGCGACAACAGCCACACCAACGCCTGGTACAAGGATACGCTGATCGGAACGACCTTCATCGGTCATCCCGGCGGCGCGGATCATCTGCAACCTGCAAAGGTCGTCGTCGATCAGCCGGCGCACCCGGTGATGGCCGGTGTCAGCCAGTCCTGGGCACCGGTGGACGAATGGTATTCGTTCGACGCCACGCCCGCCGCGCGCGGCATGACCGTTCTGGCGCGGGTCGACGAGGCCAGTTACCGCCCCGGCGAAAAGCTGACGATGGGCGATCATCCGGTGATCTGGACCAACCCTGCGGCGAAGGGGCATGTCGTCTATTCGGCGCTGGGCCACACGCCCGAAGCCTATGACGATCCGGTCTATCGCAGGATCCTGACCAACGCGATCCGCTGGGCTGCGCAGTAGCGCATCGTCGCGGCGGCTTGGGCCTCGGCTGCCCTCAAAGGCTGCTGCTCGCCTCGTTGAGCAGCGTCGATATCGCATTGATGAGTTGCGCTGGCGCAAAAGGCTTCTGCACGAGCAGGCTCTTCGGCACGCCCTGCGACGACCAGTCGTCGGCGCTCTCCGCGGTCATATAGACGACCGGCAGCATGGGGTTCAGCGCCCGCGCGCTGCGCGCCACTTCCCAGCCATCGGCACCGTCGCCAAGGCGGATATCGGTGACGAGGCCGACGATGCGATCTGATTCGGCTTCGAGCAGTTTTAGCGCGTCTTCGCCGCTCGTCGCATCGATGACCTCAAATCCCCCGTCCTCTAGGATGTCCTGGGCATTGATCAGCAGCATCGGTTCGTCCTCGACGAGGAGAACAAGGACGGCGTTTGTCATATCCTGTGGCCTTCCGTGCCGGTGATCGCCCCCTCTCCTGCGAGCGGTGTCCCCTGCTGTATCGAACTATACCGAACGGATGCGATCCGCGTCAGTACGAAATAGCCCGGATAAACTGCTTATCCATCAGCGGTTTGCGCTGGGCATCTCACCAAGTCGAAGCTATCGCCTGATGCGGCAATATGGCCCAAGGTGCAGTCGACGCGCAGATTGCACCGGAGCGGGACCGGGCGATGCACGGCGGGTCATGCCCGCAGCGGCAACAGAAACACGAAACGGGCTCCCATGCCTGGCGCGCTGTCGACGATCAGGTCGCCGCCCATCGCGCGGGCGAGGCGGCGGGCGATGTAGAGGCCGAGTCCGCTGCCGCCCGGTTCGGTGGGATCGACCCGTCCGAATTTCTCGAAGATCCGCGCCTGATCCTCGATCGCGATGCCCTTGCCCTGATCGGCAACGATCACGCATCCCATCGCGCCTTCCCGCTCCAGCCGAATCCACACCATGCCGCCGCGCGGCGAATAGCGCACGGCGTTGCCAATCAGATTGACGAGCACTTGGAGCGCCCGGCGAAACTCGCCGGCGACGGGCAGCATCTCGTCGGCGCCGGGCCGATCGATCCGAACCTCGGCCTGGCCTGCGCGAACCGAAAGCAGACCGGCGGCGCGGCGGGCGACATCGGCGAGGTCGATCGCCTCGCGCAGTGTGGCAAAATCGGTGCGTTCGAGCGCCTGCAGGTCGACCAGATCCTCGACCAGCGCCAGCAGATGACGGCCAGCCCCGGCGATGTCGGCAGCGTATTCGGCATAGTCGTCGCGGATCGGCCCTTCGGTGCGGGCGCTGATCGAATCGGCATTGGCGATGATCTTGGCGAGCGGACCGCGGAGCGCCCGGTCGAGCCGCTTGCTGAACGAGGGCGGAAAGCTGCCGGGACCAGCAGATGGCGGCGGCGCGAGCGGCGGCGTTGCCTCGGCATCGAGCATGTGCGCCGCACCGACAAATCCGGCGAACCGCCCCAGCGGATCGCTGCGCGGCGATGCGTCCAGCCGGACCATCCGGCCGGTCCCGCGCAGCTCGGCCCTTTGCCCGTCGAAGCGGGCCTGGGCAGCAACGGCGCTGAGGATCGGCATCTCGCCCTTTTCGTCCTGCGCGAGGGCAAACAGGCAGGTCAGCGGCCGGCCCAGCATTGCGCGCGTGTCGAAGCCGTAGCGGGCACCAGCCTCGATCGACAGGAAGGTGATGCGGAGCGACGCGTCGGTTTCCCACAGCCAGTCGCCCGACGCGCGGAAGAAGTCCCCGTCGCGTTCGGCCTCATCGGCTGGACGCCAGGCGGGGCGCGATCGCCAGCCGCTGACCTCGATCCGAACGCCGCCCTGATCGGGGCCGGCGCGGACCCACAGGTCGATATCGTCCTCGCCATCGGCGACGACGACGTTGCGCGAGATGGTAATGCCGAGCCGCTGGGCGAGCCGCGCAATGGCGGCGATCGAGGGAATGGCGAGCGGACCGCCGATCGATCCGCCCGCACGGGTGTTGAGGTCGAGCAGGCGAGGCTCGGCATCGACCAGCCGACCGGCCGTATCGAGCCGGGCGATTGCAAGCGGGACGATGGGATCGAGCACCGTCATGCCGCCCCGGATGTGGCAGATCGGGCGAGTGCGATGCGGGCAGCGCGATATTCGGGGTCGAGCCGCGCCAGTGCCAGCACCGGCGCCGCTTGCCGTGCCGATAGTGGCTCGATCGCATCGAGCATATCGGCCAGTGCGTCGAGCGTGCGGCGAGGATCGGCTTCGCACAGGGCATTGCCGATCTGCGCCTTGCCCTCGCGCGACAGGCCGAGCGCGTGCAGCGCAAGCATCAGCCGTTCGGGCGCGGGATCGAGCACCATTGCGCGGGCCCTGGCATAATCAAGCGACGCGGCATGGGCGAGCAACGCGGTGAACAGGACGATGCGGCGATCGTGCAGCGCCTCGACCAGCAGCGCCTGCCTTTCGTCAGGTCGGGGCGCCGCCGCCTCGGCAAAGCGCATCGCTGCCGCTTCGAGGTCGCCGGTGGCCAGTTCACGCTCGTCGGCCGCGAGTTGACGAACCGCCTCGCAAAGCCGCTGGTCGAGCTCGGCATCGACGGGGGTGTCGGCGCGCGCGCGCATCGCCGCCGCAACGCGCCAGGCGAGGCAGGCAAAGGCTGCGGGCGAGAGCCCGTCACGTCCCATTTCGGGACTGCGTCGGCGGCTCTCGGCCAGCATCAGCTCACGCGCGGCGTCGGCGACGGCAAGGTCCGGGTGTTGGGCGAATCGACTGATCAGGCTCGGGCGATAGGGATCGAGCGGCGCGTGCGTGGCGAGCGCATCGCCCAGCTGGTCAAGCCGCAACCGGGCGAGCAGTTCGTCGATCAGCGCCGGATCGGCAAGCAGGCCTGATGCCCGCAACATCGGCAGCGTGCCGCCCAGTCCACGATAGCCATAGGGGCCCAGAAGCCGCAGAATCGCTTGCTCGATCTCGTCGACGAGGCGCTGGAGGTGGCGCTGGATGCCGGTGCGGGTGCGGTCGTCGAGCCGGGCGTCGTCGGCCAGTGCGATGTCGGCCGCCACTGCCTTCCGGTGAGCGCGGGCGCGCGTCTCCATCGCCACGGCACGCGCCAGCAGCTCGTCTGCGCCGACGGACGAGCCGTCGCGCATGTCGACTGTGTTGACCGACATGAAACCCGAGGTAGCGTCTTGTGATTAAGACGAGCCTAAGGCTTTTGGCGCGTTGCCTCAATCGCCGCCGCCAGCGTGGCAAGGGCATAGACCGTCACCGCTCCCAGCCCGAAAACGGCGTGCCCGGCAAGCGCGAACGGCGCGAACAGGATCAGTTGTGCCGACGGGCTCGCCCACCAGCGCCTCGGTCGCGCGGGCACCCGCTCGATCAGCACTTGGAACGCGACTGCGCTGCCGGCAATCACCAGCGCCGTCGCCGTGGCGACGGCGAGATGCTCGCGCCACCCGCTCGCCAGAATCAGCAGGACGAACAGTGCCAGAACCCCCAGTTCGATCCGCCGCGCGCGTCGTTCTTCGCCGCGAAGTGCGGCATGCCCGACGCCGATGGCCAGCACCGCCGTCGCAAACAGCGCGACGATCGCACCCACCCCCAGCCACCCCGCAACGGCCGCCCCGACCGCGCCGAGCCCGAGCACGCCCCCCAGCGCCACCGGCGCCCAGCCGGTCACATCGCGTGCGACCAGTTCGGGCAGCGCGAGCCGGGCGGCGCGCGAGAATACCCAGCGGTCCGCCCAATCGTCCCGGCGCTCGCTGAGCGCCGCCAGCACCCCGGTGTTGCGCAGCGCAAGCCCTTCGGCATTGCGCTCCACCGAATGGCTGCCGCGCAGCCAGCGCGGATCGATCGGTACATGCTCCGCTCCCGATTGCGCCGCCACCCGCAACAGCGCCGACTGGAAATCGTAATCGTCGGGCATCTGCGCGATCTGGCCGAGCTGGGCAGTGCTGATCCGCGCGACGCCGCCCCAGCAATGGTGCATGTCCAGCCGCTCGATCGCAGCCGGCGACTCCGCATCGTCGGTGACGAGCAGCGCCTCGTGCGGTTCGCCGGCGATCTGGTCGATCACGGGATCGACCGTCACCAGCCCGTCGGCCATCACCAGCACTTGCGCGTCGGCCGCCACCTTTTCGGCGGCCTCCTCGGCCGAGCGAACGATCTGGACGTCGATGTCGAGTCGTGCCGTCCGCTCCACCGCGGCCAGCAACGGCGGCGTCACGCGTCCAACCGCAACCATCACCTGTGCCGCGCCAACGCCGGCCAGCAAGCGGATCTGATATTCGAGCAGCGTCATGCCGCCAAAGGGCAGCGTCGCAACGAGCGTTCCCGGCCGGTCCTCGGCCTCCTCGATGGCAAAGATCAGCCCGGCAAGCATCGGCGTGGCGTTAAGCATAAGCGGCGCGCGGCGCAATCAGTAGCGCAGGTGCGGGCGCCGGATCTCGCGCCAGGCCGTCTCGTCCAGGGACGCCAGCGCCTCCAGGTCTCCTGGCACAGCGGCGGCATCGTCGACCCATTCACGAAGCCCGGGACCGCCGTTGATGACGTCGATCGCCAGCCGATCGAACACATATTCATAAGGAAAGTCGCGCCACAGCGCATAGTCCGGCATCAATGAGCGGATCGCCTTGAACGCCAGCGCCTGCACGCGCCATGGCCGGAATGCCGAATGGTCGTATCCCGGCCCCTCGGCATGGATGAACACCCCCGAACAAAGCGCGCCGACATGCTTGTGGAAAGTGGGCTGGAACCACATGTCGCGCAGCCGGCAGCCGACGATCCAATCCGGCGCAAGCCGATGCATCTCGGCGATCACTGCCCGCGCATCGATGTCCGGCGCGCCGAACAGTTCCAGCGGCCGTGTCGTCCCCCGCCCCTCCGAGAGCGTCGTGCCTTCCAGCATCACCGTGCCGGCATAGGCGCGCGCCATGTTGACGTTGGCGGCATTGGGGCTCGGATTGATCCAGGGGCGCTCGGGCGGCCAGCCGAACCCCGGCGCGGCATCGGGCGCCCAGCCGGCCATCTCGATCACGCGATAGTCGACGTCGAGCCGATAATGATCGATGAACAAATGGCCGAGTTCGCCGAGCGTCATGCCATGCCGCATCGGCATCGGCCCCGCGCCGACGAAGCTCTCCCATCCGGGCAGCAAGGTCGTCCCTTCGATGGGGCGCCCGGCCGGATTGGGGCGATCTAGCACCCAGACCGACTTGCCGTGCGCCGCCGCCGCTTCGAGCACATAGAGCAGCGTCGTGACGAAGGTGTAGATCCGGCACCCGACATCCTGGAGATCGACCAGCATCACGTCGAACGTGCCCATCGACTGGCCCGTCGGTCGCCGGACCTCGCCATAAAGGCTGAATACCGGCACGTCATATTGGGGATCGGTGAAGTCGGGCGACTCCATCATATTGTCCTGGAGGTCGCCCCGCACGCCATGCTGCGGCCCGAACACCGCCGAGATGTTGACGCCGGCCGCGACCAGCGCATCGAGCGAGTGCGTCAGGTCCGCAGTGACCGACGCGGGATGCGCGAGCAGCGCAACGCGCTTGCCCTCCAGCGGTTGGCGGAGCGCCGGATCGGCGAGAAGGCGATCGATTCCGAATAGCATGAGGATCAGTGTGCTGGCGGCAGTTCGAGCACAAAGCAATCGGGATCATGGAAATCGGGCACGTCGCCGCCGTGGCGCAGCGCCCAGAAGGATCGCGTGCCGCATCGTTCCTCGATCACGGCAGTGATGCCCAGGCGGCGCGCATCGGGCGGGATTTGCGGCAACGCGACCGACACGATCGTCTCCGCATCGCCCTCGACGAGGCGAATCGTCGGTGCATCGATACCATCCAACGGCGCTATGCCGTCGCGCCGGGCCGCGAAACGATAGGCCGCCCAGGCACCCGACGGCGCGAAATTATATTCGGCATAGCGTTCGCCCGGCTGGCCGACGAACAATTCCATACAGGTGGTGCGCCAAAGCCCGTCGGTGCGAACGGCTGGCACGGAGGCTGGCAGCAGCAGCACGCCGCGTTCGGCTGAGACCCGATAGACAAGGTTCAGCCCCCCGCCCTGCCGCTCGATCGCGCAGGTCACGGAGGATACGGCCTCAGGCGGGCTAGCCGGGTGCGAGAGCAACAGACAGTTCATCGTGTGGCCCTAGCGCGAAATGCCGGCCGTCGTTAGCAGGAACGCGTTTACACCGCCGCCGATGCCGCTAGCCTGATCCGCTGGTGGAGGGGAAACGATGGCGATCAAAACGTTGATGCGCGTTTGCGAGATCGCGGTCGCTGTAGCGCTTGGCTGTTTCCTGACCACCGGCGCCTCGGCACAAGGCGGGCCCCCCCCAGGCCAACTCATATTCGGATGCGGGACGAGACAGGCGGTTGAGGCACATGCAACCGCACAGCTAGCGAGGATGGTCGACGACCCCGTCGATCGCGAGCGACAGTTGAAGGCTGCACGCGCTGCCATCCAGGAAGCGAACAAGTTGCGACAGGCGGTGCTCGCAGGCTCGTCGGGCGAAGCGCCGTACCAGGAAGCCGGCCGCTTGGCTGCGCTGTCTGTTGCTGCGTCGTCACGCGATCTCTCGGAACTCTTTATGCGGGCGGCGAAGGACCAGTTTACGCGCTCACATTTCGACGCTGCGCTGCACCGAACCAGCTGGGCTTCCAATCTGCCGGACGGTGCGCTGGCCTATGCCTATTATGTGATCGCATCTGACGGTTCCGGCCTCGATGAGGCCAATAGTCGCTGGCTGAGGGCGCAGCTCGACCAGCATGGCTGGTTCCTGATCAGCCGCTATGGTGCGGACGCGGACTTCGCTGCCTGGCTGCTCGTGCAGCATGCCGACGCGGATCCGTCGTTTCAGGCGCATGTGCTGAACCTGTTGGCACCCCTCGTTCCCCTGAAGGAAACCCACGCGCTAAACTATGCCTATCTGTTCGATCGCGTCGCCGTAAACAGCGGCCGGCCGCAACGCTATGGAACACAGGGCCGCTGCGCAACCTCGGGCAAATGGGAACCGAGGTCGGTCGAAGCGCCGGAGCAGCTTGACGAACGCCGGGCGGCGGTCGGGCTGGAGCCAGAGGCGGTCTATGCGGCCCGCTTCCTCTGCCGCCCGGCGTCTCCGCCGTTGGCCGCGGACGGCTATCACTAAAGTCAAGCAACTGACGCCGGGGACGGCGCGATCATCCTAAGGCTGGCGAGCCTCCGGGAGCGCTTTGCGCGGTAGGCCGTTGGGGGAAGACGCACAATTGAAAGGATTTGCATGCTTCGCTCGATGCTGATCGGCCTCACCGCAGGGGCTCGTTCGATGACGCCGCTCGCGCTTGTCACCAATGCCGCGCGCACCGGCACGCTGCCCGACGACAATGGTGCCCCGCGCTGGCTCGGGCATCCCTTGTTCTCGCTCGGCGCGATGGCGCTCGCCTTCTATGAATTTGCCGGCGACAAACAGAAGAGCGCGCCCGATCGGATCATTCCGCCGGCCATTCTGGTGCGCAGCATGAATGCGGCATTCGCGGGAATGGCGCTATCGCCGAAGCGCGATCGACTGCCCAATGCGGCGGTGGCGGGCGCCACGGCGATCCTCGCCTCCTATGCCACCTTCGCGCTGCGGATGCTCGCGATGCGCCGACACGGCCAGGCATCGACGGGCGCGGTCGAGGACGCGTTGGTGCTTGCCGGCGCGATCGCTGCCGCGCGGGCGCCGATCCCGACGATACCGGCGCCGACCCGCGCGATTTCCGAACCGGCCTGACGGCCTTCACCTTCCTGATGACGTGCGCCGTCGCATTGGCTATGCGGCGCGCACCATGACCGACTACAGCTCCGATCTGCTCCGCCTGCTCGCCTCGCGCGGGTACATCCATCAGGTGACCGACGTCGAGGGCCTCGACGCGCTCGCCGCCAAGCAGATCGTGCCCGGCTATATCGGCTTCGACCCCACCGCGCCGTCGCTGCATGTCGGCCATCTCGTCTCCATCATGATGCTGCGTCAGTTGCAGCGTGCCGGCCACAAGCCGATCGTGCTGATGGGCGGCGGCACCGGCAAGGTGGGCGATCCCAGCTTCAAGGACGAAGCGCGCAAGCTGCTGGACCATGACACGATCGGCAGCAACATCGCGTCGATCAAGCGCGTGTTCGAGCGCTTCTTGACCTTTGGCGACGGCCCGACGGACGCTGTCCTGCTCGATAATGCCGAGTGGCTCGACAAGCTCGAATATATCCCGTTCCTGCGCGACATTGGTCAGCATTTCTCGGTCAACCGGATGTTAAGCTTTGATTCGGTCAAGCTGCGGCTTGATCGCGAACAATCGCTGAGCTTCCTCGAATTCAACTATATGATCCTGCAGGCCTATGACTTCTTGGAGCTGTCTCGGCGGGCCGGCTGCCGACTCCAGATGGGCGGATCGGACCAGTGGGGCAACATCGTCAACGGCGTCGAGCTCGCCCGCAGGGTGGAGGGGACGCAGGTGTTCGGGCTGACGACGCCGCTGCTCACCAATGCCGACGGCACGAAGATGGGCAAGACGGTCGGCGGAGCGGTGTGGCTGAACGAGAATCAATTGCCACATTATGACTACTGGCAGTTCTGGCGAAACACGGACGATCGCGACGTCGGTACGCGGCTGAGGCTGTTTACCGACCTTCCGCTCGACGAGATCGCCCGTCTGGAAGCGCTGGAAGGCGCCGAGATCAACGAGGCGAAGAAGATCCTCGCCAACGAGGCGACGGCGCTCTGCCGCGGCTGCGACGCTGCCGAGGAGGCCGCCGAAACTGCCCGCAAGACCTTCGAGGAAGGAAGTGCCGGCGGTGCGCTGCCGACCCTGCCGGTGGCAGGAAGCATCTCCGTGGTCGACGCGCTGATCGGCCTTGGCTTCTGCGCCTCCAAGGGCGAGGCACGCCGGCTCATCAAGGGCGGCGGCGCGCGGGTCGAGGGCGAAAAGATCGAGGATGAAGGCGCCACAATCTCGGTTTCAGCCGACGTCCGCCTGTCAGCCGGCAAAAAGCATCACGGGCTGTTGACGCCGGCGGCGTAATCGAACGTTAAGCAGCTTCATTGGCGGGTCATTCAGACGCGCCGATTATCATTCACGCTGTACCTCCAGTGATTTACGAGGCGCGTGTGGGTCTGGGCTACGGTAATCTGGCGTTCGCCGACAATCGGCTGATCGACCGCGACGAGGTCCATTACCGCGCGCGAGCCTTTGGGCCTGATGCGCGGCAGCTGACCTTTCTGGTGGTCAACATCTCGCCGCACGGGCTGATGGCGCGCTGCGAAGGCGTGTTCGAGCCCGGCGACCGGCTGCGCGTGCAACTGCCCAAGGTCGGCGTCATCGCCGCGGAAGTGCGCTGGTCGCTGGGTGGTCGGCTGGGCTGTCAGTTCGATCCGGCGATCGATCTCGCCAGCTATTACGAACTGCTGGCACTGATCATCCGCGCCTAACCCGCGCGGAGCAGGCCGACCGCACCATCGCGTTCGAACAGATAGAGGGCAACCCGCGCCGCCTGTCCCCGGGCGCCGCTGAGCCCGCCGTCGCGATCGACAAGCAGGCGGGCATCGCCATTGGCGGCGGGCAGCAGGCCGCCGAGCATCTCCGGTGCGGCAAGGCGGAACTGCATGTCGCCCGATTGGCGCGTGCCGAGCAGTTCGCCGGCGCCGCGCAGGCGCAGATCCTCTTCGGCGATACGAAACCCGTCATTACTCTCGCGCATCAGCGCCAGCCGCGCCCGCGCGGTTTCGCTCAGATGCTTGCCGCGCAGCAGCACGCAGACCGAACGTCCACCGCCGCGCCCCACCCGGCCGCGGAGTTGGTGAAGCTGGGCAAGACCGAAGCGATCGGCATGTTCGATCACGATCAGCGTCGCGTTCGGCACGTCGACGCCGACTTCGATCACCGTCGTCGCGACCAGCACGCCAAGTTCGCCCGCCGCGAACCGCGCCATCACCGCGTCCTTCTCCGGCCCCTTCATCCGGCCGTGGATCAGTCCGACCTTGTCGCCGAATTGCGCCTGAAGCTCGGCAGCACGCGCCTCGGCGGCGGCGAGGTCGCTCTTCTCGCTTTCCTCGACCAGCGGGCACACCCAATAGGCCTGGCCGCCCGCCGCCAGATGACGCCCGAGCCCGCCGACGACTTCGCCCAAGCGTTCCTCGGCGATCACGCTCGTTTCGATCGGCTGGCGCCCCGGCGGCATCTCGTCAAGCCGACTCACGTCCATCTCGCCATATTGGGCCAGCGTCAGCGTGCGGGGAATCGGCGTGGCGGTCATCACCATCAGGTGCGGCGGACGCTCCGCCTTGGCCTGCAGCATCATCCGCTGGGCGACGCCGAAGCGATGCTGCTCGTCCACGACCACCAGCCCCAAGTCGCGATAGGTGACACCCTGCTGGAAGATGGCATGGGTGCCGACCAGAATGTCGATCGACCCGTCGGCCAGCCCCATCAGCGTCGCCTCGCGCGCGCGGCCCTTGTCGCGCCCGGTAAGGATCGCGACGTTGACGCCGATCGCGCCGAGCATCCGCGACAGCGTCTCATAATGCTGCCGCGCCAGGATTTCGGTCGGCGCCAGCAATGCGCCCTGCGCGCCGGCTTCTGCGGCGATCAGCAGCGCCATGATCGCCACCAGCGTCTTGCCCGAACCGACATCGCCCTGAAGCAGGCGCAGCATCGGCTGGGTCTGCGCCATGTCGCCCTCGATCTCGGCGATCGTGCGGCTCTGGGCGCCGGTCGGGGCATAAGGCAGGTTCAGCCGCGCGCGCAGCCTGCCGTCGCCGGCGAGCGACCGCCCCCGCTTCGCCCGTGCCTCGCCGCGCACCAGCAGCAGCGCAAGCTGGTTGGCGAACACTTCGTCATAGGCCAGCCGCTCGCGCGCCTTGGCATCGGCCGGATCGGCATGGATGCGAACCAGGGCGTCGCGCCAGTCGGGCCAGTCGCGTTGCGCCTTCAGGCCCGGCTCGATCCATTCGGGCAGAACGGGCGCGCGCTCGATCGCCTGCGCCGCCAGCGTTGCGATGCGTTTGGAGGTGATGCCTTCCGAACAGGGATAGATCGCCTCGCGCCCGCCGGCCTCGCCGGCCTGGTCGAGCGGCAGGACATGGTCCGGGTGGACCATCTGCAGTTCCTGACCATAATGTTCGAGCTTGCCCGAGACCCAGCGGGGCTCGTTCAGCGGCAGCAGCTTCTTCGCCCAGCCCGAATTGCCGCCGAAATAGACCAGGCTGACGAAATTGCCATGCGCATCGACCGCCTGTACCCGCGCCGGCGAGCGCGGGCCGCCGCCGAAGCGGTACTGCACGGGAGTGAGCGTGATCGCGATCGTCCGGCCGGCATCGGCCATATCGAGTTCGTCGCGCAGCAGCCGATCGACGAAGCCGGTCGGCAAGTGGAAGGCGATATCAACGACGCGGGCCAGCCCCAGCCGCTCCATCGGCCGCGCCAGCGCCGGGCCGACGCCCTTCAGCGTGGTGACCTCGGCGAACAGCGGGTTGAGAAGCTCGGGACGCATTGCGCCGCCCTATCGCGCGGCGGCGCGGCTGACAAACCCGCTCAGGCGATCGCGACGTCGCTTGCCTGATCGGCCAGTGCCTCGTGGATCGCTGCCATCACTTCGGGTACCGAGGAGCCGATCACCACTTCATGGTCCTTGCCGAACGAAACAACGCCGAAATCCGCGCCCGCCATGTTGATCGTCGATACGGTGCGTACCGAGGCGATGTTGACGAGCATCGGCTCGCCATTGATCCCCTTCAACATCACGAAACGCAGCTTGCCGTTCATCAAATCACCCATACGACTCGATCCTCGCCCCCGATCCTCTCGAGGACCCACTTGAACAGAATTTCCTTAACAAGCCGCTTCCCCGGTCGTCTCGATTCCGGCACTGGCGTTTCGGGCGAGCACGACCTATTTGCGTCGCACCTGATTTCCGCCCGCCGGCAGCGCGCGCCGCGCCGCCGACCAATCGCTGCTGGAGCGCCCGATGGATCGTGAAACCCGCCTCAAGCGCCTGCGCTTTCGTTCATGGCATCGTGGCACCAAGGAAGCAGACCTGCTGATCGGCGGCTTTTTCGATCGGCATGGCGAAGGCTGGAGCGATGCGGAAATCGCACTGTTCGAAACGCTGCTCGAGGAACAGGATGTCGACATCATGGCATGGGCCATGGGAACCGGAACGCCGCCCGAACGCTTCCGCGGAACGATTTTGGACGCGCTCAAGACCCTGAATTACGTACCCATTTCCGAGTAAGCGGCACAGCCCCCTTCACCTTCCCACAGCTTCGGCGGCGGGCTTTTGTTCCCCATGTCAGACGGAGGGAGGCGCGAAGCGCCGAAGGGTGAGTGTGGCCGGGCCGACCCGCCAAGACGAGACCCCATGCCTGACCTGAAGACGATCCTTTCCGCGCAACATCCGCTCACTCTGGCGGGCGTGCCGTCCGGCTTCCTGCCCTGGATGCTCGCCGACCTCGCCCGGGCGAGCCAGGTGACGGTGTTCGTCGCGGCGGACGAGGCTTCCATGCGGGCGATCGCCGCAACCGCCGCCTATTTTGCACCCGAACTCGACGTCCTCACCTACCCGGCCTGGGACTGCCTCCCCTATGACCGCGCCAGCCCTACGCTCAGGGTGATGGCCGAGCGGCTGGCGACGCTTCACGCGTTGCAGGGCAAGAGCGAGGCCCCTCGCCTGCTCGTCACCACCGTCAACGCCGCGACCCAACGCACGCTCACGCCGTTCCGCATCCGCCAGCTGGTCGCCCGCCTCGCGCCGGGCGAGCGGATCGGGCTCGACCGGCTCGCCGCGCTGCTGCAGGCGAACGGCTATGTCCGTGTCGAGACAGTCAACGACCATGGCGAGTTCGCGGTGCGCGGCGGGCTGGTCGATCTGTTCCCGAGCGGCGCCGAACAGGCGCTGCGTCTCGATTTCTTCGGCGACGAAATCGAGAGCGTCCGCACCTTCGATCCACAGGACCAGCGCACCACCGGCCGGGTCGATGGCTTCACCCTGCTACCCGCCAGCGAGGCGCTGCTCGACGAAGACAGCGTGAAGCGGTTCCGCAGCGGCTATCGCGACCGGTTTGGCGCAACCGCCACCGGCGACCCGCTCTATCAGGCGATCAGCGAGGGCCGCCGCCTCGCCGGTATGGAGCATTGGCTGCCGCTGTTCGAGGAGCGGCTGGAAACGCTGTTCGATCACCTCCCCGGCCATGCCGTGATCGTCCGCGACAGCGGTGCCCCCGCCGCCGCCGAGCAGCGGTTCGAAGCGATCAAGGACTATCAGGAAAACCGCATCAAGGCGCAGTCAGCCGATCCAGGCAGCTATCGCCCGCTCAAGGCCGGCGACCTCTATCTCCTCGCGAAGGAATGGCAGAGCCTGGTCGATTCGCGGCCGATGCACCTCGCCACGCCGTTCCACGAGCCCGAGTCCGATCACGTCGTCGAATTCGGCGTCGACGGTCCGCGCGACTTCGCCCCCGAGCGTGCCGCCGGCAGCAACGTCTATGAGGCGGTGGTCACCCACCTCAAGGCGCTGCGCAAGGACGCTCGCAAGCCGGTGCTCGCCAGCTACTCCAACGGCGCGCGCGAGCGGCTGAAGGGGCTGCTCGAGGATCACGGCCTTACCGGCGCCGTACCGGTCGACGGCTGGCAGCCGGCGCTCGGCGTCGCCAACCCGAACGGCAGCGGGCTGCAGGTCGCGTTGGTCGTGCTGCCGCTCGATCATGGCTTCACCGCGCCCGACGTGGCGGTGCTCACCGAGCAGGACATGCTCGGCGACCGCCTCGTCCGCCGCTCGAAGCGCCGCAAGAATACCGACGCCTTCCTTCAGGAACTGGCGACGCTCTCGCCCGGCGATCTGGTCGTGCATATCGACCACGGCATCGGCCGCTACGAAGGCCTAACCCAGATCCCGGTGCAGAAGGCGCCGCACGACTGCGTCGCGCTCGAATATGCCGGCGGCGACAAGCTCTACGTGCCGGTCGAGAATCTGGAAGTGCTGAGCCGCTATGGTTCGGGCGAGGACGGCGCCAGCCTCGACAAGCTGGGCGGCGAGGCCTGGCAGCGTCGCAAGGCGCGGATGAAGGAGCGCATCCGCGAGATCGCCGGCGAACTGATCGCCACCGCCGCGCTGCGCGCCACCCGCGGCGCCGAGATCGCCGAGCCCGATCATGGCGGCTATCCGGCGTTCGTCGACCGCTTCCCCTATGAGGAAACCGACGACCAGGACCGCGCGATCGGCGACGTGCTGGCGGACCTTGCCGCCGGGCGCCCGATGGACCGGCTGGTCGTCGGCGATGTCGGCTTCGGCAAGACCGAGGTCGCCCTACGCGCGGCCTTCGTCGCGGCGATGGCCGGGATGCAGGTGGCGGTGGTGTGCCCCACCACGCTGCTCGCCCGCCAGCACTACAACAACTTCAAGGCGCGCTTCGAGGGCTTCCCGATCGAGATCGGCCGCCTCTCGCGGCTGGTCACCGCCAGCGAGACCAAGGCGGTGAAGGAAGGGCTCGCCGCCGGCACGATCGATGTGGTGGTCGGCACCCATGCGGTGCTCGCCAAGAATATCGACTTCAAGCGCCTCGGCCTCGTCATCGTCGACGAGGAACAGCGCTTCGGCGTCACCCACAAGGAACGGCTGAAGGCGCTGAAGACCGACGTTCACGTCCTAACCCTCACCGCCACCCCGATCCCGCGCACGCTGCAGATGGCGATGAGCGGCTTGCGCGAACTCTCCGTGATCCAGACGCCGCCGGTCGATCGCCTGGCGGTGCGCACCTATGTGATGCCGTGGGACCCCGTGGTGCTGCGCGAGGCCTTGCTGCGCGAACATTATCGCGGCGGCCAGAGCTATTTCGTTACCCCCCGCATCGCCGACCTGCCGGAGATCGAGGAGTTCCTGCGCAACGACGTGCCCGAGGTCCGCTATGTCGTGGCTCACGGCCAGATGTCGCCCACCGAAGTCGAGGAGCGGATGTCCGCCTTCTACGACAAGAAGTTCGAAGTGCTGGTCTCGACCACCATCGTCGAGAGCGGGCTCGACATTCCCAGCGCCAACACGCTGATCATCAACCGCGCGGACAAGTTCGGCCTGGCCCAGCTATACCAGCTGCGCGGCCGCGTCGGCCGGGCTAAGACCCGCGCCTATGCGTACATGACCACCCCGCCCCAGCGGCAGATGACCGAGGCGGCGGAAAAGCGGCTGAAGGTGCTGTCCGACCTCGAAAGCCTGGGCGCGGGATTCCAGCTCGCCAGCCACGATCTCGACATTCGCGGCGCGGGCAACCTGCTCGGGGACGAACAGTCGGGGCACATCAAGGAAGTCGGCTACGAACTCTACCAGTCGATGCTGGAAGAGGCGATCCTCGACGCCAAGGCTGGCGGTCTGCGCGACGAGAGCCGGCCGAAGGACCTGTCGCCGCAGATCACCGTCGATGCGCCGATCCTGATCCCGGAAGACTATGTCCCCGATCTCGACCTGCGCATGGGCCTTTACCGCCGCCTCAACGAAATCGAGGAGACCGACGGGATCGAGAGCTTCGCCGCCGAGATGATCGACCGCTTCGGCAAGCTGCCCGAGCCGACCGACAATCTGCTGCGCCTGATCGAAACCAAGCTCAACGCCAAGCGCGCCTGCATCGCCAAGCTGGACCTGGGCCCGAAGGGGGCGCTCGTCACCTTCCATAACGATCAGTTCCCTAGTCCGGCGGGCCTGATCGCCTATGTGGAGAAGCTGGGCGAGACGGCACGGCTGCGGCCCGACATGAAGCTCGTCATTAACCGAGCCTGGGCAAACCCGGCCGCGCGGCTGCACGGCGCGCTGCAACTGTCGCGGGGGCTCGCCAAGGCGGCGGGCTGATCCCACGCTCTCCCGGATATGTACCTAAGGACGTGGTCGTGGGCCCGACTCGTCTAAAATGGGAGCTGGGACCAATCACCTCGCAGCGCTGAAAGCCGCGTAGGTGGCGATCAGGGATTTCCATGTGACCGACCAGATGAGTTCTCGCCTCCAGTTCATGGAAATGGACGAAGCGCAACAGAAGGCGCTCCGCGAGTCTCAGCCTTGGGTCAGCAAGGTTATCGGCAGCGCGCTCGACCGGTTCTATGCCCGCGCCGGGGCGACGCCGGACACCGGCTCCTTCTTCCGCGATGCGAACCACATCGCCAAGGCGAAAACGGCGCAGGAAAAGCATTGGGCGCGGATCGCCGCCGGCGAATTCAACGCCGATTACTATGCCAGCGCACGCCGCATTGGCGCCACCCATGCGCGGATCGGCCTCGAGCCTCGCTGGTATGTCGGCAGCTATGCGATCGTCCTCGAACATCTGATCGCCGGCGTCCATCGGCTGAACAGCCCGTGGAAGCGGCTGACGCGGCTGTTCCGCGGCCCCGCGCCCGACAAGGCGGTGATCGCGCTGGTCAAGGCGGCGCTGCTCGACATGGAAGTGTCGCTCTCGATCTATTTTGAGGAAGCGCAGGCCGAGCGCAATGCCGCGATTACCAAGTTCGAAGCCGCGCTGAAGGCGCTTTCGGACGGTGATCTCGGCAACCAGATCACCGGTATGCCGCAGAGCTTCGCCGCGCTCGAACGCGCCTATAACGAAACGCTGGTCCGGATCGGCGACATGATCGGCGCGGTTGCCGATGGCACCGGCCGCATTCGCTCCGGAATCGGCGAGATCGCGCAGGCATCGGACGATCTCGCCCGGCGGACGCAAGGCAATGCCGCGTCGCTCGAACAGACCACGGCGGCGGTTTCGCAGATGGACGGACGCGTGCGCGCAACGGCGGAGGCTGCGCGGCGCACGGTGGTGCGCGCCGATCAGGCGATCTCTACCGTCAAGCAGGGTCGCGGCATCACTGACGACGCCGTCCAGGCGATGGGTCGCGTCGCCGAGGCCGCGAAGGGCACCGACAGCGTGATCGAGGGGCTCGACAAGATCGCGTTCCAGACGCGCGTGCTGGCGATGAACGCCGCGGTGGAGGCCGGCCGCGCCGGCGAGGCCGGTCGTGGCTTCGCCGTCGTTGCCGATCTCGTTTCGGCTCTCGCGATGCGCGCCGAAGAGGAAGCCGGCCGCGCGCGCGAACAGCTGACGATGACGCAGGCCGAAATCGTCACCGCCGTCGATGCGGTGCAAAAGGTCGACACCGCGCTTGCCGACATCTCGGGCGACGTCGGCGAAGTTCATGATCTGGTCGGCAAGATGGCCGAGGACAATGGCGCGCAGTCGACCGCGATCAGCGAAATTTCCAACGCGATCGGCGCGATGGACCGTGCGACTCAGCAGAATGCGGCGATGGTCGAGCAGACCTCGGCTGCGGCGCAGAACCTGTCCTCCGAAGTCACCGAACTGGCCAATGTCGCCAGCCGCTTTCGTGGCGGCGGCCGCAGCGGTGGCGTGAGCGAAGGATCGTTTCGTCGCCTGCCGGCGGGGGCGGTTTCGGCACTCACCCGCCCCGATCTGTGACGGACGGCGCAGGCTGCCTCAGCGGCCGGCGGTCACATCGATCGAATCGGCCTCCACGCCGGCCTCGTCGAGCGCGAATTTCTCGCGGTACATGCTGAACGTGCCGCTGTACCGGTCGAACTGCCACGCGCCGTTGATCCGCGTCGCCTCGGCATCGACGCGCCCGGCATAATAGACCGAATGCTCCAGCCGGCCGGCGGGATCATATTGCTTGATCCACTGCAACTGGTGGTCGCGTCGCCCCCCATAGACAGCCGACCGCAACACTTCGCCGCCCATCAGGTCGGGCTCGCTCACATCGCCCTCGATCACCCTGGCATCCTCCGAGAGCACCGCGATGAAGCGATTGGGCGGAACCAGCGGATCGTCCGACGACCACCGACCATACCAGACGCCGGTGATGCTTTCGCCCGTGCCGCTCACCAGTCGCGCACCAGGGCAGCGAGCGCCGGCACGTCGATCGGCCCCGAGCAGAGGAAACCCTGGAAATACTGGCAGCCTTCCTTGGCCAGCATGTCGAGCTGCAACTCGCTCTCCACGCCTTCGGCAATCACCGATAGGCCCAGCGAGCGCGCCATGTCGATCACGCCGCGCACCACGATCCGGTCGCGCGCCGATCCGGCGATGTCCGCCGTCAGCTTTTTGTCGATCTTGAGATAGTCAAGCGGCAACGCCTTCAGATAGGCGAGGCTCGAATAACCCGTGCCGAAATCGTCGATGGCAACACGGCACCCTGCGGCCCGCAGGTCTGACAGCAGCCGTGCCGCCTCGCTCAGATCGGCCATGATGCCGCTCTCGGTGATTTCTGCCGTCAGTCGGGCGCGGGGAAAGCCGGTCGAATCGATCCGGCTGAGCAGATTGTCGAGGAAACCGGTCCGGCCGACATCCTCCGCCGTGACGTTGATCGATAGGCGCAGCCGGGCTAGCGCACGCGGCCAATGCGCGGCGATCGTCAGCGCGCGGTGCTGGACATGCTCGCTCAGCACCGCCTCCAGGCCGGCGCGATTGGCGGCGGCGAACAGCGGCTCGGCGCCGATCTCGCCATGTTTGGGGTGCTGCCACCGCGCCAGCGCCTCGACACCGGTAATCTGTCCCGTGGCGACCGCGACCTGTGGCTGGAACAGCACGCCGATCTCGCCACGTTCGAGCGCGCGGCGCAGATCGCCCATCAGCGACTCGATCGACGGACCGCCGCTCGCCCGTGTGGCCGTGTCGCCTAGCAATATCTCACTCGCGCGGCGGATCAGACTGCCAGCGGTGTCGCCCGCGATGCTTTCGGCCGAGGCGACGCGGGCGCCCAGATGCGCAAGCTCGCCCGCCGCGACGAACGGCCGCGCAAGCGCCTCCTCCATCCGCCGCGCCGCCTCGCGAAGACCGCTCGCGCCGGGATCGACCGCCGCCGCCAGAAAGTCCGAACCGCCAACCCGCGCGACGATCGCATCGCCGCCCAGCACATCGCGCGCGGCATCGGCAACCCGGCGCGAAACGCCGCGCAGCAATTCGTCGCCCGCAGCGCGGCCATAGGCGGCGTTGACCGTGTCGAAACGCGTGAGCCCGATCATCACCAGCCCGATCCGCTCGCCCTTGCCGAGCTGGCGATCGATCCAGCGCCGTGCGCTTGGCCCGTCGCGCACGCCGGTGAGCACGTCGCGCACCGCCGCCCCGGCATCGGGTGTCATCCCCAGCGGCTCGACCAGCGCGTCGAGACGGCCGGTGGCGGGATCGAACTGGAGATGCTGCACCACCCGCCCCTTGCCGGGCAGGTCATGCGCAAACGCAGTGGACCCCGATTCGTCGAGCCGTCGCAGCGCCGCATGGGCGAGCCGCCGGTCGCCGCGATCGAGCCGCGCGAGCAATGCCCGCACCCCGGGCGCCTCCGGCAGCGACAGCAGCTGCGCCAGCGCCGGCGTCAGCTCCAGCGAGCGCAATTCGCGATCATAGCGCCAGCCGAGCGGCTCGCCATTTTCGGACGCCAGGCCCGACCAGCCCGACAGCCGCTCGACATGGCGATGGGCAAAGCGAATCGCGTGCGCCATCGCGGCCGAGGACATCGGGCTGCTCAGAAAATGGGTGGCGCCGGCGTCGTAGAACCGCGCCATGTGGACGGTATCGCTCTGCGACACCAGGATCAGCATCGCCGCCCCCTGGGCGCGCACCGTTGGCCCCAGGAGCCGGGCCGCCTCGACGCCGTCGCTCATGGCGCCCCGTGCGTCGATCACCACCACCGAAGCGCCGCTGGCCAGGAAGCGCGTCTCCGCCCCTTCGCTCCGCCGCGCAGCGACCACGCGCCAGCCCGCCCCTGCCGCCGCTGCCGCAACCTCGTCGCGCTGGCGGAAGGAAAGCACGAAAACCGGGTGCTGCGGCGTGGTGACCGCGGTGGGTACGATGGTAAAGCCTTCTTCCATATCTGTTCGATAGCGGCTGATTTAACACACCGCCATCCAAGGCTTGTCTCTGCGGACGCAACCCCCTACCTCGAACGACATGGCAATCGCTTCCGCACCCGCGAGTTCGCCCGGACTGGTCGATCGCCACGGCCGAACGATTCGGTATCTGCGGATCTCCGTCACCGATCGCTGCGATCTGCGTTGCCGATATTGCATGGCCGAGCACATGACCTTCCTGCCGCGCGATGCGGTGCTGACGCTCGAGGAGCTCGCGCTCATCGCCGAGCGCTTCATCGCGCGGGGCGTGCGCAAGATCCGGCTCACGGGCGGCGAGCCGCTGGTCAGGCGGAACGTGCTCGAGCTGGTACAGCGGCTCGGCCGCCATGTCGGGGGCGGGCTCGAAGAACTGACGCTCACCACGAACGCCACCCGCCTCGCTGACCACGCCGATGCGCTGGTCGCCGCCGGGGTGCGGCGGATCAACGTGAGTCTCGACAGCCGCGATCCCGATCGCTTCCGCCACATCACCCGGCACGGTGACGTTGCGCAGGTGCTCGGCGGCATCGCCGCGGCGCGCGACGCGGGCCTGCGCGTCAAGATCAACATGGTCGCGCTGCGCGGCCTCAACGACGATGAAATCGCCTCGATGCTCGAATGGGCCGTGTCGGCGGGCATTGACCTCTCGCTGATCGAGACGATGCCGCTCGGCGTGATCGACGAGGATCGCGCCGATCGCTTCGTGCCGCTGACGGAGGTGCTGCGCGATCTGCGGACGCGATTCGATCTCGTCGCGGACGCGCATGACAGCGGCGGCCCGGCACGTTACTGGCGCGTGGCCGGCACCGGCACCAGGCTCGGCCTGATCTCGCCGCTCACTAACAATTTCTGTGCAAGCTGCAACCGGGTTCGCGTGTCGACCGACGGCCGGCTCCACATGTGCCTGGGACATGACGACTCGGTGGATCTGAAATCGGCGATTCGCGACGGCGGCCTTGCGGCGGTCGACCAGGCGATCGATCACGCCCTAGCGATCAAGCCGGAGGCGCATGATTTCCGCATCGAACGCGGCGCAGCACCTGCGCATGGCCGCCATATGAGTGTGACCGGCGGATGAGCGCCGTCGCCCGGGCGCTGCTCGCGTCGCCCACCGCGCCCGCTCAGGTCGCGGCGGAGGAACTGCGCCAGACCTATGACTGGGTGCCGATCGAGGAGGCGCAACAGGTCGTAGCCCTTGGCGGCGACGGCTTCATGCTCCAGACGCTTCATGCGATGCTCGAACGGCGGCGCATTCTTCCGGTGTTCGGCATGAACCTCGGCACGATCGGTTTCCTGATGAACGACTGGCGACTCGAAGGGCTGATGGCCCGCCTCGATCGCGCCCGGCCGTTCCGCGTCTCGCCGCTGTCGATGACGGCGATCACCGTCGAGGGCGAAAGCTGCGTCCTGCCCGCGATCAACGAAGTCTCGCTGCTGCGCGAAACCCGCCAGACGGCGAAGTTGGAAGTCACCGTGAACGGCCGGATCGTCCTGCCCGAACTGGTGTGCGACGGTATCCTCGTGGCAACCCCTGCGGGATCGACCGCTTACAACTTCTCAGCCCAGGGGCCGATCCTGCCCCTCGGCTCGGCGCTGCTCGCGCTCACGCCGATCAGCCCGTTCCGCCCGCGCCGCTGGCGCGGCGCAATTCTGCCGGAAAAGGCCCGGATCAGCCTGCGCGCACTCGAAGCCGACAAGCGCCCGGTGAGCGCCGTCGCCGATCAGCGCGAAATCCGCGAAGTCGCGCGTGTCGATGTTGAGATCGATCGCATGCGCAACCTGACGCTGCTGTTCGATCCGGAGCACGCACTGGACGACCGGATAACGATGGAACAATTCATTGCATAAGGGCCTTGCAAAGTCCGAAAACGCGCTGCTATAGGCGCGCCTCCCGACACGGTGACCACCGCGTCGGGGTTGACCAGAGTGGTCCCCGATAGCTCAGCGGTAGAGCATTCGACTGTTAATCGAATGGCCGTAGGTTCGAATCCTACTCGGGGAGCCATCTGCTGGTTCCATCGCCCTGGCGACGACGGGCACCCCCTCTCCTTTCATCACCGGGACACGACGCGTCTCGACCGATTCAATACCTCAGCGTGGTGCTTGCGCGGCATCGCGGCGCCTGCAATGGTCGGGCGATGACCGATCTCGACGCCTTCATCGCCGGCCTGCCCAAGGCCGAGTTGCACCTTCACATCGAAGGCAGTCTAGAGCCCGAGCAGATGTTCGCCTTCGCCCGCCGCAATGGCGTGGCGATCCCCTTCGATAGCGTCGAAGCGGTGCGTGCGGCCTATCAGTTTTCGAACCTCCAGGACTTTCTCGACATCTATTATGCCGGCGCGGCAGTGCTGCAGACCGAGGATGATTTCCGCGAGCTGGCGGTCGCCTATTTCGAGCGTGCCGCCGCCGACGGCGTCGTCCATGCCGAAATCTTCTTCGATCCGCAGACGCACACCCATCGGGGCATCGCCTTCGCAACCGTGGTGGAGGGCCTGCTGGCGGGTATGGCCGAGGCCGAGGCTCGGCTGGGCGTCACCTCGTCGCTGATCCTGTGCTTTCTGCGCCACCTCGACGAGGAAGATGCCTTCCGCACGCTTGAGGCCGCCGAGCCTTGGCTCGATCGGATCGCCGGCGTGGGGCTCGATTCGTCCGAGCTTGGTCATCCCCCAGCCAAATTCGCCCGCGTCTTCGCAGCCGCCGCCGAAAAGGGGCTGAAGCGCGTCGCCCACGCCGGCGAGGAAGGCCCTGCCGACTATGTCCGCGAGGCGCTGGACCTGCTCGGGGTCGACCGCATCGATCATGGCAATCGCAGCCTCGACGATCCCGCGCTGGCGGCGCGGCTCGCGCGCTCTGGCATGACGCTCACCGTTTGTCCGCTGTCCAACGTCAAGCTGTGCAACGTCGAATCGATCGAGGCGCATCCGATCGATCGGATGCTCAATCTGGGGCTTCATGTGACGATCAACTCGGACGACCCGGCCTATTTCGGCGGCTATATCGGCGAGAATTTCCGCGCCATCGCCAAGGCGCGAGGGCTTGATCGTGCGGCGCTCGCCCGGCTAGCGCGCAACAGCTTTCTCGGCTCCTTCCTGCCCGACGAGGCGGTCGCCCGGCACCTCGGGCAGATCGACGCCTGGATGGCGGCGAACGCGCAATGAGCGGCATCGTCTTCACCCCCTTCTCACATGACGAGATGGTCGCCGGTATCCACAGCATCGCCGACGCGCTCGGCGACTGGCGCCCGGATCTGCTGGTCGGCGTCGGCCGCGGCGGGCTCGCCCCGGCGGTCTATCTCTCGCACCGGCTGGGCCTGCCGCTGGTTTCGATCGACCATTCGACGCGCATCGCCCAGTTCGGGGAGGAACTCGTCGCAGTGCTCGCCCGCCGCACGCGCGAGGGTGAGCGGTTGCTGTTCGTCGAAGACATCAACGACAGCGGCCGGACGATCGGCGAATTGCGCGCCGCGCTGGCAAGCGAGGGCGCCGAGGCCGATCGCGTCCGTTTCGCGGTGCTGATCGACAATGTCGCGTCGTCGCAGCGCGTCTCCTATTGCGCGCGAACGATCGACCGGGCCGTGGACAAGGACTGGTTCGTCTTTCCGTGGGAGGCGATGGCGCCGCGCGAAACGCTCGATGCAGACGCGCGCGCCGTGCCGGAAAGGCTCGACTGACAATTTGTTCAGCCCCGGTCAATCGCGCCCATGCCACAGTCCACCGCATCTGGAATGCGGACATTTACGCCGGGGCATGCGTTCGAAAGGCAACGGCGACAATCAGTTATCAAGTGTCGGAGGAATGATGCCAATATTGACAAGCAAGCGCCGGCGATTGGTCGCTCTCGGCCTAGCCGCCGCCGGCAGCCTATCGCTCGCCTCATGCATGACGGCGACGCCGTATCAGCCCGCAATGGGTAACGGCTATGCGCGCAACGGTTATTCGGACGAGCAGATCGAGGACAACCGGTTCCGTGTCAGCTTCGCCGGCAACAGCCTCACCTCGCGGGAGACGGTCGAGCGCTACCTGCTCTATCGCGCCGCGGAACTGACGCTCCAGAACGGCTATGACTATTTCATCCTCTCCGATCGCGAGACGGAGAAGAAGACGCAGACCTATGCAACGCCGGGCCTTGGCGGCGCAGGGCCATGGGGCTTCTGGAACCCCTATTGGCGCTATTACAGCCCGCGCTGGGGCTGGCGGACCTGGGATCCGTTCTGGGGCGATCCGTTCTTTGATCGCAACGTCGATATCCGCACGGTCGACCGCTATGAGGCGATCGCCGAGATCGTGATGGGCAAAGGACCGAAGCCCGCCGACAATCTGCGCGCCTTCGATGCGCGTGAGGTGCAGACGCGGCTCGGCCCGAAGATCCAGGCGCCGAAGACCCGCTAAGGGCTCGTCATCGCGGATACGAGAAGGGCGGCGCCGGACCAGTTCCGGCGCCGCCCTTTTCTTTTCACCACCAGCGGGAGGGCGAGCCAAACGCCCGCCCCGCCCCGGCCGCCGCTCAGGCGACCTGGCCGTGGCAGTGCTTGTACTTGCGGCCCGAACCGCACGGGCACGGCGCGTTGCGGCTCACGACGCCCACCCAGGCGGCGGGATCCTCGCCAAGATCATCGGCGGTTGGGCGCGGAATCGCCATCGGCGGCAGGCGGGTGGTCACCAACCCGGCCGATCCACCGTCCCAATCCGCGCTGTTGTCATCGCCGGTCAGCGGATCGATGTGCGTCGTCAGGCACGCCGGCAGCTCGGGCAGTTCAGGCGGCGGCTGCATGCGGAACTGGGCGAACGCCATCGTCCGCGTCACATCCTCGCGGATCGTCTCCAGCATGCGCTGGAACATCGAAAACGCCTCGTGCTTGTACTCGTTGATCGGCGTCTTCTGCGCATAGGCGCGCAGATGGACCACCTGGCGCAGCGCGTCGAGCATCGCGAGATGCTCCTTCCAGTGATGGTCGAGATTCTGGAGCAGGATCGATTTCTCGATCTGCGTCCAGGTCTCGGGCTCGAGGTCCGCGGACTTTTCGGCGATCGCGGCATCGGCCGCCTCGCGAACGCGCGTCTCGATGATCTCGGGATCGATCGCTTCCTCGGTCGCGATCCACTGGTCGATCGGCATGTCGAGGTTCAGCGTCTCGGCGATCCGCGCCTTGAGCGCTTCGACGTCCCACTGCTCGGGATAGCTGTTGGGCGGGCAGGCATCGCCGATGAGCGCGTTGATCGTCTCGTGGCGCATGTCTTCCACCACGCTGCCGACGGTCGCCGCATCCATGATGTCCGAGCGCTGCTCGTAGATCACCTTGCGCTGGTCGTTCATCACGTCGTCATATTCGACGACCTGCTTGCGGATGTCGTAGTTGCGCGCCTCGACCTTCTTCTGCGCGGTCTCGATCGCCTTGGTCAGCCACTTGCTGCCGATCGCTTCGCCATCCTCGATGTTCGATCGCATCATCCGCGCGAACAGCGTGTTCGAGCCGAAGATGCGCAGCAGGTCGTCGTCGAGGCTCAGGTAGAAGCGGCTGAGGCCCGGATCGCCCTGGCGGCCCGAACGGCCGCGCAGCTGGTTGTCGATGCGGCGGCTCTCATGCCGCTCGGTGCCGAGCACGAACAGGCCGCCGGCTGCCTTCACCTGTTCCTTCTCGGCCGCGACCTCGGCCTTGATCCGCTCGATCGCCGCGTCGCGCTCCGGTCCCTCGGGCATGTCGCGCAGCTCGTCGGCAACACGGAACTCGACATTGCCGCCCAGCTGAATGTCGGTGCCGCGGCCGGCCATGTTGGTCGAAACCGTCACCACGCCAAGCCGCCCGGCCTGCGCCACGATATGGGCTTCGCTCTCGTGGAAGCGGGCATTCAGCACCTCGTGCTTCACCCCCTCCTTGTGGAGGAACGCCGAAAGCAGCTCCGATTTCTCGATCGAGACGGTGCCGACCAGCACCGGCTGGCCCTTCGAGGCGTGTTCCTTGATCTTCTTGGCGATCGCCGCGAACTTTTCCTCGGTCGTCTTGTAGAACTCGTCTTCCTCGTCGATCCGCTGCACCGGCAGGTTGGTCGGGATGGTGACGACGTTCATCTTGTAGATGTCGTAAAATTCGGGCGCCTCGGTCGCCGCCGTGCCGGTCATGCCGCCGAGCTTCGGGTACATGCGGAAATAGTTCTGGAAGGTGATCGAGGCGAGCGTCTGGTTCTCGGGCTCGATATTGACGCCTTCCTTGGCCTCCACCGCCTGGTGCAGGCCTTCGGACCAGCGGCGGCCGTCCATCATGCGGCCGGTGAACTCGTCGATGATGACGACCTTGCCGTCCTTGACGATATAGTCGGTGTCGCGCTTGAACATGACGTTCGCGCGCAGTGCCTGGTTCAGGTGATGGACCACCTGGGTGTTCTCGAAGTCATAGAGATTGGCGCCGACCAGCAGCCCGGCATCCTCCAGCAGGCGCTCGACCGTCTCGGTGCCTTCCTCGGTCAGCACGACGGTGCGCTGCTTCTCGTCCTTCTCATAGGTCGAGGGATCGAGCTGCTTCACCACCGCGTCGACGCTCATATAGAGCTCGGACTTGTCGTCGGTCGGGCCGGAGATGATCAGCGGCGTGCGCGCCTCGTCGATCAGGATCGAATCGACCTCGTCGACGATCGCGAAGTTGAACGGGCGCTGCACCATCGCGCTGCGCTCATATTTCATGTTGTCGCGCAGATAGTCGAAGCCGAACTCGTTGTTCGTGCCATAGGTGATGTCAGCGGCATAGGCGTCGCGGCGCTGCTGGTCGGTCAGGTTCGGCACGATCACGCCGGTCGTGAGGCCCAGAAAGCCATAGACCTGCGCCATCCACTCCGCGTCGCGGCGGGCGAGATAGTCGTTGACGGTGACGACATGGACGCCGTCGCCGGGCAGGGCATTCAGATAGGTGGCGAGCGTCGCCACCAGCGTCTTGCCTTCGCCGGTCCGCATCTCGGCGATCTCGCCGCGATGGAGCACGATGCCGCCAATCATCTGCACGTCGTAATGGCGCTGGCCAAGCACGCGCTTTGCCGCCTCGCGAACAGTCGCGAACGCCTCGGGCAGCAGGTCGTCGAGCTTGGCGCCGTTGGCGAGCTGCTCGCGGAACTTGATCGTCTGGGCCGACAGCGTGGCATCGTCCATCGCCTGAAGCGTGGGCTCGAAGCTGGCGATCTTGTTGACGATCCCGCCGAGCGATTTGACGTAGCGATCGTTGGACGAACCGAAAAGCGACTTGGCAATGGCGCCGAGCATGGGATTTCCTGACCTGTTCTGATGGGTTCGGGGCGGGAACGCGCCCGCCGAGCACATGCCGCATGGCGCGGCAAGCGAATGGAAACGGCCCGCATGGCGCGGGCCGGGAGGCTCACTCGCGCCGCTGCTCGAAGGCGAGGCGGAGAGGCGAAACCGGCGCGGCCGCAAGATGCGGCCCGCGGAACGCGGTGGCGCGCGCTACCCGGGGCAGCGCGGCGGCTGCGGCAACGAACTGACGACGGGGGGTGGCGGCAGCCTGTGTCGATTCCGCCAGCCGGACAACCGCCACGCCTTGCACCGCATGCACGCCGCGATCGCCCGACGTTCCCGTCAGGCTCGCGAAAAGCGCAGTGAGGAGCAGCAGCAGTTCCAAGCGAAACCCTGTATTACACGATGATGCCGTCACACCGCCTACGGGTGCAACAAACGCGACATAGGGATTGTCGCACCGTTCGTCTAATCAAAAGCTAAGGCGCCGACGGCACCTTGATGCAACATGAGACGATATACAGCCTCGACCGGCCCCCGCGAGGCTCAAATAGACGTTAGTCAGCAAGCGCCCAGGTGAACCGGTTGCGGAATTCGGCCGGGATCGGCTTGCCATCAGCATCGAGTGCAGGAATGAAGCGAGCACGCGCCAGGAGAAGATCGCACGCAGTTTGGTCGAGGCGCTGATGACCGCTTGATCCTGTAACCTGACACCGTACCGGAATTCCGCGATCATCGACGTAAAGCGTGAACGCTACCGTGCCCTCCTCTCGGGCAATCTGCGACTCAAAGGGATAATCGCCGGATACCACCCAAGTACCCGGTGAACTGCTTGGACGAAGGCCACGCGGCCCCTTTTCATCAGCGCCGATCGATCTCGTAAGCGACGGGATCGCAATTGTCGTGACCGGCGCCTCAGGGTCAGCATTCGACGCACGTTTCGGCGTTGGTTCAGCCGGCGCGCGCGCATCGCTTCCTGAAAGATGCGTCGTCGAGCGCCAACCCTCTTTTGCGGCTTGTATGATCTGGGGGCCGCCTCGCCACACGAGGGAGGCGGCCAAGAAGCAGATCATAACAAACAGGGCGGCAATAGCGCTGAGTACGATTCGTCGAAGCGCCGTACCGCTTCCGACGAAGATTGGCTCGGTCCGCGACTTGCTGTCGATGCCGTCATCCATACGCGTGATAAATCGGCGACATCCGCCCTCCCCCTCCGTATACCAGCAGGTGAGGTTCTAGCCGGTCGAAAATGCGGCGCCTAGGCCGCTTCTCCTCCCAGAGAAACGCATCCACCGGCAATCAACCAGCTCCGGCAAATTTCTCGCACACTTGCCCCAATCGCAAAGGGCCCGGGATACGCCCCCGAGCCCTTGCAAAATCGCATCCCTATGGGCGCCGATGCGCCCGATCAGATGTCGTCGTCGGGTTCCGGCCCGGCCATCAGTCCTTCGGCCACCTGATCGGTGCGGCCGCGGATGGCGGCTTCCAGGCGGGCGCAGACTTCGGGATTTTCCTTGAGGAAATTCTTCGCGTTCTCCCGGCCCTGGCCGATGCGGATGCTGTCATAGCTGAACCACGCGCCCGATTTCTCGACCAGCCCGGCCTTGACACCGAGATCGAGGATTTCGCCGATCTTCGAAATGCCCTCGCCATACATGATGTCGAATTCGACCTGCTTGAACGGCGGCGCCACCTTGTTCTTGACGACCTTGACCCGCGTCGCATTGCCGACGATTTCGTCGCGATCCTTGATCTGGCCAGTGCGGCGGATGTCGAGGCGGACCGAGGCGTAGAATTTCAGCGCATTGCCGCCGGTCGTCGTCTCCGGATTGCCGTACATCACGCCGATCTTCATGCGCAGCTGGTTGATGAAGATCACCATGCAGCGCGAACGGCTGATCGATCCGGTCAGCTTGCGCAGGCTCTGCGACATCAGCCGCGCCTGGAGGCCGACATGGCTGTCGCCCATTTCGCCCTCGATTTCGGCACGCGGCACCAGCGCGGCGACCGAATCGACCACCAGCACGTCGATCGCGTTCGATCGGACCAGCGTGTCGGTGATTTCCAGCGCCTGCTCGCCGGTATCGGGCTGCGAGACGATCAACTCGTCGATGTTGACGCCCAGCTTCTTGGCATAGACCGGGTCGAGCGCATGTTCGGCGTCGACGAACGCGGCCGTGCCGCCATTCTTCTGCGCCTCGGCGATGACGTGCAGCGCCAGCGTCGTCTTGCCCGAGCTTTCCGGGCCATAGACCTCGATCACGCGGCCGCGCGGCAGACCGCCGACGCCCAGCGCGATGTCGAGCCCCAGCGATCCCGTCGAGATCGCCTCGACCTGCATCGCCTCCTTGGAGCCGAGCTTCATCGCCGAACCCTTGCCGAAAGCGCGGTCGATCTGTGCGAGGGCGGCGTCGAGCGCCTTCTGCTTGTCCGTGGAAGTGGCCATGTTGCCGTCGATCACCTTGAGGGATGCTGCCATGTTGAAACCCCGTCGCTAGAAGGTTTGCTTTGTGCATTCAACCTTGTTCGGATCGGCTTGTATCGCATTTGTTCCACGGGAACAAGAGGCGAACGACAACTTGCTCGCCCGGCAGGTTGCCCGCGGCCGCGCAAGGCGCTAGCCGGCCCTGATGTCCTCGCTTGTCGGCCGTGTCGCTGCCCTCGCCCGCTTCCCGGTCAAATCGATGGCCGGCGAGGCCCTGCAGACCGCCGAGCTCGACTGGCAGGGCGTGGAGGGCGATCGCCAGTTCGCCTTTGTCCGCGCGGCGAACGGCACCCGCTTTCCGTGGCTCACCGCGCGCGAGGTTCCCGCGCTGGCGCTGCACCGCGCCCGCTTCGCCGATCCGTCGAAGCCGAAGACCAGCGCCATCGCCGTGGAAACGCCCGATGGCGACATCCGCCCGTTGCACGATGCCGGGCTTCGCGCGCATCTCGCCCAGGCGGCGGGCGAGCCGGTGTCGCTGATCCAGGTCGCGCGCGGCATCTATGATTCGATGCCCGTCTCGATCCAGACCAGCGCCGGGCACCGCGCGCTGGAGGCCGCGCATGGCGGTCCCATTGATCCGCGCCGCTTTCGCATCAACGTGACGATCGACAGCGATCTTCCGCCCGCCATGTGGCAGGGGATGCGGCTGGCCTTCGGCGATGCGGAGGAGGACGGCGCGGTCTTGCAGTGCGCCGATCCGATCCAGCGCTGCGTGATGGTGACGATCGACCCGGAGACCGGCGCGAAGGACCCGACGATCCTGCGAACCGTCGCCCGGCATTTCGCCGCCTGTTATGGGCTGTATTCGACGCCGGCACGGCCCGGATTGATCCGGCTCGGCGATCCGGTTCGCGTGTTGGGATGAGAGTCGAGCAGGGAGAGGGACCGAAAATCGGTACTCTCTCCCCGCCTCGCGACGTTACTTCGCCGACGCGCCGGTCCAGCGATCCATCCAGCCGAGCACTTCGCCATACCATTGCAGCGAGTTCTTCGGCTTGAGCACCCAATGGTTCTCGTCCGGGAACACGACCAGCTTCGACGGGATATCGCGGCGCTGAAGCGCAGTGAAGGCCGCCAGTCCCTGCGTATAGGGGATGCGGAAATCCTTTTCGCCGGTGATCACCAGCTGCGGCGTCTTCCACGCGGCGACATGGTTGACCGGGTTCCAGCGCTCGAATGCGGCGGGGTCCTCGAAATAGGCCTTGCCGCCATGCTCCCACTCGTCGAACCACAGCTCCTCGGTCTCATAGGCCATGGCGCGGGCATCGAACACGCCGTCATGCTGGACGATGCAGTCGAACCGATCGGGCCACTGGCCCTCGATCCAGTTCATCATATAGCCGCCATAGGAGGCTCCGAGTGCGCAGGCCTTGTCTCCGGCAAGGAAATCAAAGCGATCGGTCGCGGCCTTCAGTCCTTTTTTGAGGTCTTCGAGCGGCCATCCGCCCCAGTTGTTGCGGATCGAATCGGTGAAGGCCTGGCCGTATCCGGTGGAACCGTGGAAATCGACCGCAACCACCGCATAGCCGGCCCCGGCGAACACCGCCGGATTCCAGCGATAGGACCAGCTGTTGCCCATGCTGCCCTGCGGACCGCCATGCACGATGAACGCGATCGGCGCCTTCGCGCCTGCCGCCAGCCCTGCCGGCTTCGCGACATAGCCCCACACCGTGTCGCCATTGGCCCCGTTGAAGCTGTAGCGGGTGACTTCCGGCATCGCGATGCCGGCCAGCTTCTCGGCATTGACCGCAGTCAGCTGCGTGCTCTTCTTGCCCTTCAGCCAATAGAAATCGTCGGGCGCCGTCAGGCTGTTCATCGCATAGACGATCCCGCCGCGCGTCGGCACCACCGCCGATACGGTTCCCCGCTCGGTCAGCCGCTCGACCTTGCCCGAGCGCACGTCGACGGCGAAGATCGGTTCTTCCTGCACGTCCTGCGCGGTGACATAGATCTTGCTGGCATCGGGCGCCCAGGCGATCGACGCGACCGAACGATCCCAGTCGGCGGTCAGCGCGCGCACGTCGCCGGTGGCAAGGTTGCGCAGCATCAGCACCTGGCGATCGGCCTCATAGCCGGGCCGCTCCATCGCGAACCAGGCGAGCCATTTGCCGTCGGGCGATGCGGTCGGCAGATTGTCCATGCCGTGATTGTTCTTGGTCAGGTTGACCGGCGGCGCAGATCCGTCGGCCGGTACCGAGAAAATGTCGAGGTTGGTCGACAGCGGCTCGATCCGCCCGGCCTCGCGCAGCGCGAAGAACACCGTCTTGCTGTCGGCCGACCAGCTGACTTCCTCGCCGCCGCCAAAGGGTTTCGAGGGAGCGTCGCCGATCAATCCACCGCCGATCGCAACGCCTTCGCCCGATGCGCCCTGCGGTCCGAACGCCAGCACGAACAGCTGCGAACGGTTGCCATCTGCCCATTGATCCCAATGGCGCACGAACATCTGGTCATAGACGCGGCCCGATCCGGCGTTCGCATCGCGCTTCTCCTTCGCCGGCACCAGGCTCGGCGCGCCAGGCTTCCGGTCCGCCCAGATCAGCAGCTTGGCCCCGTCGGGGGACACTTTGAAGCCGCTGAAGCCGCCCTCGATATGGGTGAGCTGAACCGGCTGCCCGCCGGTCACCGCGACGCCCCAGACGGCATCCTCCCCGCCCTTGTCCGACTGGAACCACACGGTCGTGCCATCGGCCGAGAATTGCGGGCTGGTCTCGTTCACATCGGCTTCGGCAACCAGCTTTTCGGGCCGGGCGCCCTTGGTCGTCAGATCCAGCCGCCAGAGGTCATAGCGGCCCCGGTTGGCGGCAAGATCGGTCTCGCGCTGCTGCCAGACGAGCCAATGCCCGTCGGGGGAAACCGCCGGCGCGCCGACTCGCGAAAGCTGGACAACGTCCTGGATGGTGAGGTCACGCGCCGAAGCCGGCGCAACGAACAGTGCGAGCGCAGCGCCCGCAAGCGTCAGATGCTTCATGATCGCTGTGATAGACCGAGACGGGCATGTGGCACAATCGCCGCATCGCCCGCGCGATCACTGGCCGCGCGTGATCCGCTCGATCTCGCGGCTCACCATCGTCTCGACGAGGCGCGGCAGGTTTTCGTCGAGCCAGTCGCGCAGCATCGGCTTCAGCAGCTCGCGGACCAGCCCCTCCAGGGTGTCGGCACCCGCCGTCTGCGGCTTGATCACCATGCGCGACAATGCCTCGAGCTTGCCCCGGCTCGCCTCGGCCGCGCGGTCGGAGAGGATCGGATCGGCCAGGCTTCCACCCGCGAGCGGCGATTCGCTTGCCGCCGCCGGCTCGTCCTCGGCGAGCGGCCGAGGCGCGGGCGATGCGGCGAACGGGCCGGGGGCGGCGTCGCGCACCGGTTCGCTCAGCTCGAGCACCTCGTCGCTTTCGGCATCGCGGATGCGGAGCGAACCCGCCGACGAACGCCCGGGCCGGCGCGAACGGGCGGTGACGGCGTCATCCCCTTCTTCGGCGATGATGCGTTTGATCGACGAGAGGATTTCCTCCATCGACGGTTCGCCGCTGACGTCGCCCATCATCTCTACCCTAGCCCTGGTATCGCCCGGATCATCGCTCTATCCCGCAGCGTCTCAATCAGGGATTCGACCGCCCCGTGTCAACCGCGCGCTTGAGCACCGGATCGGTCGGGCTCTCCGAAACGCCTGCCCCTTGTGGGGCGGTTTCGCGGGTGGATGTGCCCACCGGCACCGGTGCCTTGTCGTCGGACCAGTCGCCCCAACGGTTGCGCACGCGCCGGTAATTGGCAACCGGATCGTACAACACCCCGCCCTCGAGGTTGAGGTCGGCCGCCTGCGCCTTGCCCATCGCCGCGAGCAGCGTGAACCCGGCGATATAGGCGTCGCGCTCGGCGGTCACATATTGCACCTGCGCGTTGAGCAGTTCCTGCTCGGCGTTCAGGATGTCGAGGATCGTGCGCGTGCCGACGCTGTTCTCGGCACGGACGCCTTCGAGGCTGAGCTGGTTGGCCTGCACCGCGACGCGCGACGATTCGATCACCTCAAGCGACGAGCGATAGCTAGCATAGGCCGATCGCGCCTGGGCGATCACGCCGCGTTCGGTCAGCGTCACCGTTTCGATCGCCGAGGCCTGGCGCGCCTGGGCCTGGCGCACTTGCGCCGCCGGCAGCCCGCCCTGGAAGATCGGCACGCTCAGCTGAAGCGCAATGGTCGACGACGTGCCGTTCGGATTGATGCCCGCCCGCTGGCCGATCTCGCCCACCGAGCCGAGATAGTTGTAATAATTGCCGCCCACCCCGACGCTGACCTGCGGCAATCGGCCGGCACGGGCAACGTTGACGTCATAGCGCGTGGCATCGCGCTGCAACTCCGCGGCCTCGAGGAACGGATTGTTGGCCAGTGCGACCTGCTCGGCGGTGGCGACGTCGTTCGGCAGATTCGGCAGCGGCGGCGGCGGCGCGAGCACGCCCGGCGGCGATCCCACCACGCGGATATAGGTTTCTCGGCTGCCGATCAGCTGGGCTTCGGCATTGCGGAGCTGCGCCTGGGCAAGCGCCAGCCGCGCCTCGGACTGGGCGACGTCGGTGCGCGTCAGATCGCCGACCTCGAACCGGTCCCGCGTCGCCTGGAGGTTCACCTCAAGGACATGGACATTCTCGCGGTTGAGGCGAACGACCGACTCGTCGCGAATCACGTTGAGATAGGCGGTCACCGTCTGCGTGAAGATGTCCGCTTCGACCCCGCGGAGATTCGCCTGGCCGGCATTCACCCGAACCTCGGCCGCGCGCACCGAATTGCGGATCCGGCCGCCGCTATAGATCGGCTGCGACAGGTTGATCCCCAACTGCGCCTGCCGCGAAGGCGTCAGCGCGGTCGCGTCGGTATTGTAAAGGCTGTCGTTCACCGAGCCGCTTGCGCTCACGCCCGGTTTCCCCTGTGACCGCGCAATCGGCACATTCTCGTCATTGGCGCGCTGGTTGGCGCGTTCCGCCTGAAGATCGGGGTTCGTCGAATAGGCCTGGAGCAGCGCATCCTGCAGCGTCGTGGTCGGCACCGGCGCAGGCGCGGCCTGCTGGCCGGGCACGGTGCCCGCCTGCCCGGTCTGGGCCAGTGCCGGCGCCGCGACTGCGATGAGGCTCACGCCGAGGATAAGGGGAGTCAGTCGCATGAGCCTCATCTTCTATTGGTTCAGAACGTGAATTTGCTCGGCTTCTGGAAACCGGGCAGCAACGCGCATTCGACATCGGCGAAGTCCACCAGGCCGAAGCCGCCCTCGGTGCGCCGGCCGGTCGCAAGACGGGTGACGCCGCGATCCACCAGGCCGGTCGCCAGCCGTCCGCCGGGCTTGACCTGGGCGATCAGCGCCTCGGGCACCTGCTCGACCGCGCCGTCGATGACGATCAGGTCATAGGGCGCACGCGCCTGCCAGCCGGCCGCGAGCGAACCCTGCACCAGTTCGACGTTCGAGATGCCGGCCAGCCCGCCACGCGCGATCGCGACCAGCGCGTCGGCCTCTTCGAGCGCGACCACCGATCCGGCGAGCCGCGCCAGCACCGCCGCCGCATAGCCGCCCGCCGCGCCGACCAGCAGCACGTGATCGTCAGGCGTGATCTGCGATTCGGTGAGCAGCCGTCCGGTCGCGAGCGGGGTGTTGTGGAATCGTCCGCCGCCCAGCGGCAGCAGGGCATCGCGATAGGCGATCCCGCGCTGCTCGGTCGGCAGGAACACTTCGCGCGGGACGAGCGACATCGCCTCGACCACGCGTGGATCATTCACCGCGCTGGTACGCAGCTGGCTCGCCACCATGGCGTGGCGCATCGCCTCGAAACGATTTGCTTCGATGGGCGCAGGGTCGACCGTCAGGGTCATCATCACTCCGCTTGTCGCACAACTGTGTTAGTTACGCAATACAGTTGTTGGGTTCGTCGCGCTTGTATCGCGCGGAAGGGTTAACGCCAAGCGACCGCAATCGAATTTTGAAACGTTGTTGACATCGCCCCACACCCTTGTGCATTTGCGCCGCCTCACCTCCGGCGGCCCGATGGCGGAGTGGTGACGCAGCGGACTGCAAATCCGTATACGCCGGTTCGATTCCGGCTCGGGCCTCCACTTCCGGTTCAGCGGCGCACGACTCCTCGATCTCGCGATCCACGGAACCTTGCGGCAGCCTAGGTACTCTAACGGAGCCCGCCATTATCCGCGGTGCAACCGCGTTCCGCTCACAAGCGGAAACGTGGCTCCGGATGATGGACCGATCGGGTGGATGTTTCGCTTCAGAACAGCATTCTAGAACTGGTGGCGAAGGGCGCTGACCTCGCCTCGGTCGCGGATCGGTTATGCCTCGAAGTCGAATCGCGCGCCGCGGGCGTTACCTGCTCGCTGCTCCGCGTCGATCTCGGCGGATGCCTCCATCCGATTTCGGCACCGAGTCTCCCCGAAGACTATCTTCGCGCCTGCGATGGCATGATGATCGGCCCAAAGATCGGCTCCTGCGGCGCTGCCGCCTTTCTGGGCGAACCGGTCATCAGCACCGATATCGCAACCGATCCCAACTGGCAGCGGTTCTGCGAGCCGGCGCTGGCGCTGGGCCTGCGCGCCTGCTGGTCGAGCCCGATCAAGAATGGTCGCGGCGATGTCGTCGGCGTTTTCGCCTTTTATTACAATGTCCCGCGCGGTCCGACTCCGCTCGAGCGGCGCCTGGTGCAGGTGTGCATCCACCTCTGCGCGATCGCCATCGAACAGGATATCTGGCGCGCCAAGCAAGTGCGACGCGCGCTGAAAGACGGGCTCACCGGCCTTCCCAATCGTGCCGCCTTCAACGCGTCGCTCGGCGATCTGGATTGCAGCGAACCCGATCTCTGGGGCCTCATTCTGGTCGATCTCGACAATCTCAAGATCGTCAACGACACGTTCGGGCACGTCGCGGGCGATGCGCTGATCATGCACGCCGCCACCCGAATCGCCGACGCAATGGCGCCGGATCGAACCTATCGGCTGGGCGGCGATGAATTCGCGGTGATTGTCCAGCGTCCCGATGCGCTGGCGAACATCGAGGACATCGCACGCCGCCTGCTCGACCTGCTGGCGCAACCGATCCCCGAATGCGAACGCAACCTGACGCCGCGCGCCACCGCCGGCGGCGCGCGCGTCGCGGCGGGCGAAACGCCCGAACAGGTCCGCCAGAACGCCGATCTCGCGCTGTATCATGCAAAGGAAATCGGCCGCGGCCGCTTCGTTCGCTACGAACCCGGCATCGCCACGCGCATGGCGCAGCGCATGGAAGCGATCTCCTCGGTCGAGCGCGCGCTCGCCGAAGACCGGCTGTTGCCGCATTATCAGCCGCTGTTCGACCTCAGTTCAGGCGAGGTCATCGGGTTCGAGGCATTGTGCCGGATGCGCGACGGCGATCGGATCATCCCCGCCGGAGAATTTTTCGAAGCGACCACGGACGGCACCGTGGCCGGCGCGATCACCGCGCGGATGCTGGAAATGGTCGCGGCGGACATTCGCCGCTGGTGCGATCTCGGCATCGCCCCACGCCATGTCGGCATGAATTTCTCGTCGGGCGATTTCCACGGCAACCGGCTGCGCGAAATCATCCCGGAAACGCTCGCCCGCCACGGCGTGCCGCTCTGCCACCTAGCGCTCGAAGTGACCGAATCGGTCTATCTCGGCCAGGGGGACACCGTCGTCGCTGATGCGCTGCGCTGGTTCCGCGCGCAGGGGCTCACCGTGGCGCTCGACGATTTCGGCACCGGCTATGCCTCGCTCACCCACCTGCTCACCATGCCGGTCGACTATCTCAAGATCGACAAGGCGTTCGTCGATCAGATCATGCACAACAGCGCGAGCCGGGCGATCGTCGAGGGGCTGATCCACATCGCGCGCGAACTCGACATCCAGGTAATTGCCGAGGGCGTCGAAACCGAACTTCAGGCCGAACGGCTGCGTGCCATCGGCTGCGGTTTCGGCCAGGGCCACCTGTTCTCCGCCGCCGTCGACGCGGCGCGGGCGACCAAGATCCTTCAGGATGCGCGAAACGGGGCCGGTCGCCTGCCCCGGCTGACGCCGCCGGGGACGGCGCTGCTCCACTGACGCCAGGCGGCACATCCAACTAGTAACATTTGACACTAAATGGCGGGATGCGGTACCATAGGGGCATGACCGATACCGCCAATCCGCTCGGCCTCAACGGCTTCGAGTTCGTCGAGTTCACCTCGCCCGATCCGGACGCGATGGCGCGCCAGTTCGAGCAGCTGGGCTTCGTCCCCACCCACCGCCACCCACGCAAGAACATCACGCGGTACAAGCAGGGCCGCATCAACCTGATGCTCAACCGCGACGATGCCGGTCGCGTGGCGGCGTTCCGCGGCGAGCATGGCCCCTCGGCCAGCGCGATGGCGTTCCGCGTCGCCGATCCGAAAAAGGCGATGGAATGGGCGCTCGCCCATGGCGGCAAGCCCACCGACGAGGACGATACCGTCATCCAGGGCATCGGCGGCTCCTATCTCTATTTCATCCAGGACGGCAGCGATCTCTATGCCGACTGGGCCGAGTTCCCCGGCTGGCGCGAAGCGGAGGCCGAAAACAGCGTCGGGCTCGACCTGCTCGACCATCTCACCCACAATGTCCGCCGCGGCCAGATGCGGGTGTGGAGCGAGTTCTACCGCACGCTCTTCGGCTTCGAGGAGCAGAAGTATTTCGACATCAAGGGCAAGGCGACCGGCCTGTTCAGCCAAGCGATGATCGCGCCCGACAAGGCGATCCGCATTCCGCTCAACGAGAGCCAGGACGACGCCAGCCAGATCGAGGAATTCCTCCGCGAATATAACGGCGAAGGCATCCAGCACCTCGCGCTGACCACCGACGACATCTACGACACGGTCGAGCGCCTGCGCGCCCGCGGCGTGCGGCTGCAGGACACGATCGAGACCTATTACGAGCTGATCGACAAGCGCGTCTCCGGGCACGGCGAGGATGTCGAGCGGCTGCGCAAGAACCGCATCCTGATCGACGGTTCGGTGGAGACGGGCGAGGGCATCCTGCTCCAGATCTTCACCGAGACCATGTTCGGCCCGATCTTCTTCGAGATCATCCAGCGCAAGGGCAATGAGGGCTTCGGCAACGGCAATTTCCAGGCACTGTTCGAGAGCATCGAACTCGACCAGATCCGCCGCGGCGTTATCAAGGTCGACGCCTGACCCGTTCGGAGAGGGAGAGAGCCGGGGGTGCCGCCGCAGGAACAGCATGGCATACCCCGGCCCCACCGAACGCCCCCTCCCCCTCCTGATCCTAAAGGGGAGACGCGCTGGAGAGGACGAGCCCGTGACCACCTATTTCCCCGGCTTCGGCAACCATGTCTCCACCGAGGCCGTGCCCGGCGCCCTGCCGATCGGCCGCAACAGCCCGCAGCGGCCGCCCTATGGCCTGTATGCCGAGCAGCTCTCCGGCACCGCCTTCACCGCGCCGCGCGCCGAGAATCGGCGGAGCTGGCTCTACCGTCTGCGCCCCAGCGCCGAGCATCCGCCCTACCGGCCCTATGACGGTGCGCCGCGCTTCTCGCCGCAGACGCCGCTGAAGCCGCTCGCGCCCAATCGCCTGCGCTGGGACCCGATCCCCGCCCCCGCCGCGCCGGTCGACTGGATCGACGGGATGGAGACGATGCTCGCCACCCGCGATCCGGCCGATCTGGAGGGTGTCGTCGTTCACCGCTACGCCGCCAATCGCGACATGGACGCGCGTGCCTTCGTCAACGCCGGCGGCGAGCTGCTGTTCATCCCCCAGGCCGGCGCGCTGGCGCTGCTGACCGAGCTCGGCCGGATCGACATCGCCCCCGGCCACATCGCGGTGATCCCCCGCGGCATCCGCTTCCGCGTGCTGCTGCCCGACGGCACCGCCGCAGGCTATGTCGCCGAGAATTACGGCGCGCCCTTCCGCCTGCCCGATCTCGGCCCGATCGGCGCCAACGGCCTCGCCAACCCGCGCGATTTCGAGACGCCCGCCGCCTGGTTCGAGGACCGCGACGAAGCGTTCGAGCTTGTGCAGAAGTCGTTGGCAAATCTGTGGATAACCACCCTGCCCCACAGTCCGCTCGACGTGGTGGCATGGCACGGCAATCTCGCGCCCTATCGCTACGATCTCGCCCGGTTCAACACGATCAACACGGTGAGCTTCGACCATCCCGATCCCTCGATCTTCACCGTGCTCACCTCGCCGAGCACCGTGGCAGGCCGGGCCAACGCCGATTTCGTGATCTTCCCGCCGCGCTGGATGGTCGCCGAGGACACGTTCCGCCCGCCCTGGTTCCACCGCAACGTGATGAGCGAGGCGATGGGGCTGATCCACGGCGCCTATGACGCCAAGGCGGAAGGCTTCGCCCCCGGCGGGCTGTCGCTCCACAACCTCATGGCGGGCCACGGCCCCGACGTCGCCAGCTGGCGCGGCGCGACCGAGGCGACCCTGAAGCCGCACAAGATCGGGGGCACGATGGCCTTCATGGTCGAGACCTGCTGGCCCTATCGCCCGACCGAGCATGCGCTGTCGCACGCCCAGCCGGACTATGACGCAGTGTGGGAGGGCTTCCCCAAGGCACGGCTGCCGTGAACCACTGGTTGGTTGCTCCTCCCCCCTTGCGGGGGAGGATAGCGAAGCTTGGCGCGTCAGCGCCTAGCGCAGCTTGGAGAGGGGGGCGATTTGCGCGCGCAAATCGCGCGGCGCGCTGCGCCGCTTCATCCTCTCCTGCTGCGACTAGGCAGCAAGCTGCCAAGTCTCGCGGCCTCCCCCGTCAAGGGGGAGGCAGGTAGATGGACCGCCTCACCGCCACCCCAGCCGGCGTGACGCTCGGCCCGCTCGACCTGATTCCCGACGGCACCGCCCGCAACTTCGTGCTGGAGATGCGCGCCGGCCGCTTCCACGGCTTCGTCGTCCGCCGCGGAACCCGGGTGTTCGGCTATGTCGATCGCTGCGCCCACATGCCGGTGCCGCTGACCCAAGCGCTCGACGCCTATCTCACCCCCGATGCCAGTCATATCCAGTGCAGCTGGCACGGCGCGCTCTACACCGTGGAGGAAGGCCGGTGCGTCGGCGGCCCTTGCGTCGGCGCGCGACTGCTTCCATGGCCCGTAACGACAATCGACGGCATGATCGTGACCGTTGGAGAGGACACAGAATGACCCCGGACTTCGACTTCGCCCTCGGCGATTCCGCCGACATGATCCGCGACACCACCGCGCGCTTCGCCCGCGACAGGATCGCCCCGCTCGCCGCGCGGATCGATGCCGAGGACTGGTTTCCGCGCGACGAGCTCTGGGCCGCGATGGGCGAGCTGGGCCTGCACGGCATCACCGTGCCGGAGGCCGATGGCGGCCTCGGCCTCGGCTATCTCGAGCATGTCATCGCCTGCGAGGAAGTCGCCCGCGCCTCGGCCTCGATCGGGCTCAGCTACGGCGCGCATTCGAACCTCTGCGTCAATCAGATCGCGCGCTGGGGCAATGAAGAACAGAAGGCCAAATATCTCCCCAAGCTGATCTCGGGCGAGCATGTCGGCAGCCTGGCGATGTCCGAGGCCGGCGCGGGATCGGACGTGGTCTCGATGAAGCTCAAGGCGGAGAAGGTCCAGGGCGGCTATGTGCTCAACGGCACCAAGTTCTGGATCACCAACGCGGCATACGCCGACACGCTCGTCGTCTATGCCAAGACCGGCGAAGGCTCGCGCGGCATCACCACCTTCCTGATCGAGAAGGACATGCCGGGCTTCGCGATCGGCCAGAAGATCGACAAGATGGGCATGCGCGGCTCGCCCACCTCCGAACTGGTGTTCACCGATTGCGAGGTGCCCGAGGCGAACGTGATGGGGCCGCTCAATGGCGGCGTCGCGGTGCTGATGAGCGGGCTGGACTATGAACGCACCGTGCTCGCCGGCATCCAGCTCGGCATCATGCAGGCATGCCTCGACGTGGTCCTGCCGTACCTGCGCGAGCGCAAGCAGTTCGGCCAGGCGATCGGCAGCTTCCAGCTGATGCAGGCCAAGATCGCCGACATGTATGTCGCGCTCAACTCGGCGCGTGCGTACGTCTATGCGGTGGCGCGCAGCTGCGATGCGGGCAAGACGACGCGCTTCGATGCGGCCGGCGCGATCCTGCTGGCGAGCGAGAACGCCTTCCGCGTCGCCGGTGAGGCGGTGCAGGCGCTGGGCGGCGCCGGCTATACCAAGGACTGGCCGGTCGAACGCTTCCTGCGCGACGCCAAGCTGCTCGACATCGGCGCGGGCACCAACGAGATCCGGCGGATGCTGATCGGCCGCGAGCTGCTGGGGGCGGCGGCGTGAGGGGGACCCCAATTCCTCCCCGGCACGGGGAGGGGGACCATGTGCGCAGCACATGGTGGAGGGGCCGCCGCGGCACGCGGCGGGATCCCGGACGGCGAACGAGTCCCGCGCCTGACGGCGCGGCCCCTCCACCACGCGCCTGCGGCGCGCGGTCCCCCTCCCCGTACCGTGGAGGAATGGAGGTAGCAGCATGACCGCCCCCATCCTCCCCACCGCCGTCAATCCCGACAGCGACCAGTTCCGCGCCCAGGCCGCGCACCACCGCGCGCTCGCCGAGAAGCTCCGCGCCGATGTCGCGCAGGCCGCGCTCGGCGGCAGCGAGTCCGCCCGTGCCAAGCATGTCGCGCGCGGCAAGCTGCTCCCCCGCGAGCGGGTCGAGCGGCTGCTCGATCCCGGCAGCCCCTTCCTCGAGATCGGCCAGCTCGCCGCCTGCGACCTCTATGACGGGGAAGTCCCCGGCGCGGGCGTGATCGCCGGCATCGGCCGCGTCTCCGGCCGCATGGTGATGATCGTGTGCAACGATGCCACCGTGAAGGGCGGCACCTATTATCCGATGACGGTGAAGAAGCATCTCCGCGCCCAGGAGATCGCCGAGGCCAATCGCCTGCCCTGCATCTATCTGGTCGACAGCGGCGGCGCCAACCTGCCGCACCAGGCCGAGGTGTTCCCCGACAAGGAGCATTTCGGCCGGATCTTCTTCAACCAGGCCAACATGTCCGCGCAGGGCATCCCGCAGATCGCCTGCGTGATGGGCAGCTGCACCGCCGGTGGCGCGTACGTCCCCGCCATGTCCGACGAGAGCGTGATCGTCCGCAACCAGGGCACGATCTTCCTCGCCGGCCCGCCGCTGGTGAAGGCGGCGACAGGCGAGGAGATCAGCGCCGAGGATCTGGGTGGCGGCGACCTCCATGCCCGCCGCTCGGGCGTGGTGGATCACCTGGCCGAGAATGACGAACATGCGCTGACCATCGTCCGCGACATCGTCAGCCATCTGCCTGCGGATCGCGTTCCCGATGTCGCGCTCAAGGATCCGCGCCCGCCGAAATATGCGGCCGAGGAGCTGTACGGCATCCTCCCCGCCGACGTCCGCGCGCCCTATGACGTGCACGAGGTGATCGCGCGGCTGGTCGACGGCTCGGAATTCCACGAATTCAAGGCGCTCTACGGCAGCTCGCTGGTGTGCGGCTTCGCGCATATCTGGGGGATGCCGGTCGCGATCCTCGCCAATAACGGCGTGCTGTTCTCCGAAAGCGCGCAGAAGGGCGCGCATTTCATCGAGCTCGCCTGCCAGCGCCGCATTCCGCTGCTGTTCCTGCAGAACATCTCCGGCTTCATGGTCGGCGGCAAGTATGAGGCGGAAGGCATTGCGAAACATGGCGCAAAGCTGGTGACGGCGGTGGCGACGGCGACGGTGCCGAAGCTTACCATCCTGATCGGCGGCAGCTTCGGGGCTGGCAATTACGGCATGTGCGGCCGGGCCTATTCGCCGCGCTTCCTGTTCAGCTGGCCGAACAGCCGGATCAGCGTGATGGGCGGCGAGCAGGCGGCGAGCGTGCTGGCAACGGTCCACCGCGATGCGGGCAACTGGTCCCCGGAGGAAGCCGAAGCCTTCAAGGCGCCGATCCGCCAGAAATACGAGGATGAGGGCAATCCCTGGCACGCCACCGCGCGGCTGTGGGACGACGGCATCATCGACCCGGCCCAGACGCGCGACGTGCTGGGCCTCGCGCTGGCGGCAACGCTCAACGCGCCAATCCCGGAGCGGCCGCAGTTCGGCTTGTTCCGGATGTGAGCGGCGAAGCAGCGCCTCCAATTCCTCCCCGGAACGGGGAGGGGGACCGCGCGGCGCAGCCGCGTGGTGGAGGGGAAATGCCCAAAATCCTCCGCACGCCACGACGTGCCGTGGAACAGGCCCGCCAGGATCGCGCGAAGCTGGAACTGCCGGAGGTTCTGCTCTGGCAACAGCTGCGCAAGCGGCCGTGCGGGTTCAAGTTTCGCCGCCAGAACCCACAGCTCGGCTATAGGATCGACTTTGCCTGCCTGGAGGCGCGGCTCGCGATCGAAGTAGACGGGGAGGCCCATGAACGTGGCGACCGGCCGGAGCGTGACGCTCGCCGGGATCATCGCCTCGAACAACGCGGCTTCGCAACGCTTCGCATCCCCGCCAATGAAATCCTGCGCGACCTCGACGCCGTCCTAGCACACATCGTTCGCGCCTGCCGGGCGCGACTTCCCCTCCACCCCCGGCCTTCGGCCGGCGGTCCCCCTCCCCGTTCCGGGGAGGAATTTCAAGGCTGACCCCATGCTCCTCACCCTCCTCGCCCTCACCCTGGCCCCGCAGACCGCCGGCCTGCCCCCGCCCGCCGCCAACCCGACACGCAGCGTACCCTCCCCGAGCAAGCTGCCGCCGGCCAACCCGCTCGCGCCGCCCGACGGCAGCGACGAGCGCGCGGTGCTCGCGACGGTCGACAAGCTGCTCGGCGGGATCAATACGCGCGATGCCGCCGCGATCGGCGCCGTCCTCCTGCCGAGCGCCAGCGCAACGATCGTCACCGAAGCCGCCGGTGGTCCCAGCACCGTCCGCACGCTGACGAACACCGAGCTGCTCGCCCGCTTCCAGCCTGGCCCGGAGACGTTCGACGAGCGCATCTCCGGCCCCGCGGTCGAGATCGACGGCGATCTCGCGATGGTCTGGGCGCCCTATGTGTTCCGGCTGAACGGCAAGGTGCATCACTGCGGCACCGATCACTTCAGCCTGGTACGCGAGAACGGCGCCTGGAAGATCGCCAGCCTCGCCTGGACCTCGCGCACCACGGGGTGCGCCGAATGAGCCGCGATACGCTGTTCGTCCTCGAAACCGACTGGGCCGACCCCGCCTATGGCGGCGCGCGGCGCTTCTACTGCAAGGACTGCATCACCGTGGAGGGCCTGCTCGCCGCCTTCCCCGATCGCGTGGCGAAGATCGATGTCGTCCGCGTCCCCTGGCCCCGCCCCCGTGCGGCAGTGATCGAACGGCTCGGCGAGGAAAACCAGAACCTCCCCGCGCTCGCCTTTGCCGAGGGCGGCTTCGCGAACGACATTGAGGGCGTGCTCGCCGCGCTCCACACCCGCCACGGCTTTCCGGAGCGCCACCCGTGAGCGCCGCTTTCAAAGTAGGAATTCGCATGCTCTCATCGCTCGCGATGCCGAACGCCACGCCCCTCGCCCGCCCCGATGCGGATCGCGCAACTGCGTCGTCCTGTTCACGCGCGGAGAGTGTGAACTTTGTGAACTTAGCGGAGCCTGCGCAATGATCCGATCGCTGCTGATCGCCAATCGCGGCGAGATCGCCTGCCGCATCATTCGCACTGCCCGGGCGGTGGGAATCCGCACCGTCGCTGTCTATTCGGACGCCGACGCGACGGCGCTCCACGTCCGCCAGGCCGACGAGGCCTTGCATATCGGCCCCTCCCCGGCACGCGAGAGCTATCTGGTCGGCGAGAAGATTATCGCCGCCGCGAAGGCGACCGGCGCCGAGGCGATCCACCCCGGCTATGGCTTCCTCTCCGAGAATGCCGACTTCGCCGAGGCGGTGCTCGCCGCCGGGCTCGTCTGGGTCGGGCCGAAGCCGGACAGCATCCGCGCGATGGGCCTCAAGGATGCCGCCAAGGCGCGGATGATCGCGGCGCGGGTGCCGGTCACCCCCGGCTATCTCGGCGAGGACCAGTCGCCCGAGCGGCTCCGGGCCGAGGCCGATGCGATCGGCTATCCGGTGCTGATCAAGGCGGTCGCCGGCGGCGGCGGCAAGGGCATGCGGCGGGTCGAGAGCGCCGCCGAGTTCGCCGACGCACTCGCCAGCTGCAAGCGCGAGGCCGCCTCCTCGTTCGGCGACGATCGGGTGCTGCTGGAAAAGTACATCCTCAGCCCCCGGCACATCGAAGTGCAGGTGTTCGGCGACACGCACGGCAATGTCGTCCACCTCTTCGAACGCGACTGCTCGCTCCAGCGCCGCCACCAGAAGGTGATCGAGGAAGCCCCCGCCCCCGGCATGGACGCCGAGACGCGCGAAGCGATCTGCGCGGCGGCTGTGCGCGCGGCCAAGGCGGTCGACTATGTCGGCGCAGGCACCATCGAGTTCATCGCCGACGCCAGCGAAGGTCTGCGCGCCGACCGCATCTGGTTCATGGAAATGAATACCCGGCTCCAGGTCGAGCATCCGGTGACCGAGGAGATCACCGGCGTCGACCTCGTCGAGTGGCAGTTGCGCGTGGCCAGCGGCGAGGCGCTACCGAAGCGGCAGGAGGAACTGTCGATCAACGGCTGGGCGATGGAAGCACGGCTGTACGCGGAGGATTCCGCCAAGGGGTTTTTGCCGAGCGTTGGGAAGCTGGAGATTTTTCGCCCGTCGCGGGACGTCCGCTATGAGACGGGCGTGTACGAAGGCGCGGAAATCACTGGCTTCTACGATCCGATGATCGCCAAGATCGTGGTGCATGCCGACAGCCGCGTCGAAGCCTGCGAGGCGCTCGCCAAAGCCTGCGCCGCGACCGATATCTTCCCGGTCAAGACCAACGCGCCGTTCCTGTGGCGGGCACTGGACGACGAGGATTTTCGCGCCGCCCGCATCGATACAAGCTTTATCGCTGAGAAGGGCGACGTGCTGCTCCCGCCCGCGGAGCCAACCGAGGACATGATCAGGCAGGCGGCCGCCGCGTTGGTCGTTCAGGAGTACCACGGCGAGCCCACCATGCTGTCCGGTCTGGACGACGACCTGTTAGGCGGGCGCCAGCCCAATCCGTGGCGCGGCGCAATCGGCTTCCGGTTGAACGCCCCACAGAACCGCCGCGTTGCCGTAGCCGTCGACGGGAAGGCTCATGTCGCCGAACTGCCCGCCAACTGGCGGAGGGCTGCGGTCATTGCCGAGCCGGTTGCCGACGGGGTTGCGGTGAACGATGACGGCCTGTCCTTCCTCGCGTCATTGCCGCGGGTCGGCCCGACCACCGGTGCGGCAGCCGGAGACGGCGCCCTGCTCGCCCCTATGCCCGGCCGCATCACCGCGGTGGACGTTGCCCCCGGTGCGCAGGTCACCAAGGGCCAGCGGCTCGTCACGCTGGAGGCCATGAAGATGGAGCATGCCCTCACCGCGCCGTTCGACGGCATCGTCGCCGAGCTCAACGCCGAAGCCGGGGCGCAGGTGCAGGTCGACGCCCTACTCGTCCGGGTCGAGCAGGCGGCATGAGCGGGTTCGCCGTGCGCGAGGCGACCGCCGCCGATCTGCCTTCGATCCTGGCGATGCTGGCACGGGACACGATCCCGGCCGATCGCGAAACCGATCCGGGCGACCCGCGCTATGCGGCTGCATTCGATGTTATCACCGCCGATCCGAACCAGCTGCTCGCCGTGGCGACGCTCGACGACGCCGTGATCGGCACGGCCCAGCTCAGCTTTATCCCCGGCCTGTCGTTCCGCGGCGCCTGGCGGGGCGTGATCGAGGCGGTACGGATCGACGAGCGCCATCGCGGTCGGCGTTATGGTGAGCAGCTGATCGAGTGGCTGGTCGATCGCTGCCGGGCGCGCGACTGTTTTCTGGTCCAGCTGACCTCATCCAATGCCCGTGTCGACGCGCATCGTTTCTACGCCAGGCTCGGCTGGTCGCAGAGCCATGCCGGGTTCAAACTCAAGCTGAAGCATGCCGATTGATGGCCGGGCGCTTCTATGACGAATGGCAGGTCGGCGACCGGATCGAACATGATCTGCGCCGCACCGTCACCGAGACCGACAATCTGCTCTTCTCGACAATGACCCACAACACCCAGCCGCTGCATCTGGACGCAGAGGCCGCGCGGGCATCCGAGTTCGGGCAAATCCTCGTCAACGGCACCTTCACCTTCAGCCTGATGGTGGGGATCACGGTGGGCGATACCACCGCCGGCACGCTCGTCGCCAATCTCGGCTATGACAAGCTCGTTATGCCCAAGCCGGTCTTCATCGGCGACACGCTGCGCGCCTCATCCGAAGTGATCGAGCTGCGCCCCAGCAGGTCACGCCCCGGCCAGGGCATCGTCACCTGGCGCCATCAGATGCACAACCAGCGCGACGAGGTCGTGTGCGAATGCCTGCGCTCCGCCTTGCTGCGCAGTCGCCCCGGCTGAGCGACGGCGCGGCTCAGGCCGCCCGCCGCCGCGGCCGTTCGGGGTTGGAGAAACGCATCTCGTCGTCGACGCTGCCGAATTTGAGCGCGAGCAGGTCGCGGGTATAGTTCTGGTTCACCCGCCACGGCTTGCGGCTCCCCTGGCGGGGCAAGGCGTGCAGCGCCCGCTGGACATAGCCGGAGGTGAAATCGAGGAACGGCACCGATGAGACTTCGCCCGCCGGCTCGGGCGTCACCTGCCGCATACCCCGCTTCGCCATCGCGTTGAGCAGGCGGGTGACATACATCGCGGTCAGGTCGGCTTTCAGCGTCCAGCTCGCATTGGTGTAGCCAAAGGAGATTGCGAAATTGGGCACCCCCTCGAACATCATGCCCTTGTAGGTCAGCCGCTTCGACCAGTCGATCGCCTCGCCATCGACGCACACCGGCACCCCGCCCATCAGCTGCACCTCCAGCCCGGTGGCGGTGACGACCAGATCGGCGGCGAGCGTCCGGCCGGATTGGAGCAGCAGCCCCTCGGGCACGAACCGTTCGATCCGGTCGGTGACGACATCGGCGCTGCCGGCACGGATCGCCGCGAACAGGTCGGCATCGGGCACCAGGCAGAGCCGCTGGTCCCACGGGTTGTAGCTGGGAGTGAAATGCGTCGCCACGTCGTAATCATGGCCCAGTTCGCACCGGACCATGTCGACCAGCCGCTCCTTCGCCTTGTCGGGATGCTTGCGGGCGATGCGGTAGAAATATTGCGAAAGGAGAATGTTCTTCCAGCGTGTCAGCGAATAGGCGGCCTTGGCCGGCAGCCGCCGCCGCAGCCAGTTGGCGATGCCGTCTTCGGACGGTCTGGCGACGATATAGGTCGGCGATCGCTGGAGCATGGTGACATGCGTCGCCTGCTTCGCCAGTTCGGGCACCAGAGTCACCGCCGTCGCGCCGCTGCCGATGACGACAACACGCTTGCCGCGATAGTCGATGTCCGGCGTCCAGAATTGCGGGTGGACGATCCGGCCGACAAAGTCCTCGCGCCCTTCGAAGGCCGGCGCATGGCCGCGAGCATAGTCGTAATAGCCCGCGCACATGAACAGGAAATCGCAGGTAAAGCGCCGCACCGCGCCCGCCTGTTCGACAGTCACGGTCCACAGCGCCTCGTCGCTCGACCATTCGGCGGCGGTGACGCGGTGGCCATAGCGGATGTGGCGATCGATGCCGAATTCCCGCGCCGTCTCGTCCAGATAGCGCAGGATCGCGTCGCCGTCTGCAATCGCCTTGGCTTCGGTCCACGGCCGGAACGAGAAGCCGAGCGTGAACATGTCCGAATCCGAACGGATGCCGGGATAGCGGAACAGGTCCCACGTACCGCCCAGCCGGTCCCGCCCCTCAAGGATGGCATAGGTGCGCCCGGGGCAATGCGTCTGCAGGTGATAGCCCGCGCCGATCCCCGAAATGCCCGCACCGACGATAATCACGTCGAAATGTTCGCGCATGTCTCTCTCCCGACCGCCATGGTTACATGGCTGTCAGTTGCGCGCCACTCAATAATCCTTCGAATAGCGCAAGCTGACACCAGAACCGCCGAAAGAGCTGGTCTGCGACAGGATGCTGAGCGCGCGCGTGAGCGAGATTTCCAGCTGCGTCGCGGTGAAGCCGCGGGCATCGGTGATGATCTCGATATAGATGTCGTCGGTGATGTACTTGCCCGCCGCCAGCGATGTGCCGCGCCCGGTGGTGTCGTCGGCGCCCAGCACGCGCAACCGGTCGATGCCCGTCGCCGATTTGAGCTGGCCGAGCGGATTGAGCCCGCCGCCCGATCCGCGCAGCGAGTTGACCGCCGCCGCCAGCTGAAGCGCCTCGGTGGCCGACAGATTGGTCACGTTCGTCCCGAAGAACAGCCGCGCCAGCACCTCCTCCTGCGGCAAGCTCGGATTCGACGTGAAGGCGATCTGCGGCTTCTGCGCGGTGCCGGTGATGTTGAGGATCGCCGTCACGCCCTCGGCGGTGGTGTTGGCCGAAATGTCGATCGTTGGATTGGTCAGCGCTTCGCCCTGGAAGCTGATGACGCCCTTGGTGATGTCGAACCGGCGGCTTGCAAAGCTGTAAGTGCCGCGCACGATTTCCATCGTCCCGCGGATCTGCGGGTCGATCGTGGTGCCGCCGACATTGATCCGGGCCTGCCACTCCGATTCCAGCCCCATGCCGGACACCATGATCCGGTTGTTGGCACGGATGCGCAGGTCGAGGTCGAAATTGCCAAAGGCGCGGGCACGCTTCGCCTGCTTCTCGTCGGGCGGCGCATCGCTCTTGCGGCGAATGCCGGTCAGCTGCGGGATTTCCGCCGCGCCCTGCCGGACGATCTTGTAATTCGCCTCTGGGATCGAAATCTGCCCCTCGATCTTCTGGACCTGCTGGTTCTTGGTGATCGTCAGCGTGCCCGTCGCGGTCGCCCCGATCGATTCGCTGCGCGCCAGCCGTGCATTGTCCAGCTTGACGTTGATCGCCAGCGGGAAGCCCTCGCTCGACGAAAGCCCCATGCGGCCCGATGCCGAAACCGTGCCGTCACCGGCGCGGGCGGTCAGCTGGTTGAGGATCAACGAGTCGTTCGAAAACTGCCCGTCGATCTTCATGTTGGTCAGCCGCGTGCCAAAACTCTCATTGTCATAAGTCAGGTTGTCGGCGCGGACGACGCCGGTGAGCTGCGGGCGCTGCACCTGGCCCGAGAAGTCGGCGGCGATGCCGATCGGGCCTTCGAGCTGTTGGTTGACGAGACCGGCGAGCGAGAAGGGGAAACCGGCCGGGCCGTTATACCGGATGCCGCCGGAAAGCGGCGCCGCAAGCAGCCGCTCGATCCAGTTACCAGCGCCCGGCCCCAGGGGCCGCAGCGTCGCCACCAGCCGCCCGATCGTCGCGTCGCCGCGACGGATGATCGCCCGTGCGTCGCCGCCATCGGGCAACAGCTTGGCCACCGTGCTGATATGCACCGGCGTCGATACACGGGTCAGCGTGGATCGAGTGAAATCGTCGATCTCGAGGCGCAGATCGGCACTCGGAAAGGCGTCGGGCGACGGCTGCGCGAAATCGAGGCTGCCGCTCGCCGTTCCGCCGATGCCGATGTCCGGCACGAACGCGTTGACGATCGCGAGGTCGAGCCGATCGAGCCGCATCTGCGCAACGATGCCGTCGCCAAACCGCCCCGCCACCCAAAGTTCACCCTGATCGAAATCAATTTGGGTGGGCAGCAGCCGATAGACGCCGTCGCGCGTTTCGATCCGCGCCGGCGTTGTGGTCTTGAACGCGACGCCGCTCGCATGGCCCTGAAGCGCTGCGGTCCAAAGTTCCGGCGTCATCCGCGCGTTGACCGCAATGTCGAACGGCACGGCGGAAGATCCGCTCGCGACCAGCTGGGCGGTGCCGTTGCCGCCGCGATAATCGATCTTCGCCCGCGCGGTCTTGAGCACGAACGCGCCGCGACGCAGATTGGCGACCTGAACATCGGCGACGACCTGCGGCTGATCGGCCAGCACGATGCTCGCCGTCGCCAGCGCGCGGCCCAGCGTGATTTCGGTCATGCCGGGAATGCTTGCATTGGCGGCGCTCGCGCGCAGGTCGGCGCGTTGCAGCGAGCCTTCGCCCGCGAGCGTTGCAACGCCGTCGATGCCCGAACCGCGGAAGGTCAGCTGGCCAGCGAACGGGCCTGCATCGGTTTGCCTCACCTGTCCGGCGATATCCATGCCGGCGAAGCGGGCGCTGCGCACGTCGATGTCGAGCGCCTGTCCGGTGCGGACCAGCACATCGGCCTGGATGGGGCCGTAATTGCTGTCGCCGGTTGCCGTCACCGCATAGGCGCCATTGTCGCCCACCACGTTGGCTTCCAGATTGGCGAGACCGATCCCTAGCCCGGGCTTCTCGGCCCGCAGCTGCACGCGCGGCGCGTTGAGCGACCCTGCCACCTTCACGGCAAGCGGGCCGTATTTGGTGGACACCGCCTCGGCCGACAGCCTGATCGGTCCGGCCGGGTCATAGGTCCCACTGCCGCGGATGACGCGGAAGTCGGGCGCCTTCAACCGCACGTCGCTGATCGCGATCAGGCCCGCCGGGTTCAGGTCCAGTCGTGCCGAGGCCACCGCATTGCCGCCGAGGAAATTGCGGGCGCCGTCGCTGAACAGCCGCCGGCTTTGCCCTGCGATCCGCCCGCGAATGCCGAAGCCGCCGCCGGGCGCGGAATAGAGGCTCGCGTCGGTGCTCAGATCGACGACGCCGACGCCATCGATCGTGTAGTCGTTCACCCGCCCCTTGAGCGCGCCGGTGTAGCGGCCGCGCGCGATATCGGCGGCGACGATCGCGGTGGCATCGACCTTGTTCGATCGCAGCTTGAGATTGTCGGACAGGATGCGGCTGCCGGAAATCGCCAGATCGCCGTTCAGCGTGACGTTGGTCACCAGCCCGCCCGCGGCGGCGTTAAGGCCCGTCACCCGCGCTGCCCGGGCCCGCACCGGAACCAGGATGCGATCGGAATCGACCTTCGCCTTGCCCTCGGCATAGAGCTGTTCGACAACGATCTCGCCAAAGCCGATCGCACCGGCGCTGACCTTGTAATCAACCATCGGCGTCACGAAAGGGCCATCGAGTGCCAGCGCGACGCGCACCGATCGGCCCACCAGCTTGGGCGCGATCGCCGCCGGCTTGAGCAGCAGCGCGTCGACATGAACGTCGCGAAATCGGTTTTGGGCGAGGTCGACAAAGCCCTTCGCCTCCGCCAACAAGGCGGCCGAACGGATTTTGAAAACACCGTCCGCCGTGCGGTTCGCCCAGCGGAAATCGGCATCGAGAGCGAGCCCGCCGGCCGTCAGTTCCTGCACCGGCCCGGCGACGTACAAGCCGGGATGGGTCGTCCCCCGGATCTGGAAGCGGCCGTTCTGGGCGCTCAGCGAAAGATCGGCGAGCGATTCGCCACCCAGCGCAGCGACAAGCTTGCCGCGCCACGATTTCCAGTCGCCCCGTCCGTTGATGCTCGCGTCGAGCGGGGTGTTGAGCCCGGCCAGGCCGGCGACAAGTCCGCCCTTCGGCGCCTTGACCGATGCGGCCAGGTCCAGCTTGTTCGCCTCGGGCACCGCGTCGAGCACCAGCGTCAGCCGGTCCCCGCCCGCCACGCCGGGTGCCGCGATCGTCGCAGCATCGGCGCGCAGTTGCGCCCGGCCATTCGCCAGATGCGCCTCGCCGTCGATCCGCGCGATATGGCGCCCGCCGGCGACGCCGGCCGCGACGTCGATCCGGCCGACATGGAGCCGCGCGACATCGATGTTCAGGTCCGGCAGCAACGGTGCGTTCGGATCGCCCGAGGGTTTGAGTTCGGGCAGGCGAAGCAGCTGGATCCGCGGGCTTTCGAGATTGCGGATGTCAATCTTGCCGTCGAGATAGGCCAACGGCCGCCAGTCGAGGCGGATCGTCTGTGCGGCGGCGAACACGCCCTTGGTATCGCGGACCCGCACGTCGCGCAGCACCATGCCGCCATAGATCGAGCCATCGATCCGGCCGATCCGGAAGTTCAGCCCCGATGCGAGCTCCAGCTTGTTCAACTGATCGACGATCAGGCGGCGGCCCGGCTGTGTGTCGAGCCCAAACACGATCACGCCTGCCAGCACCACCAGTCCGCCCACCACGACCGCCGCCCAGGTGGCGATCCGGCGCCATAGCGGGGTGCCGGTCGCCGTCGCGGACGTGCCCTCGCCGTCCACGGGCTCGTGCATATCGTCCGCCATCAGAAGGCCTGCCCGATCGAGATATAGAGGGCGATCTTGGATTCGCCCGGCTTGCGGTTGATCGGCGTCGCCACGTCGATGCGCAGCGGGCCGAAATTGGTGTAGAGGCGGCCGCCGATGCCGACGCCGAAACGGATGTCCTTCCCGGTCGGACTCACATTGTCATAGACCTGGCCGGCATCGATGAAGGGCACGATCCCATAATCGCCGAAGCGATAGCGTGCCTCGATCGCGAATTCGTTGAACGATCGTCCGCCCACCGGCTTGCCGTCCGGCGAGCGCGGCCCCAGTTCCTGATAGCCGAAGCCGCGCACCGATCCGCCGCCGCCGCCGTAATAACGCCGCGACGGCGGCAGGTCGTCGCGCGCGATCCCGGTGATCGATCCGACGCGCGCGCGACCGGCAATCACGATGTTGCTCGTCGCGGGGTAATAAATATCGCCTTCGAGCATGAACCGCGCATAGGGCCGAGCCGCGCCGCGCACCGAGGTTTCCGGGCTGGCATTCGCCTTGATGCGATAGCCGCGCGTCGGGTTGAGCAGATCGTCCGACGTATCAAACCCCAGGAACAGCGGCGCCGCGGCGATGAGCCAGGTGCCGCGATCGCGTTCGCCCCGGTTGTAATTATACCGATCCTCGTTCGATCCGACGAGCTCGGCGCCATAATAATAGGTCCAGCGCTTCTGCCAGATCGGCGTCGAATCGCGCGAGATGCGCGCGGACAGCGAACCGGTATAGGATTCGAACGCGTAGTAATCCGAATGGTTGAGCGACGCGCTGATCAGCAGCGTGCGATCCCGCTGACCGGCATTGGATCGCCGGAAGGTTGAGGTGAGCCCCTGTTCCTGCGTACCCACCACGCCGCTGAACGACAGCGCACCTTCGGGGGGGAACAGGTTGCGGTGCGTCCAGCTGCCCTCCAGCCGGATGCCCTGGCCGGTGCTGTAGCCCAGTTCGGCGGCCAGCGTGCGCGGGCGCCCGGCCACCTGCCGCACCTTCAGGTCAACCACCTCCGTTCCGTCCGGACCTTGCCTCCCCGTCCGCACCGGCTCGACCGATACCGTCGAGAACAGGCTGGTGGCGATCAGCGCCTGGCGCAGATCGTCCACCTTGCGGCTGTCATAGATCGCGCCGCTTCGATATCGCCGCAGGATCTCGATATGGTCGGCGCCGAACACCTGGCTCGGCCCGTCGGTCACGATCGAGCCGAACGAGGCGCGCGGCCCCAGCGTCACCGGCAAGGTATAAGCGCCCGTGTGGCTGTCCTCGTCGAGCAGGATGTCGCGCTGGCCGAGCTCGATAAAGGGATAGCCCTGCTGCGGCAGGCGAAGCGACACATTGGCTTCGGCGCCCAGGATGCGGTCGGCCTGGATCGGGTCGCCCGGGTTCAGGTTCAACTCGCGTTCGAGCAGGCCGGGCGGGTTGGTCGGCTCGCTGTCGATGCTGATGCTGCCCAGCCGGTAAAGCTGCCCGGGGGTGGCCGTGATCGTCACCTTCAGCCGGTTCGCCTCGCCACGCTGCGGCTCAATCGAGGAAAGCACCGCCGCATCATAATAGCCGAGCGAGGTCAGCAGCTGCTTGGCCAGCTTCTCGTCCTCACGCGCGCGGGCATTCACCATCGCGACATTGGCCGCCTCGCCATCGCCATCCTCGAGCGCCGACAGGTTCTCGAACTGGTCCTCCAGCCCCAGCGGCGCCAGGCCCTCGATTGCGGTCGCGTACCGGACCGAGGGTGCCTTGTCGCTGTCATCCGGGAGGTCGCCGACCGGTTCGACCTTGAACGAAGATAACGGCGTCAGCGGCTCCGCGAATGCGGGCGCCTCTGGCGGCACGGCGGCGAAGGGCCGATCGGCATCGCCGTCGCCGGAGGGTGTCGTCTGATTCGTCGTTGCCGGTTGCGCGACAGCCGGGGTGTCGGGTTTCACCACGACCGGCGCGGCAAAATCACCCAGCGGCTCAAGCGGCGCATTGATGTCGTCGCTCAGCGTCGGCAGGGCGGCCTCGAACGCATCCTCCGGGATGATCGGGGTCTGCTGCTCGGGCACGTCGGGTTTCGCGGTGTCGGCGTCGGGCAAGGGGGCACCGGGGTCGCCCTGCCCCGGCTTCGGCTCGCCGATCTGCGCATGCGCGACGGAGGGGATCATCGCCGCCCCCGCGAGCGCGGCAACCCAAACCGCACGAACCCCTTTTACCACGCGCCTCCTTCGGGGGCCCCGACAATTTTCGGCCCGCCCCCTTGCGTAACTGTTGTGCGCGGCATTGGCTCCCGCAATGTCGATTTAGAAGCAACGCTTGCGTTCAAACGCAACCCCGGCGGGCCTTGGCAAGCGCACGAAAGCGGTGAAGCGCGGGCTCGGTATAGCCGTTCGGCTGGCGCACACCGTCGAAGATCAGCGCACGCGCCGCCTGAAAAGCCAGGCTGTCGTCCCAGCGCCCCGCCATCGGTCGATAGGCAGGATCGTCCGCATTCTGGGAATCCACCTTCTCCGCCATGCGGCGCAGCGCGGCATCGACCTGCTCGGCAGTGGCGACGCCGTGATGCAGCCAATTGGCGATGTGCTGGGAGGAGATGCGCAGCGTCGCCCGGTCCTCCATCAGCCCGACATCGTCGATGTCCGGTACCTTCGAACAGCCAACCCCCTGATCCACCCAGCGCACGACATAGCCGAGTATCCCCTGCGCGTTGTTGTCCAGTTCGCGGGCGATAACGTCCGTGGACCAGTTGCGGTCGGTCGCGACCGGCGGCGTCAGCAGGTCGGCGAGCGGCGGCACCGTTTGGGGAAGCGCGCGCTGGCGCTCGGCCACGTCGACCGCATGATAATGCATCGCGTGCAGCGTCGCCGCCGTCGGGCTCGGCACCCATGCGGTGGTCGCACCGCTCAGCGGATGTGCGATCTTCTGGTTGAGCATTTCCGCCATGCGATCCGGCGCCGCCCACATGCCCTTGCCGATCTGCGCACGGCCGGCAAAGCCGCAGTCGAGCCCGATCCGCACATTGCGTGCCTCATAGGCGGCGATCCAGCGGCTGCCCTTGATCTCGCCCTTAGGCACCATCGCGCCGGCATGCATGCTGGTGTGGATTTCGTCGCCGGTCCGGTCGAGAAAACCTGTGTTGACGAAGAAGATCCGCCGTCGCAGCGCATGGATGCACGCGGCGAGGTTCGCCGATGTTCGCCGTTCCTCGTCCATCAACCCGAGCTTGATCGTGTTCGGCGCGATATCGAGCAACGCCTCCACCTCGGCGAACAGCATGTCGGCAAAGGCGCATTCGGCCGGGCCGTGCATCTTCGGCTTGACGATGTAGATCGCCCCGGCGCGACTGTTTCGATGCCGCCCCAGGCCGCGAAGATCATGCAGGCCGATCGCTGCGGTGACGATCGCGTCGAGAATGCCTTCGGGGGCCTCGCTGCCGTCGGGCAGGATCACCGCGGGCGTCGTCATCAGATGCCCGACATTGCGGACCAGCAGCAGCGCGCGGCCCGGTAGCACCGCCTGTTCACCATCAGCGCCGGTATAGGCCCGGTCGTCGGCCAGGCGGCGCGTCACCTTGCGCCCGCTCTTGGTGAACGCCTCTGCCAGGTCGCCGCGCATCAGCCCCAGCCAGTTGCGATAGCCGAGCAGCTTGTCCTCGGCATCGACGGCGGCGACCGAGTCCTCAAGGTCGATGATCGCGGTTAGCGCGGCTTCGAGCTCGAAATCGGCGATGCCCTCGGGATCGTCGCGACCGATGGGGTGCGTCGGATCGCGCACCACCCCGAAATGCAGGCCATTGGATGCACGATAGTAACGCGTCTCCCGCGGCCCCTCGATCGACCGGCCGATCTCGACCGCTCCCTTGTCGACCGCCTCTGCGAAGAAGGCGCGCGCGCGGTCGATCGCCACCGCGCCGCGTGCCCGGTCATAACCCGGGCCCGCCGGTGCGCCGGGAATCGCATCGGTGCCGTAGAGCGCGTCATACAGGCTGCCCCAACGTGCATTGGCAGCGTTGAGAACGAACCGAGCGTTGAGCGCCGGGACCACCAGTTGCGGCCCGGCGAGCGTCGCGATCTCGTCGTCGACGGCGCCCGGCGCAATCGTGAACGGTGACGGCTCGGGCACCAGATAGCCGATCTCGCGGAGAAACGCCTCGTCGGCGGGTTTGCCCGAGCGCAGCCGCGCGTCGATCGCCGCCTGCAACGAGTCGCGCGTCGCGAGCAATTCGCGATTGATGGGCGCCAGTTTCGCGAGGATCGCAGCAACGCCGTCCCAGAACGGCGCCGGGTCGATTGCGAGCGGCGATAGAACCTGGGATTCCAGAAATTCGGCCAGCGCGGCATCCACGCTCAGCCCGGCTCGATCCAGATGTGCAGTCACGGAATCCTCCTTGCGGTCGATGTCACACCCGGGGAGGCAGCAATTCCGCTTATCGCAGCGTCGGCGCCGCGATCAAGTCCCGTCTGGCAGGGCCGCCGCCGCCTCGATGCGGTCGAGCATCGCCACGAGCAGCTCGCGCTCGTCGGCACTGAAGCCCGCGAACAACCGCCGTTCGAGTTCCATCGCCTTGGGCGCGACCTGTTCATAAAGTTCCCAGCCCTGCCGGCTGAGCGTCAGCAGGTGCGAGCGCTGGTCGCCGGGGTTGGCGGCACGCTCGATCAGCCCGCGATCGGCGAGCGCGATCGCCGCGCGGCTCACCGTCACCTTGTCCATGCGGGTACGGCCGCAGAGCGCCTGCTGGCTCATCGTACCGCCTTCGGCGAGCACCGCCACCAGCCGCCATTCGGGAATGCGAAGGCCGAACAATGTCCGGTACGCGGTTGCCACCGCATCGGACACCGCGTTCGATGCGATCGACAGCCGATAAGGCAGGAATTCGTCTAGCCGCAGCGTCGTCATGGCGCGTTTCTCAGGCCCGCTTCCGCTTCGCGCAAGTGACAAGGTTGTCGGATTGCAAATTTTGCAATGCTAACGTTAACATTTCGCACTTGCAGCACAACCGATCGCGGTGCAGAACAATCAGGCCTTTCAGGCATCCTCTCCTAAGACTTTCATAGGCCGTCCTCCGGGGCGGCCTTTTTTTTGCCGCTTGATCTGGCGCCGGATCGTGGCGCGCAGCGCCTTGCCATAGGGCGGTCGCAATCCGGCAAGCCGGCTTACATCGATCCGCGACTGGCGGAACACCGCGCGGGCGTGGCTGAACGTGCGAAACCCCGCCTCGCCGTGATAGGCGCCCATCCCGGACGGGCCGATCCCGCCAAAGGGCAGTTCCTCCTGGCTTGCGTGCAGCAGCACATCGTTCAGCGTCACCCCGCCAGACAGGGTCCGCGCCATCACCAGCCGGCGTTCGCCCTCCTCCTCACCGAAATGATAGAGCGCGAGCGGCCGATCGCGGCGATTGACCTCGCCGATCGCCGACTCGATCCGGTCGTAGCGTCGGATCGGCAATAGCGGCCCAAAAATCTCCTCCTGCATCACCATCATGTCGTCGGTCGCGCCCCGGATGATGTGGAGCGGCATCTTGCGCGTGTTCGATGCGGCGAAATCCTCGCCCGCCGGGTTCACGACGATCACCTCGGCGCCCTTCGCCGCCGCATCCGCTACCCATTCGTTGAGGCGGGCATGATGGCGGTCATTGATGATGGCGGTGTAATCGGGATTGTCGATCAGCCGGGGGTACATGCCGCTCGCAGCCCGCGTCAGGGCCTCCACGATCGCATCCTCGCGCTCCTCCGGCACCAGCAGATAGTCGGGCGCGAGACAGATCTGCCCGGCATTGAGCATCTTGCCCATCACGATGCGTTCGGTGGTCCGCCCGATATCGGCGCTGCGGCCGATCAGCACCGGCGATTTGCCGCCGAGCTCGAGCGTCACCGGTACCAGATTGTCGGCCGCGGCGTGGAGGATGTGCCGCCCGATCGCGGTCGCGCCGGTGAACAACAGGTGATCGAACGGCAATGCCGCGAACGCCGCGCCCACCGCCGGCCCGCCGCTGACGAACGCCAGTTCCTCGCTTGCGAAATAGCGCGGCGCCAGTTCCTCTAACAGCGCGGCGACAGCGGGCGTATATTCGCTCGTCTTGACCATCGCCCGATTGCCCGCCGCCAGCACGCCGGCCAGCGGGCACATGACCAGGTTCACTGGAAAATTCCACGGCGCGATGATGCCGACAACGCCCTTCGGCCGATAATCGACCCACGCTCGCGCACCGAGCAGCCCGAGCGGAAACAACGTCGGCTTGCGCTCACGCCGACTCCAGCGCGCGGCATGTTTTCTCGCATGCCGCAAGGCGCTCACCGACGCGGCGATATCGGTGAGCATCGATTGGTCGCGGCTGCGGTGGCCGAAATCGGCGGACAGTGCATCACAGTATCGATCGGCATGATCGACCAGCATCGCGATCGCGCGGGTCAGCCGATCACGCCTGACCTCGATCGAAACGGGCAGTTCGGCCATGAACGCGGCGCGCTGGCGATCGAGCAGCTCCTGCATTTCAGTCTCCACCACTGGGCGCCCATTGCAGTTGTACGCGTACACCCGCCGGGTCCGGCGATGAAAGCAGCTGCGGGACGAGCCATACCGCCCAGGCGGCGAGCGCCAGCATTACGCCGAGCGGGAGGCGATCGGTGGCCTGCACGCGGCGGCCGGCGACGACCATCGCCAGCACCACCGCCAGCCCGATCATGCACGCGATCAGCAGCACGAGCGGCAGCGCCTGCCAGCCGAGCCAGCACCCGATCGCGCCGAACAGCTTCGGATCGCCGCCGCCCAACCCGGTGCGGCCCCGCAGCCTCTGATAGCCAACCGCGACGAGCCAAAGCACGCCGAACCCTGCCGCCCCGCCGATCAGCCGCGCCGCGATGGGTGCCCCGATCCCGACCGCGCCGAACGCAAGGCCGGTCGCCGCCAGCGCGAGGTTGAGCCGATCGGGCAGCCAGAAGGCGACAAGGTCGAGCGCGGCGAGCGCGAGCAGCAGCCAGCCGAAGATCGCGCCCGCCATCGCCTCGACGCCCGGTGCCGCCAGCGCGGCGCCGACGCCGATCGCCGCGCCCGCCAGTTCGGTCGCGACATGGCTCGGGCGGATCGCGGCGCCGCAAGCCCGGCAACGGCCGCGCTGCACGGCATAGCTCAGGATCGGCACCAATTCATGCACCGCGAGTGGCTTGCCGCAGCCGTCGCACGCCGAACGTCCCTTCGCGATGCCCCGCCCCTCGGGCCAGCGGATCGCCAGCGTTGCGATGAAGCTGCCGAACACTGCGCCCACCACGCCGAGCAGCAATGGCATCCCCCACAGGTCAATCACCGTCACGCGGCGCCCGTTTTCGGATCAGATAGCGATAGACGCCGAACAGGTTGATCGCGAACAGCACCAGATTCTGCGCCCAGAGCGGCTCGTCGTCGGTCAGAAACGCGCCGCTGATCCAGCAGATGCTCGATCCGACGAACAGCACGAACCCCCATCCGGTCACGCGCCGGCCGAGGTCGAGCGACACCATGAACGCGGCGATCATGCCGCTGATGGAGGCCGCCCATTTGAGAATGTCGATCAGGGTCACGCACGTCTCCCTCATGCGAGGCCGCCGATGCTTTTGCAAATCGGTGGGCGGCACTCTAGATCGACGGCAAACATCCGAGAGGAGCCTTTATGTCCGCCGACCCCGTCGTCATCATTTCCTATGCCCGCACGCCGATGGGGGGCTTTCAGGGCTGCCTGAGCGACGCGAGCGCCACCGAACTGGGCGCGACCGCCGTGGGCGCCGCGGTCGAACGGGCCGGGCTGAAGGGCAATGCGATCGAGCGGATCTATATGGGGTGCGTGCTGCCGGCGGGGCTCGGCCAGGCCCCGGCGCGCCAGGCGGCGCTCAAGGCCGGCCTGCCCGAGCATATCGAGGCGACGACGATCAACAAGATGTGCGGATCGGGCATGCAGGCCGCGATCATGGCGGCCGACGCGCTTGCAGCCGGCTCGGCCGACCTGCTCGTCGCGGGCGGCATGGAGAGCATGACCAACGCGCCCTATCTGTCGATGCGCCACCGTGGCGGCGCACGCATCGGCCATGATGTGCTCAAGGATCACATGTATCTCGACGGGCTCGAGGATGCCTATGAGCCCGGCCGGCTGATGGGCAGTTTCGCCGAGGAAGTGGCGCAGGAATATCAGTTCACGCGCGAGGCGCAGGATGCGTTCGCGATCGCCAGCCTCGAACGCGCGAAGCGGGCCCAGACCAACGGCGCGTTCGATCGCGAAATCGTGCCGGTCGAGGTCAAGGGCCGCAAGGGCGTGACCACCATCGCGCTCGACGAGCAGCCGGCCCGCGGCGATGTTGCCCGCATCCCGACGCTCAAGCCGGCCTTTTCGAAGGACGGGACGATCACCGCAGCCAATGCCTCCTCGATCTCGGACGGCGCTGCCGCACTGGTGATGACGCGCGCGTCGGTTGCCGAACGGCTCGGCCTAACCCCGATCGCCCGGATCGTCGCCCATGCCGCCCATGCCCATGCCCCGGCACGTTTCCCCACCGCGCCGGTGTTTGCGATGCGCAAGGCGATGCAGCGCGCGGGCTGGCGCGCCGGCGACGTCGACCTGTTCGAGGTGAACGAGGCATTCGCCTGCGTGGCGATGATCGCAATCAAGGAGCTCGGCCTGTCGCACGATGCGGTCAACGTCAATGGCGGCGCCTGTGCGCTCGGCCATCCGATTGGCGCCAGCGGCGCGCGCATCCTCGCCACGCTGCTGTCGGCGCTGGAGACCAACGGCCAGCGCCGCGGCCTTGCCTCGCTCTGCATCGGCGGGGGCGAGGCGACGGCGATGGCGCTCGAACGGATCGATTGACGCGCCGCCGACCGGCGGGGCGCCTCAATCCAGCGGGATTTCCGGATCGGCGCCCCAGATTTTCGACTGCTCGACATAGCCCGCCCGGCCCTTGACGTCGAACCAGCACCAGCCGTCGCTGCAATGGCTGATCCGGCCGACCACGCCGGGTGCGGCGCGCCAGTTCACATGTGCGCTGGCGTCCGGCGATGCCCGCATTTCAGCGATCCCGCCCCGCACGATCGCAAACCGATCGTCGTCGAGCAGATTGACCTGCATCCAGCCCTGCGCCCCGTCCGGATCCTCGATCTTGCGCCATTCGCCATAGGTGCCGATCACCCGCACCGGCAGTCCGGCGCGCTGGTAGAGCCAACTGGCGGGATAGTTGCGGCCGGGGCCCGTCCGCATCCGCGCCTTGCTCGCCTTGATCGACATGAAATAGGGCACTTTCTTCTGGGCGACGGCCGGCGCCGCGATCGCCAGCGACGCGACCGCCGCAATCCCCCATGTCCATCCACGCATCGTCATGCGACGTCTATCGTCGAGCATCGCCTCCGCTTCAACCGTTGACTGCGAACGCTGCTGCGGCCAATCCATCGGCATGGCCCATTCGACGCGCCCTTCCCGCCCCCGGGTGATCGTCACCCGCGCGCTGCCGCAGGCGAGCGAGGCCCGGATGGCGGAGCTGTTCGACGCCTCGCTCAACAGTGGCGATGCGCCGATGGGGGCCGAGGCGCTGGCCGAAGCGGTGGCCACCGCCGATGTGCTGGTGCCCACCGTCACCGATCAAATTACTGGTGCGCTGATCCGCTCGGCGGGCGACCAGTTGCGCCTGATCGCCAATTACGGTGCCGGCGTCGGCCATATCGACCTGAAGGCCGCGCGCGAACGCGGCATCCTCATCACCAATACGCCGGGCGTGCTGACCGACGACACCGCGGACATGGCGATGGCGCTGATCCTCGCGGTACCGCGCCGCCTCGTCGAAGGCGACAAGCTGGTGCGGGCCGGCGGCTGGCGGGGCTGGAGCCCGACGAGCATGCGCGGCCACCGGATCGGCGGGCGTTCGCTCGCGATCCTGGGCATGGGCCGGATCGGCCAGGCGGTCGCCCGGCGCGCGCGCGCCTTCGGGCTCAACATCCATTATCACAGCCGCCACCGCGTCCACGAAATGCTCGAGCGCGAGCTCGACGCGACCTATCACGCCGATCTCGATTCGCTGCTCGAAGCCGCCGACATCCTGACGATCCACACGCCGCACACCGGATCGACCGCGGGCCTGATCGACGCGCGGCGCCTCGATCTGCTCGGCCCCGACGCCTGGCTGGTCAACACCGCGCGCGGTGAGATCGTCGATCCCGAGGCGCTGGTCACCGCGCTCGAACAACGCCGCATCGCCGGTGCCGGGCTCGACGTCTATGTCGACGAACCCCGCGTCGATCCCCGGCTCGTCGCGCTCGACAATGTCGTGCTGCTCCCGCATCTCGGCTCCGCCACGTTCGAGGCGCGCGAGGCGATGGGGATGAAGGTGATCGCCAATATCCGCAGCTGGGCCGACGGCCATCGGCCGCCCGATCAGGTGTTCGAAGGCTGGCTTTGAACGGCGTGGATGCCGGCACGGGCACGCAGACGCAGCAAAGCCGTTGATCTTTGCCCCCCCATGCCCGAAGCACGCGCGGCATCGAAACAACAGGCATGGCCATGTCCACCAGCATTTCCCCGCTCGCGCTCCCCTTCCCCGCCCTGCCCGCCATCGCGGGCGTCACGCCGCGCGTTGCCCGGGCGCGCTACAAGAACTGGGATCGCTGCGATCTCACCTTCGTCACGCTCGATCCGGGCACCAGCGTCGCCGGCGTGCTGACGCAGAGCAAATGCCCCTCGCCCGAGGTCGAATGGTGCCGCAAGGCGCTGGTGCTGGGCCAGGCGCGGGCTCTGGTCGTCAACGCCGGCAATTCCAACGCCTTTACCGGCCATCGCGGCCGCGCGGCGGTGGAAGCGATCGCGGCGCGCACCGCGCAGCATCTGGGCTGCGAGCCGTCCGACATCTTCGTCGCCTCGACCGGCGTGATCGGCGTGCCGCTGCCGATCGACAAGGCCCAGGCTGGACTTGACGCGGCCTATGCCGCCGACCCCTGCGACTGGTCAGCGGCGGCCGAGACGATCATGACCACCGATACCTTCGCCAAGGGCGCGGTGACGACGGCGGTGGTCGACGGCCGCACGGTGACTCTTGCCGGCATCATCAAGGGCTCGGGCATGATCGCGCCGGACATGGCGACGATGCTCGGCTTCATCTTCACCGATGCCGCGGTCGCGCCCGACTATCTCCAGCGCGCGCTTACCGCCGCCAATGCGCCGAGCTTCTCGTGCATCACCGTCGACGGCGATACCTCGACCAGCGACACCGTGCTTGCCTTTGCCACCGGCAAGGCCGGCAACGCCCCGCTGACGAGCGACGACGATCCCGGCGCCGACGCCTTCCGCGCGGCGCTGAACGATCTTTGCCGCCAGCTCGCGCTGCTCGTCGTCCGCGACGGCGAAGGCGCGCAGAAGCTGATCGAGATCACCGTCGAGGGTGCCGAGAGCGACCGCAGCGCCCACCGGATCGCCATGTCGATCGCCAATTCGCCGCTGGTGAAGACGGCGATCGCAGGCGAGGACGCCAATTGGGGCCGCGTCGTGATGGCGGTCGGCAAGGCGGGCGAACCCGCCGAGCGCGATCGGCTCGCCATCCGCTTCGGCACCACGCAGGTCGCGCAAGGCGGCCTCGCGGTCGAGAGCTATGACGAAGCGCCAGTCGCCGCGCACCTCAAGGGCCAGACGGTCGAAATCGGCGTCGACCTCGGCCTAGGCGAGGGTCGCGCCACGGTTTGGACCTGCGATCTGACCCACGGCTATATCTCGATCAACGCCGACTATCGGAGCTGAGGCCATGCATCGTCATCATGTCGCCGTCTCCGCGCTGATGCGCGAGGTTGCCGAGGCCGTGGTGCTCCCGCGCTTCCGCAATCTGGCGGCGCATGAGGTGCATGAAAAAACGCCCGGCGAACTGGTGACGGTCGCCGATCGCGAGGCGGAGGCGATGCTGTCCGCCGGGCTGGCGGCGATCGATCGCGATGCGGCGATCGTCGGCGAAGAAGCCTGCGCCGCCGATCCGTCGCTGATCGATTCCGCGACCGCCGCGCGCGCCTGGATCATCGACCCGATCGACGGCACCGGCAATTTCGCGGCGGGGCAGCCGCCGTTCGGGATCATGATTGCGCTGATCGAAGGCGGCATCACCCAGGCGGGATGGATCTATGACCCCGTCGCCCGGCGCATGTGCCACGCCGTGCGCGGCGGCGGCGCCTTTATCGGGGAAGTGCCCGTTGCCACCCGCGCCAGCGGCGGAGCGCGGCCGATCGCCGCCGTGTCGAAGGTCGGCCAGTCGGCGGACGACCATGCCGATCGCGTCGCGCGGTTGGCCGAGGCGTTCGAGCTGATACCGATCCCGCGCTGCGCGGCTGAAAACTATCCGCGGCTGGTGCTGGGCCAGAACGATGTCGCCGTGTTTCGCAACACGCTGGTCTGGGATCACGCCCCCGGCGTGCTGTTCCTCACCGAAGCAGGCGGCCATGTCATGCGTTGGAACGGCAGTCCCTATCGCATTGGTCAGGACGGGGTGGGCCTCATCGCCGCGTCGAGCCGTGCATTCGGCGAGCAGGCGGCGGCACTGCTGTTCGGCTGAACGCTTGCCCCCCTCCCGCGCACGGGAGGGGGGCAAGACAGGATCAAAGTTCCTTTTCGATCCACTGCTTGATCGCATTCTTCGGCATCGCGCCGACCTGGGTCGCCGCCTGCTGGCCGTTCTTGAACAGGATCATCGTCGGAATGCCGCGAACGCCGTACTTGGTCGGCGCCTCGGGATTGGCGTCGATGTCGAGCTTGACGATCTGCACCTGCCCGGCGAGTTCCTCGGCAAGCTCCTCAAGCGCCGGCGCGATCATCCGGCACGGGCCGCACCACTCGGCCCAGAAATCGACGAGCACGGGCTTGTCCGCGTTCAGTACGTCGGTGTCGAACGTGGCGTCGCTGGTCGCCAGGGTGGCCATTGTCTTAATCTCCTGAACTGGTCTCGAACTGCAATCTATGGATGCGAGGGCGCGGGCTCAAGCACCGGACGGCAAGCTTTGCTGCTCCGCCGCGTAGCCGGGCTTGTGCGCCGCGAGCATGGCGTCTGGCAACACATGCAGCACCGGGCCGGCCGAATAGAGCAGCGCCGCCTCGACCTCGCGACCCGGAAAGATCACGCGCAGCGCCGCGACATAGGCCGCCATCTGCCGCAGGTGATAATCGGGAATGTCCGCCCTCCGTCCCGGTGCGCGCCGGCCGGTCTTGAAATCGATCACCCGCACGCAATCGGGCAGCACGACCAGCCGGTCGACCGTGCCCGACACCACCACGCCGTCGGCCACCGCCGCCGCGATCGGCGCCTCCGCCAGCGAATCGGGGCCGAACAGTTCGGCGAAGCGCGGATCGTCGATTACCCCAAGCGCCGCATCGATCAGCTCGGCACGCGCAGCCGGATCGGCCACGCCGGCAGCCGCAAGCCAGCGATCCGCCGCACCGCGCCGGTCCGCCTGCGCCCGCGCCGGCAACCGCTCGAACAGCGCGTGGAGCAGTCGGCCGCGTTCGGCGGCATCGCGCATCGCCGCGCCGGGCGGGGGATCGGAGACGCGGTCCTCGCCCAATGCCGAGGGCGCCAGCGGTCGCGACGGCCGCGACTCGATCGGCGCCGGCGCGCGCAGCCAGGCGGGGAGCGGTGGCGACGTGGTGGCAATTGGCAACGGCTCCGCCTTGATCTGGCTTGCGCCCGACGCCGCCACCATCGGAGCCCTCCCCTCGAACGTCCGCTCGCCGGACGCGTCGGCTTCGACGCCCAGCGCGTCGAACGCCGCCGCGCTCGCCGCATACCAGCTCGCCCGTGGCGGCACGCCCTTGGCCTGCGGCCCCAGTGCGCCGGCGATCACCAGCCGCCGCTCGGCGCGCGTCGCGGCGACGTAGAACAGACGCCAATGCTCCTCCAGTTCGCGCGCATCGGCATCGCTCAGCGCCTTGCCGAGAATATCGTCACGCTCGGCCGCGCGCGGCCGGAAGATCGGGAATTTGTCGCCGTCATGGTCGTCGGGCGCCCATTTGAGCAGGCTGCGCGGGCTTCGCGTCGGATCGACCGTGGCATCGGCCAGGATGACCAGCGGCGCCTGAAGCCCCTTGGAGCCATGCGCCGTCATCACCCGCACCGCCGGCTGCGGCTGCGCGGCATCGCGGACGATCTCGACATCGCCACGATCGAACCAGTCGATGAAGCGCTGCAACGACGGCGTCGCATTGGTCTCGAACAGCAGCGCCGCGTTCAGCAGTTCCTCGATCGGATCGCGCGCTTCCTCGCCCAGCCGGCGGAGCAGCTTGCGCCGCCCGTCGAGCGGTCCCGACAATATCTCCTCGAGGAAGCGATATGGCGTCGCGAGATCGGCTCGGCGCAACAGATCGTAGAGCGGCGCCAGTCGCTCCGCCGGCTGGGTGGCGCGCAGGTGCCGCCAGAGCCCGCCGCGCTCGCGCATCGCCGCGGTCATCAGCTCGCCCTGCGTCCAGCCGATCAGCGGCGATACGAGCAGCGATGCCAGCGAAAGATCGTCCTCGGGCTGAAGCGAAAAACGGATCGCGGCGAGCAGATCCTGCACCGCGAGTGGCGCGTTGAGCCGAAGCCGGTCGACGCCCGCAACCGGCACGCCCTCCTTGTACAACCGTGCGACGATCAGCGAGGCCAGCTCGCCGCGCCGCTTCACCAGGATCATCACGTCGCCCGGCGCCAGCATCCGCCCCTTTTCGTCGAGCGGCAGCGTCCCGATCCAGCCCTTGATCCGCTCGGCGATCCGTTTCGCGAGTTCGCGGGTGGCGTCGCTGATCCACGCCTCCTCGTCGGCCTCGCTGCCGCCTTCGGTCACCGGCGGCCACAGCGTCACGGTGCCGGCGCCGGGCACCTCGCTGGCGTGCGGTTCGACGTCACTATACTCGCCCATGCCCGGCGCTGGCAGTGCGGCGATGGCGGCGTCGACAAATTCCAAAATCGGGCGCGTCGAGCGGAAGCTGTGCGTCAGCGATAGCGATGCGATCCCCTGCGCCTCGACCTCGTAATCGGCCTGCACCTCGGCGAGCCGGCGAAACCGCTCGAACGCGGCGCGGAAATAGATCGGATCGGTGCCCTGAAAGCCGAAGATCGCCTGTTTGTAATCGCCCACCGTAAACAGCGTGCGAACGCGGTCGCCGCGCGCCCCCTCGCCGGCGAAGAATTCCTCGGCCATCGCGCTGACGATCCGCCACTGCCGCGGGTTGGTGTCCTGCGCCTCGTCGATCAGCACATGCTCGGTCACCTGATCGAGCTTGTACCGCACCCAGTCGCCCATGCCGGGCTGGTCGAGCAGCGCGATCGTCCGCCCGATCAGATCATCGAAATCGACCGCGCCCAGCCGCCGCTTGGCCGCGCGATAGGCGCGCGCATAGTCGCGGCCCGCCGCCAGTCCCTGCGCCAGCAGGTCGACATAGCCGGCGCGCAGCTTCATCGACAGCAGTTCGCCGCAGCGACCGTGCAGCCGCATCGCCGCCTCGGCATAGGCCGGCTCGGCCGGTGCCTGCCCCTTCCCGAACGATCGCGGCTCGCCTTTCGCCGTCGCCCATACCTGATGCAGATCGCCCAGCGTCGCCGCGCGCGTGTCCGGTCCACGCGCCAGCCACGCAGCGATCCGGTCGGCCCGCTCCAGCCCTCTCGTCGTCGCCCAGCTGGCATTCATCGCCGCGATTTCGCGCAGCGTCCTGACGTCGAATGCATCATCGGCGCAACAGCGCGTCAGTTCCGCGTCGATATCGCCCCGGGGCAGCGCGAAGGCGCCGCGCAACCAGGGCTGAATCTCATCCGGCAGTTCCTCCAGCGCCTCGGGCGCGCGCGCGCACTCCGCCAGAAACGCTTCCGCCCCGCCATCGCCCAGTCGCAGGCTGAGCGCACCGACCGCGTCGATCAGCGCCTCGCGCCCCTCACGCCGCGCCGCGACCAGCATGTCGGCCAGCGTGTCGCGCGCCAGCACCTTTTCCTCACGCGGGTCGAGCGGGCGGAACCCCGGCACCAGCCCCGCCTCGACCGGAAAGGCCGACAGCAGCGACTGGCAGAAGCTGTGGATCGTCTGGATGCGGATGCCCCCGCCCGGCGCATCGAGCACCTTGGCGAACAGCGTTCGGGCATAGGCCACCTCGTCCGGGCCGAACCGCTCGCCAAGCGCCTCCAGATTGGCGGCCACGTCCTCTCGCCGCGCGCGCACCCAATAGGCGAGCTGGCTGGTGATCCGCTCGGACATCTCGGCCGCCCCTGCCTTGGTGAAGGTCAGGCACAGGATCGCCGACGGGTCGGTGCCGGCCAGCAGCAGCCGCCAGACGCGCGCCGCCAGCACCTGCGTCTTGCCGGTACCCGCCGATGCCGAAAGCCAGACATGGCGGCGGGGATCGCTCGCCAGCTTCTGGTTGCCCTTGAGCGGGTGGAGCTTGCCGGGCCTACGCATCAGTCGCGCCCATACCATTCGTCCAGACGCATCAGCTGGTCATAATCCGCATAGGGGGCATATTCGGGCACGAGTTTCGCGGTGAACGGGCGCTCGCCGGTCAGCCAGTCGCCCGCCGCCTCGGCGAATTGTTCGGCAACCACGGCGACGAACGTGTCGGCGGGGATCGGATCGCGCTTCTTCGGATCGACCGGCGAATCGACATAGCCGAAGCCGCCGGTCTTCTGGTTGCGGGCGAGCGACCAATACTCAAAGCCGCGCGGCTCACCGCCGATACCCTCGAAGCCGCCGCGCCCGGCGATCAGGCCCAGCAGCCCCAGTTGCAGATTATAGCCTTCGCGCACCGCGCGCGTGCTCGGCGGCTGTCCGGTCTTGTAATCGACGATCGCCAGCCCGCCATCGGCCAGCCGGTCGATCCGGTCGAACTTGCCGTGCAGCTTGACCCCAGCGAACTCGATCGCCCCGTCGCGCTCGACGGCCAGGACATGGCGGCCGGCAGCGGCATTGGCGGCCAGTTCGGCGGCGATCCAGTCGATCGCCTCCATCAGCCGTGGCTGCCACAGCGCCCGGACCAGCGGATGGGTACGCGCGTCGGCGAGCATCGCCTCGGCTCGTTCGCGCAGTCGCTCGGGATGGCAATCGTCCTGCTCGAACCATTTCTGCAGCACGTCATGCACCGCCGTTCCCCGCCACGCCGCACTCGGATCGGCATCGACCGGATCGAGCGGCGCGAGGCGCAGGATGCGCTTGGCATAAAAGGCATAGGGATCGGCCTTCAGCCGGTCGACATCGGTGACGGCGATCACCTTCGGCCGAACTGCCAAAGGTGGCGCGGGTTCGGGCTTCGTTGTGCGCTCCGGCGAATCAGAAGAATCGATCGCTGCCATCCAGCCGGCAAGGTCCTCCGCCCGGTCGAGCCCCCCGGACAATGCCTCCAGCCGCAGCCAGAATCGCGAAGCGATCGTGGGTGCGCTGGCATCGCGACGCGCGCGGGTGAGCAGCACCGATCGTGCGCCGAGCCCGCTCGCCAGATCATGCGCCGAAACGCCGATCCGCCGCTCCAGCCCCGGCAGGCCCAGCTCGGCGCGAATGCGCGGCGCCAGCCACGGGTCGGGTGCGGGCAGCCCGGGCCAGACGCCTTCGTTCAGGCCGCTCAGGATCATCAGGTCGGCGCTGTGCAGCCGCGCCTCGATCAGGCCCAGGATCGCCACGCGCGGGTGCCCGCCCTGTGGCGGCCGCACCGCGATCTCGTCCATCAGCGTGCGCAGCAGCGGCGCGATGCTGGCGGGCTCGGCCAGCGGCGGCCCCTCCCGCGCCTGCCGTTCAAGATCGTCGAGCAATGCGGCGGCCGCACGGCCATCCTCCCGGCCCCACAGCGCATCGCCACCCAGCGCCTGCGCCGTTTCGCGCAACGACGCGACCAGCATCTGCAGCGGCTGTGCGCCACCCGCGAACCGCAGCTCGATCGGTTCGAGCAGCGCGCGTACCTTGGGCCACCACCGCGCCGCCGGTGCGCGGATATCGCGCTCGCGGCCCTCAGCCTCGCCCAGGTGCCGGTCGAGACCCGCCAGCCCCGGCGCCGGCCGCGGCCCGCGCAGCGCACGATCGAGCGCGCGTGCCCCGTCGAGCCATTCGGCGCGGGCATCGGGCATCACCAGCGGATGCTTGAGCAGCGTGAGCAGCGGCATCGGCGCGAACGCCTGTCCCGCCGCATCCGCGAGCGCGAGCAGCAGCGTGCCCGGCGGTGTCAGTGACAGCGGCCGCCCCGCCGAATCGTCGACCGCGATGTTCCAGCGCGCGCAATGCGCTGCCACGCGCCGTGCCAGCGCGCGATCAGGCGTCACCAGCGCCGCAGTGCGCCCGGGCGTTTCCAGCGTTTCGCGCAGCGCCAGCGCGATCGCCTGCGCCTCCTCGGCCGGGGTCGCGACCTCCAGCGCCCGCACGCCGTCCAGCCGCCGCTCGCCCTTGGGCAGGTCGATCCAGCGGTGCGTCATCGCGGCCGGCTGCATCGCCGATGCGATCGCACGGCTGCGCGCCGGCGGCGCGTCCAGCTCGCTCGCCACGCGCCACGGCTCGAATTCGCCGCGACGCACCCCCATCCGGTCGAGCAGCTGCTTGAGCTGGAATTGCGGGTGCGTCTCGATGCTGCGGCGGCGATGGCCGGTCATTGGATCGGGCGCGTGCGGACCGAGCGCGTCCCATTCGGCATCGTCCATCTCGATTGCAAGGCCCGGCAGGACCACCATTCCCTGCGGCAGCCCGGCGACAACGCGCAGCAGCCGTGCGATCGACGGCGCGCTGGTGGTGATGCCGGCGGCGCAGACAAAGCCGCCGGGCGGCGCAGCCTTCCACCGCGCGGCAACCCGTCCGAGCAGTTGGCGCCGCCGCTCGACCAGATCGATGCAGCCCAATCGCGCCAGCTCGGCCGGCCAGCGCGTCAGCATGATCTCGAACGAGGCGAGCGCGCGCGACCAGTGCGACGCCAGCTCCTGGCTCAGGTCGAGCGTCTTGAGCCGCTCGGGTGGCACCTCTTCGATCAGCAGCTGATCGAGCGTGGTCGCCAGATCGCCCGCCAGCCGCACCGCCTCCGCCGCGTCGAGCCGCGGTTCGTTCGCCTGGAGCAGCCGGGCGAGGATCATCCGGCGCTGGAGCGGCGCGACCGCCCTCGGCACCGGTGCGGCGTCGTCGATCGCCTCGAACACCGCCTCGTCGAGCTCGGGATCGCCCACCGCCACCAGCCGGGGCAGCAACAGGCCGCCGCCGCTTTCGCGCACGAACGCGTCCTGCATCGCCCGCTTCGCGCGATTGTTGGGAAGCAGCACCAGCCCGCGCGCCAGACGCATCGGATCGCCGCCGAATCGCCGGATCAGGCCGATCGCCAGGCTGTCGGCAAAGGCCCGGTGCGGCGGGATCGTGTAGAGGTGCAGGCGCTCAGTCATCGGTGATCACGCGCCCGTGCCCGCCCGTTCGCCAGTTGCCGATTCCCCGCATCGCCCAGCAGTGGCAGCGACCGCCGGCGCCCGCAAGCCATTGCGAACGCCCGCGCCCCGACGCCACCTGCTACTGGAACGTCACAGCGCAGCCAGCGCCGTCTCCGCCGCGCGGATCGCCTGGGGCGAGCCGACATCGAACCACAGGCCCTGATGCACCGCGCCCCATAACCGCCCCGCCTCGAGCGCGCGGTTCCAGAACAGGTTGGTCGAAAACGGGCCTTCGGGCCAGTCGCGGATCAGCCGCGGCGACAGGATCTGGATGCCGGTGAAGACGAAGGGCGCCATCCGGCCGGGCTTTCGCCGCTCGGTGATCTGCCCGAACGGGTCGAGCCGGAAGTCGCCCGAGCCGGGATGGTTATAGGCGCGCGCCAATGGCACCAGCAGCAACAGCGCGTCCATCCGCGCATCGTCCCACTGCGCCGCGAGCAGCCGGATCGCGTCGCTCGGCCCGTCGATCCACAGATTGTCGCTGTTGATGCACAGGAACGGCTGGTCACCGATCAGTCCACGCGCCTGCACCAGCCCGCCGCCGGTTTCCATCAGCTGCGCACGCTCGTTCGAGATCGCCAGGTCCATGCCCTTCACCCGCGCGCGCAGATGCGCCTCGAGCTGGTCGGCCAGATAATGGACGTTGACGATCGCGCGACCGACCCCGGCCGAACGCAGCCGATCGAACACATGATCGATCAGCGGCTTGCCGGCGACCTCGATCAGCGGCTTGGGGCGCGTCGCGGTGAGCGGGCGCATCCGCTTGCCCAGCCCCGCCGCCATCACCATCGCCGTCTCCGGCACGGCGGCGTTCGGCTGCGGGCGCAGCGAATAGGTGGCAGCGCCGCTCATGCCGCCGTCACCGCCATCGGATCGCCGCGCCGATCCTGCGGCACATTGGCCGCGAACCACCGGGCAACCGGGGCGAGCGCCGGATGCGCGAGATCCTGTTCGAGATAGCCCCAAACGCGCGGGCACAGCCCGGGATAACGCGGCTTGCCGTCACGCTTCCACAACCGGGTAAAGATGCCGATGATCTTCGCGTTCCGCTGCGCACCCAGCACGTGATAGGCGGTCTCGAACGCCTCGCCCGCACCGGTGATCCGGCGATATTGGTCGAGCATCGCGGCGGCCAGCGTCGGCGAAACGTCGCGCCGGGCGTCCTGTAGCAATGACACCAGATCATAGGCGGGATGGCCGGCCAGCGCATCCTGGAAATCCAGCAGCCCCAACTGCTCGCTCCCTTCGATCAGCATGATGTTCTCGGCGTGATAGTCGCGCAGCACCGTCACCGGCGCCTCGTCACCGAGCAGCGGCGCCAGCACCTCGGCCCAGGCCGCCCGATAGCCTTCCTCGTCGACCGAAAGGCCCACGGCCGGGCAATACCATTCGGTGAACAGGCCGAGCTCGCGCTGATATTCGGCGAGGTCATAGCGCCGCGCGACGCCGGCGGGATGCGCGTGCAGCCGCACCAGCAGTTCCACCGCCGCCTGATAGAGCCGCAGCTCGCTCTCGGGCGCGGCGTCGACCGTCTCGCGCAGCCGCGCGTCGCCGAAATCCTCGAGCAGCACGAGGCCCTCGTCCAGATTCTCGTGGAGGATGCCCGGCGCGGCAAAGCCGTGGTCGCTCAGCCAGCGGGCGACGGCGATGAACGGGCGCGGATCCTCGTGCGGCGGCGGCGCGTCCATCAGGATCGCGCTGCGATCATGGTCGACCACGCGGAAATAGCGGCGGAACGACGCATCACCGGCAAGCGGCAGGATCTGCGCCCCTTCCCAACCGGCGGAAACCAGAAACGCGGGCGCCGCGAGCGGCGGATTCATGTCAGGGGCCATCGGCCCTTCCATGCCGCCGGCACCCGCGCTGTCAAGCGGCGCGCGCCATCCGGCGCGACTTCGAGGGTAAGCCAAAGCGCGTCGGTCCATGCCGCGTCGCTCAGCCGCTCTGGCCATTCGACGAGCAGCACCGCCTCGGCGCGCGCATCGTGCAGGCCCAGTTCCTCGGCTTCCTCGGGGTCGTCGATGCGGTAGAGGTCGACATGCAGCACCGGGATACGCACTTCGGGCGGATCATAGGGCTGGACGATGGCGAAGCTCGGCGACGGCGCTTCCCCCTCCAGCCCGAGCGCGGCGAGCAGCCCGCGCGCGATGCTGGTCTTGCCCGCACCCAGCGGCCCAGACAGCGCGATCACGTCGCCGGGCCGCACAACCGCGGCGAGCCCGGCGCCCAGCGCCAGCGCGGCATCGAGCGAATCGAGCCGAAACATCGTGCCGTCGCCGCTCATCCGCGCGGCAGCTCCACCGTCACCAGCGTCCCCTGGCCCGGTTCGGAAATGAGCTCGATTCGGCCGCCATGCGCCTCGACGAATTGCTTCGCCAGCGGCAGCCACAGGCCCAGCGCGCGCTCGCCGCCGCGCGACTGGCCCGATGTCGCGAAGCGATCGAACGCCCGCGCCGCGGCCTCGCGGCTCATGCCGGGGCCGTCATCGCTCACGATCACGCGCGCCACCCGGGCATTGCCGTCGATATGCAGCAGCACCCGGCCGCCCTCGCCCGTCCCGGCAACCGCATGGCGCAGCAGATGCTCGACCACCTGGCGGATACGGCGCGCATCGCCCTGGATCGTGCCGGCCGTGCCGGCATCCTCGACCACCAGCTCGATCGATTTCGCCCTTGCCAGCGGTGCGATCACTTCCGCCGCGCTGCTCGCCGCCTGCTCGATATCGACCGACGCCCGCTCCAGCGGCTGCCCCTCGCTCTGCGTCAGATCGAGCACGTCGTCGATCAGCGCGCCCAGCCGGTCGACCGACATCAGGATCGCCTCGACATATTCGCCGCCATCGACGCTCAGCTTGCCGGCGAAGCCGCCCTGCAGCATCTCGGCGAACCCCTTGATCGAGGTGAGCGGGGTGCGCAGCTCATAGCTCATATTGGCGACAAAGGCGGTGCGGACCCGGTCCGCCGCTTCCAGCGCCTCGTTGCGGTCGCGCAGCGCGCGCTCGATCCGCTGGCGATCGCTCGTGTCGAGCATCGTCACCAGCGCATTGCCGTCGGGCAACGGCATCGCGGCAATATCGTAATGGCGGCCATTGGCGAAGGCGACGCTCGATCCGCGCTGCTGCCGGTCCTTGGCCGCCAGCCGGATCAGATCGCCCAGTATCTCCGCGCGCGCGGGATTGGCGAGCCGCGTGCCCGCCGCCTTGATCAGCGTCGCGATCTGCGGATGTTCGTCGAGGAACGAGTCCTCGAAATCCCAGACCTGCCGGAACTTGCGGTTCCACAGCTGCAACCGCCCCTTGCCGAACACCGCCACCGCCTCCGCCAGGCTTTCCAGCGTCGCGGTGCGGACCTGCTGCATCTCGCCATGCTCGCGCTGCAGTTCAAATTGCTGCGTCTGGTCCTCGAACAGCAGCAGCAGCCCGCCCTCGGGCAAAGGCTGGGCGACGACGCGCAGATGGGTGGTGCCGACGCTCCAGTTTTCCTCGATCGCATCCGGCGCGGTGAACCATTCGCGCCGCTCCGCCTTCCATGCCGGGAAATCGCGGACGTCGGGCAGCTTGCGCCCCTCGCGCATCCGCTCGAGTACGCGATCGAATTCGGGCCGGTCGGCCAGCCATTCGTTCTTCATCGCGAACATCCGGCGGAAGGGCTGGTTGCAGAACACCAGGCCGCGATCCGATCCAAACTGGGCGACGCCGGCGGACACGCGGTCAAGGATCGCGCGCTGCGCCTCGGCGAAGCGCTTCATCCCGCCGCGCGCCTGCTCCAGTTCCTCGATGTCGACGGCAAAGCCCGCGATCCCGCCGGTCGGCAGCGGAATGTCGTGCAGCCGCAGCATCCGCCTTGCGCCGGCAACCGTGGCGGGCATCGCCGCCGTCTGCGGCTCCTGTGTGTCGCGCGCGATCGCCGCGTTGGCGAGCGGCCCGCCCAGCCCGGCACCATCGACCAGTTCCAGCCCGCGCGCGACGACGTCCTCCGAATCCCGGCCTTCCACGGCGCGGACATAGGCGGTGTTGACCATCAGCAGCCGCAGGTCGGATCCGCGATACCACATCGGCATCGGCGCGGCCTCGATCAGCGCGGTCAGCGCGTCGAACGCGGTGCGAAGCCGCCCGGCATCGCGCTCCAGCCGCGCCACCTCGGCCTGGTGGTCGGTGGTGTCGAAGAACCACAGCACCACGCTGCCCGGCGCCTCGACCGACTCCGCCGCGCGCTCGCCGCTCACCTCGAGCGTGCGCTCGGCGCCGCGCACCGCCAGCGTCACGCGAAACGGCTGCCCGGCGCGCTGTGCGGCGTTGATCTGATCGGCCAGCATCGCCACGGTTTCGGGCGCCAGCCCGCCAGCGCCCTGCGACAGATCCTCCAGCGATCGCGGTAGCTCGTCCAGCCCCAACCAGCCTGCCAATCGGTGCGAAAGCTCAATGCGCCCGTCAGCCCTGACCACCATCGCCTGCGCGGGCGAGGTTCGGGTGAAGCGGGTGAGCCGGCGGTTCTCGTCAAACGTCGCCCGCGCCTCGGCGCGCGCGCGCAACCCGGCGTAGAGCGCCCAGACCCCGCACAGCAGAAACAACGCGATCACCGCGCCCGCGACGACAGCGCCGCTTTGCGGAATGGAAATCACGATCGGGCGCGCTGCACAGTCATCATCCCACCCTTAGGCGAAATGGCCGCGTAACGAAAAGGGGGACCGGACATCGTCCGATCCCCCGATTTCGATTTGTGGCGCTGATCAGAAGCTCGGGAGCTTCACGCGCACGCCGACATAGCCGAATGCGCCGACCGAGCTGACCGGATAGACCGAGGTTCCGATCGCAGGCCGCTGACCGGTGAAGTTGCGGACGCCGCCATAGATCTGGAATTCGTCGTTGACGTCATAGCTCGCGGCAATGTCGTGCTGCCAACGTTCCTTCAGATAGAAATATTCAGGCGCGACGATATCGGGATCGCCGTCGATCTGCAGATTCGTATAGCGCAGTGTCTTGTCGAACCACTGCAAGCCATAGTTGATCGTCAGACCGTTCAACGACCAAGTGAGATCCGCGGTCGCCGTGTACTTCGGCGCACGCGTCGAGGCCTGACCCCGCTCGTTGGTGATGTCGGCGCCCGGGGTGCCCACGAACTCCAGTCGATCGAGGTAATTGCCGACGACGCTCAGATTGAACGTCCCGACCGCCGCCGTGCGGAGGCGATAGTTGAAGTTCACGTCGAGACCGGCCGTGCGGAACTCCGCAACGTTCTGCGGACGAACGGTGAAGCTCACGATATTGCCGGCATCGGCCGATCCCGCCGCGCCGTTCTGGCGAACGATGCCCGTGCAGAACGGATTGTCGAGCGAAGGCTGGTCGACACAAAGCTGCGCCAGCTGCTCCGGATCAACCGTATTGATCGCGTTCTTCAGTTTGATGTCGTACCAGTCTGCACGCAGCGACAGTCCGGGGATGAAGCTCGGCTGCAGCACCACGCCTGCCGTCCAGGTCGTTGCGACCTCGGGCTTCAGGTCAGGATTACCGCCGGCAAAGCCGGGCAGGTTGGTCGAGCGAACATCGGTGTAAGTGGAAGGATCGGCACCGAGCGAGGCGAGCAGCGTCTGACAGTTCGCCGCGCGATACTGGGTCCCGTTGTCCAGTTCGGCCGGAAGACAGGGATCGGTGATGAACTGGAACGTCTGCGAATTGCCCGAGAACAGCTCGCCGATATTCGGTGCGCGAACCGCGCGCGAATAGGTGCCGTTGAACGTGATGTCGCGAACCGGTGCAAAGGCGCCGTTCAGCTGCCATGTCGTCGAGTTGCCGATCGTCGAATAGTCAGAGAAGCGCACCGCACCACCCACTTCCAGGCGATGGACGAACTGGTCGGTGAGCAGCGGAATGCTAAGCTCGCCGAACGCTTCCTTCACGTCATACGAACCGGCATCCACCGTCAACGCATTGGTGAAGGTCAGGCCCTCTGCCGCCAGTGGATCGGGTACGAAGCGGCTCTTCTCCTTGCGATACTCGCCGCCTATTGTGAAATGGACCACGCCGCCAGGCAGCGTAAAGAGCCCGCCCAGATCACCGCTCAGATAGGCGGAGACGACATGCTGCTCGATCCGCGAACGATCGGTCGTGTCAGCCTTGATCCAGTCATAGGCGGCGTGGCTGCCCGCGCCTTCGCCGAACAGGTTGAGCGGCACGCACTCGCCGGGGCTGAAGGTCGTCGGCGCGAACTCCTGGCGCGTCGAGTTGTAAGGCTGGTTCGGCGTCCAGTTGGGATCGACATTGACGCGGCAGGTGGGGCCGTTCGGCCCCTGCACCACGTCGATCGCGGCATAGAAGCGATCGTCGAGAATGTCGTTGAGGTAACGGCTGCGTACGTCCGTTCGGCCATAGACGTAGGACGCTTCGTAGTTCAGGTGATCGTTCAGATCGCCGCGAACCCCGATCACGCCGCGATAGGTTTCGCGACGAATGTCCTCGCCTCGCTGGCCGAAATCGAAATTGTCGCGATTGACGAGAACACTGCCCAGCCCCTCGGCAGCGATTAGCGGCTGCAACGATGCGGGGATGTAGGGGTTGTCCTCGGGAATCACGAGATAATAATCGAAGGTCGGCTGCGCCAGCGAATAGCTGTGCGTGCGCGCGTACTTGCCCTCGGCAAAGATCGTCAGCTTGTCGCTGACGTCGAAATGCGCCACCGCATTGACGATGTGGCGGTCAAGCTGCGGCAACAGATCGTTGGCATAGTCGGAAACGGCCGTGGCGTTGCCGCCCTGCTGGTAGAAGTTCGGCACGAACGTGCCCGGATCGAACGCAACGACGCTGCCGTTCTGAACCAGATAGTCGGGGAAACCGTCCTGATCGATATCGATGCCACCCTGACGCGCGGTATCGAAATAGCGAACGTCCTTCAGCGGAACATAGGTCGGGCTGGTGCCGTTCGGATTGCGATAGAATCCGACGGCGTTGGTGCCGTCCAGCCACTTGCGATCATGCGAGTTCAGCCGATCTTCGGCCGAATATTCGTAAGCGAGCGCCACATTGCCGCGCCCGCCAGAGAAATTCTTGCCTGCCGTGACGGAAATCGAACGCTGACCTGCATCCCCGAATTCGGAGATGCCGGCCTGTGCGCGCGCCGTCACGCCTTCGAAATTCTGCTTGAGGATGAAGTTGACGACGCCGGTCACGCCATCGGCGCCATAGACGGCCGAGGCGCCGCCCGTCAGCACTTCGACACGATCGATCAGATCGGACGGAATGGTGTTGACGTCGACGGCGGCGGAACCGGGGACGCCCGCGACGTGGCGGCGGCCATCCACCAGCACCAGCGTACGCTCGGTGCCAAGATTGCGCAGGTCGAGCAGGTTGAGGCCGGTGGTACCGATGCCCGCGCGATCGCCCGCATTGTCGGCCGAGGTCGACGAGCCCTGGAGCGCAGGATAGCCGGTCAGGAAATCGGTGACGTTGGTGGTGCCGGCGGCCTGAATCGCAGCGGCATCGACGGACACGACAGGATTCGGCGTATCGAAGCCTGGCATCCGCCGGATGCGCGAGCCTGTCACGACGATCGCATCCTGATCGCTCGTATCGGCAGCAGCATCCTGACCCGCAATCGTCGAACTCGGCACCGCATCGCTGTCTGCCGGCGCGGTCTGCGCCGAGGCGGAGGTTGCGGTTTGGGCGAGTGCGAGCGCGGCAAGCGATACCGTCAGTGCCAGATTCGGACGCGCAAGGCCAAAGATACGCATGGTTTCCCCTTTACTTTTGTTCGGGAATTCCCCTCGTAACATTTTGTGTCTGAAATCTGTCCGCGTCGCAGCTTTGCGGTTTCCCGCGCAACAGATCGTCACCGAATGATCACATTCGCATCTGCGTGTTGCACGACAGCAACACACAGGCCGGCCAGATCAGGAAACTGATTCCAGTTTTATGACGCGAACGCGAAAAGGCCGCCCTCCCCGCCTGGGGAGGACGACCTTTCACCGAAACCGAGTCGTCGGATCAGTAGCGATAGTGATCCGGCTTGAACGGACCTTCCACCGGCACGCCGATGTACGAAGCCTGCTTCTCGCTCAGCTTCGACAGGTGCACGCCCAGCTTCTCAAGGTGCAGCGCCGCGACCTTTTCGTCGAGGTGCTTCGGCAGCACATAGACTTCGTTCTTGTAATGCTCGCCGCGGGTCCACAGCTCGATCTGCGCCAGCGTCTGGTTGGTGAAGCTGGCCGACATCACGAAGCTCGGGTGGCCGGTGGCGCAGCCCAGGTTCACCAGGCGGCCCTTGGCGAGCACGATGATCTGCTTGCCGTCCGGAAATTCGACCAGGTCGGTGCCGGGCTTCACTTCGGTCCACTTGTAGTTCGACAGCGCGGCGATCTGGATCTCGCTGTCGAAGTGGCCGATGTTGCAAACGATCGACATCGGCTTCATCGCCTTCATGTGATCGGCAGTGATCACATCGGCATTGCCGGTGGCGGTGACGAAGATGTCGGCGCGCTTCACCGCCTCTTCCATCGTCACGACTTCAAAGCCCTCCATCGCCGCCTGCAGTGCGCAGATCGGATCGATTTCGGTGACCATCACGCGCGCGCCGCCGTTGCGCAGCGACTGGGCAGAGCCCTTGCCCACGTCACCAAAGCCCGCGACGCACGCGACCTTGCCGGCGAGCATCACGTCGGTGGCGCGACGGATCGCGTCGACCAGCGATTCCTTGCAGCCATAGAGGTTGTCGAACTTCGACTTGGTGACGCTGTCGTTGACGTTGATCGCCGGGAACGGCAGCTCGCCCTTCTTCGCGATCTCGTACAGGCGGTGCACGCCGGTGGTGGTCTCTTCCGAAACGCCCTTCAGGTTCTGGACGGTCTTGGTGAGATAGCCCGGATATTTGGCGACGAACGCCTTGAGCGCGCGCTGGAACTCGACTTCCTCGTCATTTTCCGGCTCGCCCAGCGTCGCGCCGGCCTCGATCTTGGCGCCCCACAGCGCGAACATGGTCGCGTCGCCGCCATCGTCGAGGATGATGTTGGCGGTGGTGCCGTCACCATCGGCGCCCCAGTTGAAGATGTCGCCGACATAGTCCCAATAGTCGGCCAGGCTCTCGCCCTTCACCGCGAACACCGGCACGCCGGTCGCGGCGATCGCGGCGGCGGCGTGGTCCTGCGTCGAGAAGATGTTGCAGGTCGCCCAGCGGACCTGCGCGCCCAGCGCGGTCAGCGTCTCGATCAGCACGGCGGTCTGGATCGTCATGTGCAGCGAACCGGTGATCCGCGCGCCCTTCAGCGGCTGCGACGCGCCGAATTCCTCGCGAAGCGCCATCAGGCCGGGCATCTCGGTCTCGGCGATGTTGATTTCGGCACGGCCGAAATCGGCGAGCGCGATGTCCTTGATGACATAGTCGTTTTTAGCCACGGGCTGCTTCTCCAGTTCAAGCAAATGAATGGCGCACCGGGAATCCATGCCCCGGTCGCATGGCAGCGCCCCTAGCCGCTTTGGGCCTTCGGTGCAATGTTAATATAAAGATATCTTTATATGATGCGGCGCGCAGGATGCGGCAGCGCCCCACCGACGCCATTGTAGCGAGCAGCGACGCGCGGACGCGCGCAGCGGTCAAATCGGTTGCGTGTCGCCGGTCAGGCGGTGCCGGAGCTGCCGGCCAGCTGGCGGGGATCGATCCCGGCGGTCGCGAACGCCTCGGTCCAGCGCTCATAGACATCGACGTCATAGATCAGCGCGGGGTCGGCGGTGGTGTTGAACCAGCCGTGGCGGGTGAGTTCGCCCTCCAGCTGCCCCTCGGCCCAGCCCGAATAGCCGAGCGCGACCAGCCAGCGGCTTGGGCCGTTCCCACGGGCGATGGCGCGCAGCACGTCGACCGTGCCGGAAAGCGACCAGCGCCCGGCCACATCGATCGTGTCCTGTCCGCCCCAATCGGGCGAATGCAGCACGAAACCGCGCTGCGGCTCCACGGGTCCGCCGAAATGCACCGGGGCATCGGGCGCCTCGCCGGGGTCGATCTCGAACTGCGACAACAGGCCGTGCAGGCTCAGCCCCTCGATCGTCGCGCCGACGCCGATGCCCAGTGCACCTTCAACGTCGTGCGCGCACATCGCGATCACGGCCCGTTCGAAACGGGGATCTCCAATTCCGGGCATCGCCAGCAGAAACTGGCCGGTGAGCGTGGGCGCCGACTCCATGCCCGCCAGCATATCGCCCTCTTTCCAGCAGGGCCACGCTTGAAAATACCGGACGCCATCCCGAAGGAGGGGCTGGCCCGCGCAACGACGCGGGGCCGCAGGACAGGCGAAGGAGCATCAGCATGACTATCAAGACCGGCGACCGCATCCCCGATACCAAGATCGTGCGGGTGACCGCCGACGGCCCCGACCAGATCGATACCGCCAGCTATTTCGCCGGACGGCGCGTGGCGCTGTTCTCGGTGCCCGGCGCGTTCACGCCCACCTGCTCGGCCAAGCACCTCCCCGGCTTCGTGTCCAAGGCGGATGAAATCAAGGCGAAGGGCGTCGATGAAATCGCCTGCACCGCCGTCAATGATTTCTTCGTGATGAAGGCATGGGGCCAGGCAAATGACGTCGATGGCAAGGTAACGATGCTCGCCGACGGCAATGGCGATCTGGTCAAGGCGCTCGGCCTCGAAATGGACGGCAGCGCCTATGGCATGGGAACGCGCGGCCAGCGCTTCGCGGCCGTGGTCAATGACGGCGTCGTCGAACATCTTTTCGTCGAGGCGCCCGGCCAGTTCGAGGTGAGCTCGGCGGAGTACGTGCTCGGCAAGCTCTGAATTTCGTTGCATAAAGGGAACCAGCCGGCCGAAACGGTCGTTCTTGGCCGGTTGGTTCTCTCATTCAGGAATATTGCGACATGGCAACCGAGACGAATGGCAACGAGGCCGGTCCCACGAACAGCGAGTCGGCAGAAACCAAGCCGTTTCTCGCCCAGGCGCAGGAAGCGGTGGGCAGCGCGGTCGAAGCAACCGTGGCGGCCGTGAAGGAACATCCGGTCGCAGCGGCGGCGATTGCTGCGGGCACCGCCGCCGCGATCGGTGGCGCCGCCTATGCCGCGACCCATTTGCGCAGCGATTCGAAGACGGAATCGGACGCCGAATAACGCGGCAAGCCATCAATGCCGGACGAAAAGCCTCCATGTCGCATGGGGGCTTTTTGCGTGCTTTGTCTTGCCAGCGTCGCAATCTGCGCTTAGCCGCGGAAGATGACTAAAGCCTCCGATATCGTCGCCGATCTCGATCGCCTCTATCGCGCTTCCGTCGATCGGCTTCAGCAAGCGCTCAATCGCTACATCACCGATGGCACCATCCCCGATCCGGAAATGCGCACCGACGGGTCGTTCGCCTATCCCGAACTGCGCGTCACCTATCGCGGCGGCCTCAACCGGCCGATCCCGCGCCGCTCGTTCGGCCGGCTGGTGGAAGCGGGTGACTATCGCATCACCGTCACGCGCCCGGCGATGTTCGCCGATTATCTCACCGAACAGCTCACCTTCCTGATCGAGGACTATGAGGTGGAGGTCCATGCGGTCACCGGCCGCCAGGAAATCCCCTTCCCCTATGTGCTCGATCCGGCGCAGATCCTCAGCCTCGACGATGTTTCCGCGACCGAGCTCGGCCGGCATTTCCCGGCGACCGAGCTGTCGCACATCGGCGACGAGATCGCCGACGGCCTGTGGCTCAGCATGGACGAGACGCGCCCGCTGGCGCTGTTCGACGCGCTGCGCACCGATTTCTCGCTGGCCCGGCTCAAGCATTATACCGGCACGCCGGTCGAGCATTTCCAGCAATATATCCTGTTCACCAACTATCACCGCTATGTCGACGAATTCGTCCGCTGGGCGTGCAGCCAGCTTGGCGAGGGAAGCCGCTTCACCAGCGTGTCGGGCGCCGGCGGCATCGTCATCGAGGACGCGGCCGATGCCGACCGGCTTGTGAGCGACGGCGCATGGCGCCGGCACCAGATGCCGGCCTATCACCTGATGGCAGAAGGGCGCACCGGCATCACCCTGGTCAATATCGGCGTCGGCCCATCCAACGCCAAGACGATCACCGATCACCTCGCGGTCATCCGGCCCGAAGCCTGGCTGATGATCGGCCATTGCGGCGGCCTGCGCCCCAGCCAGAGGATCGGCGACTATGTCCTTGCGCACGCTTATCTGCGCGACGATCACATCATGGACGATGTGCTGCCGCCAGAGATCCCGATTCCCGCGATTGCCGAAGTGCAGCAGGCACTCGCCCGCGCGGCGGAGACCGTGTCGGGCCAGTCGGAAGACGAACTCAAGCAGCGGCTGCGCACGGGGACGATCGTCACCACCGACGATCGCAACTGGGAACTGCGCTATTCCACCACCGCGCTACGCTTCTCGCTCAGCCGCGCGGTGGGCGTCGACATGGAATCGGCGACGCTCGCGGCCCAGGGCTACCGCTTCCGCGTGCCCTATGGCACGCTGCTCTGCGTGTCGGACAAGCCGCTCCACGGCGAACTGAAGCTGCCCGGCCAGGCGAACCGCTTCTACGAGCGCGCCATCGCCGAGCATCTCAAGATCGGCATCGAGGCGTGCGAAGAACTGCGCCGCGAGGGCGCGAAGCTGCACAGTCGGAAATTGCGCGCGTTCAACGAACCGCCATTCCGCTGATCGTGGGGATATCGGGGCCGGGGCCGCGCGTTTCTCTCGCACAGGAGAGTATCATGCCCGAGCCAGAAACACGCCCCGAGACCGACGACCGTCAAACTGGCGGCGCGCATCAGCCCGATGGCACCGACAGCTCGGCCGAATGGCAGGCCGAGATCGCCGACGAGAACATGATCCCCGATCAGGATCCCGAAGCATAATCGAATGCGCGGCGCCCCCGCCGGGAGGTGCAGCGCGTTCGCTTACTTCACCAGTTCGAACGTGACGATGATCGAGGTCTGCACGCGCGTCGTGCCGTCGGGATTGCGGAACGTCGCCGACATCGCCTTGGGCCCGTGCACGATCGCCTGCTCCAGCTTCGACTGGAGCCCCGGCAGCAACAGCCCCTGGCCGGCCTCGCTGATCCGCACCACGCCGCCGACGCGCATGCCCATTTCGCGGGCATAGACATCGGCATCGCCCATTGCCGCGCGGAGCGCCCGCGCCTTCGCTGCCCGCGTCGCCGCGACGACGACGGCCTCGTCGGTCGCGGTCTCGATCGTGCTCAGGCTGACATCGATCGCACGCAGCCTCGTCCGCACGGCTTCGGCCGCTGCAACCGATGAGACGGTCAGCCGCCGATAGTCGCGCTCGACCACCGGCGTGCCCGCTCCGTCTCCCGCCTCGTCGTCATCGCCGGCATGGCTGTCGATTTCGGTCGCCAGCACGCGCGCAAAGTCGCCGCGCGATGCCTCTGCCAGCGCCGATGCGGGGATTTTCTCCGCCTTCAGCACGCCGCGCACCTGCGCCAGCGTGGCTGCCACCGCGCGCGCCGCATCGGCACGGGTCTTCCCCTTGCCGGTCACGCCGATCACGATGCTGGCACTGGCCGGCGCCACCTCGACCTCGCCGGTGCCGACGATTTCGACCGCGACCGGCGCCGCGACCGGCCCGGCCTGGACCGGGTCGGGCGCCGCGACCGTGGCCGCAACGACCGCCGCGAGTAACTGCGTGCCGATCACCATCCCTGCGGCTGGCCCTTGTTCTGCTCGTCGAGCCACTTCTTCAGCGGCGCGAAATACTCCATCATCGCCTTGCCGGAAATCTCGCGGCTGCCGGTGAAGGTCTCGAGCGCATCGGGCCAGGGCTTGGAAGCGCCCATCTCCAGCATCTTGTTCAGCCGCGCGCCCACTTCCTTGTTGCCGTAGAAGCTGCAGCGATGCAGCGGACCCTTCCAGCCCGACTGATCGCACGCCGCCTTGTAGAACTGGAACTGGAGCAGCCGCGCGAGGAAATAGCGCGTATAGGGCACGCTGCCGGCCACATGATATTTCGCGCCCGCATCGAACTTGGTCTCGTCGCGCGCCACCGGCGGCGTGATGCCCTGATATTGGAGGCGCAGCTTGTTCCAGCCGGCTTCATACTGGCTGGCCGGGATCGTGCCGTCGAACACCTGCCAGCGATATTTGTCGACCAGCAGGCCGAACGGCAGGAACGCCACCTTGTCCATCGCCTGGCGCAGCAACAGGCCGATATCCTTGTCCGCGCTCGGCACCTGCCCGCGATCGAGCAGCCCGATCTGCACCAGATATTCGGGCGTGATCGAAAGCGCGATGAAATCGCCGATCGCCTCGTGGAAGCCGTCGTTCGCGCCGTTGCGGTACAGCGCGGGCTGCGCCTGATAGGCGCGCTGGTAGTAATTATGGCCAAGCTCGTGGTGGATCGTGACGAAATCGTCTGAATTCACCTTGATGCACATCTTGATGCGCACATCGTCCTTTTCGTCGATGTCCCAGGCCGAGGCGTGGCACAGCACCTCGCGGTCGGCCGGCTGCACGAACATCGATCGTTCCCAGAAGGTGCCCGGCAACGCGGCAAAGCCCAGCGAGGAATAGAAACCCTCGCCGGTCTGGACCATCTTCTTCCAGTCATAGCCCTTGGTAGTCAGCAGATCGCCGACGTCATAGCCCAGGTCGCCTGCGCCCTTGGGCGCAACCACGTCATAGATGTTGCCCCATTCCTGCGCCCACATGTTGCCGAGCAGGTCGGCGCGGATCGGGCCGGTCTTGGGCTGCACCGCATCGCCATATTTTTCGTTGAGCTTGCGGCGAACATAAGTGTGAAGCGCGACATAGAGCGGCTTCACTTCGCTCCACAATTTGTCGGTCATCGCCGCGAACTCGGCCGACGGCATGTCATAGCCCGAACGCCACAGCGCGCCGGTATCGGCAAAGCCCAGCTCCTTCGCGCCCTGGTTGGCGATGCCGACCATCTTGGCATAGTCGCCGCGCATCGGGGCGCCGACATTGTCGTGCCAGCTGACCCACATCTCCTTGAGTTCGTTCGGATCGCGGCTCTTGCCCATCGCGGCTTCGATGTCGCTGCCGTTGATCGGCTTGCCGCCGCGCGTGCCCTTGCCCTTGGCATAGGCAGAGCCGAGCGCGGTCGAAATGTCGCTCAGCTGCTGCGCCGCACCTGGCGTTGTCGGCGCGGGCATCACCAGCGCGGCGCGCAGCATCGTCAGCTGCCGCTTCTGCTCGGCCGTCAGCCCCGGCGCCTTTTGCAGCCGCGCCGCCTCCAGCGCATAGCGCACCGCCATCTCGGTGCCCTTGGCGCCGTAATCGGCCGAAAGCGCGTCGGTATCCTCGGTGATATAGGTCGCGTTGATCCAGGCGACGCGGCTGGCGGTCAGGTTGAACGCCGTCATCTCGCGCTGCGCACGATCGAGGAATGCCTGGGCTTCGGCGGCGGTCGGCGCGGCGGGCGCGGCGGTCTGCGCCGCAACGGGCGTCGCCAGCACCGTGGCAAGCGCCACGAGCGAAAGGCCTTTACGGATCATGTTGTTGTTCCCCGGAAATCAAGAATGGCGCGACCCTGCCGCGCCCCCCTTTCCCCGTCAACCTGCGAGGAAGTCGACCAGCGCGTCGCCCAGTTCGGGCCGGGTGACGGCGCTCATGTGATTGCCGGGGATCTCGACGAAATGGCCATAGGGCAGCAGATCCGCCACTTCCTTGGCCGAGCCATTGTCATAATCCTCGGCGCCCGAGATCACCGCCGTCGGCTGCGCAATCGCCTCGATCGCGTCTCGCGGCGTGTCCACGAACGTGTCGAGGATGCGCAGCAGCGCGACCGGATCGCCCTTGGTCGTCTTCAGGAACGCCTCGGTCAGCCATTCGGAGCTGCCGCGCTGAAAGCTGCCGAGATTGGTGAGCACACGGTGGAAATAGGCGCCCCGCCCCTTGGTCGCGACCAGCCCGTCGAGCCCCATGCCCGATAGCACCACCTTTTCCGGCGTCGCGCCGTTGGCCAGCATCCGCACCACCGTCCGCGCGCCCAGCGAATAGCCGCCCAGATCATAGTCGGTGAGCCCCAGATGCGCGATCAGCGCAAAGCCATCGCGCATCAGCACGTCGGGCGGATAGGCGGCGGGATCGTGCGGCTTGGCGCTGTGCCCGTGCGCGCGCAGGTCCGGCATGATCACTCGCCGCCCCCGCGCCGCCAGCTTGGCGGCATGGCCGTATTTGATCCAGTTGACCTCGGCATTGGAGAAATAGCCGTGGATCAGCACCACCGGCCGTCCCTCGCCCATCTCGGTCCAGGCGATCTCGATACCGTCGAAGCTCGGAAAGCGATGCGTTTCAGTCGGGAAGTCGGCCAATGCTGTCCATCCATCGTTTGACGACGTTCAAATTGTCCTCGGTCCGGTATCGGGGCAGCGCGCGCGTGTCGACCCACTGTTCGTGGATGCTTTCAACCGCATAATGGTGGCGGGGCTGGAACCGGCCGGGCTCGTCGAAACTTCCCACCGTCAGGTCCATCGTTTCGCTGTCCGGAAAGGCGAAGCTGATCGGCGTGCCACAGTCACGACAAAAGCCGCGATTGGCGATCGGGGACGATGCGTAGAGATCCGGCTCGCGCGTCCAGCTCACATCAGCCTTGCGAACCCCTTTGAACGCGATCGACACGCCGCCCGTCGCGCGCTGGCACATCCGGCAGTGGCAGAGATAGGCATCGTCGTCGGTGATCCTGACGCGGTATCGAATGCGCCCGCACTGGCACCCCCCGCCAACTTCCTCGGTCATTCAATCTCCTCCTGCATTGCCGCGACGGACGCGAGACCGGGTGGGAACGTACCCCGCACCGCTTCGTTCACCGGGCCGGCAATGTTTCGTTACATGCAATCGGGCCGGCGCACTACGCAATCGCGCGACGATTGTTTTTGATAAGCACCCTTATTATCTGTGCGGTCATGAGTGAAGGACTGGGGTTCCTGTTGAGCGATGTCGCTCGCCTGATGCGCCGGCGCTTTGACGAGCGCGCGCGTTCGCACGCGAGCGGCGCCAGCGTCTCGCAATGGCGCGTGCTCAAGATTCTGCACCGTCAGCCCGGGCTCAATCAGGGCCAGATTGCCGAACTGCTCGAAGTCGAGCCGATCACCTGCTGCCGGATGATCGACCGGCTCGAGGAATCGGGGCTGGTCGAGCGTCGGCGCGATCCCGCCGATCGTCGCATGTGGCGCATTCACCTGACCGATCGTGCGCTGCCGGTGATCGAGGAACTTCGCGTCGTCGGCGGCGAGATGATCGAGGACATGCTGAGCGGCCTCGACGCCGCCCAGCGTGAAACGCTGATCGAATCGCTCATTCTTCTTCGCAACAACCTGTCACAACCCCAAGAGATCAAAGAGGCCGCCCGTGGCTGACGCAGACCCCCAGATTCGCAAGCCGACAGCGCCCGAGATGACCGCGGAGACCCCGGCAGCAGCCGAGCCGACCGCCAGGCCGCGGCGGCGCGCCTGGCTTCGTCCGCTGCTCATGTTCGGCGTGCCGCTGCTGCTCGTCGCGGTGGTCGGCTATTTCTGGCTGACCTCGGGGCACAGCGTCTCTACTGACAATGCCTATGTCCAGCAGGACAAGGTGTCGGTGTCGACCGACGTCGCCGGCCGCATCGTCGAGGTCGCGGTGAAGGAAAACCAGCACGTCAACGCCGGCGACCTCCTCTTCCGCATCGATCCCGAACCCTATCGCATCGCCGTCGAACAGGCCAATGCCGCCATCGCCGCGGCCCAGGTTCAGCTCGCCACCGACAAGGTGAGCTATCAGGGCACCGGGGCCGATATCCAGGCCGCGCGCGACCGTATCCAGCAGGCAAAGGAAGACTTCGACCGCCAGGCGGCGCTGATGAAGCGCGGCTTCACGACGCGCGCCAATTATCAGGCGGCCGAACATGCCCTGGAGCAGGCCCGGGCCACGCTGCTCAACGCCCAGTCGAGCGCCGCAGAGGCGCGCGCCAAGCTCGCCACCGGTTCGGCCGTTCCCGGCGAGAACCCGGCGATCGCGGCTGCGCGCGTCCAGCTCGACAAGGCGAAGCTCGATCTCGAGCGCACCGCCGTCCGCGCACCGATCAGCGGCATCGTCAGCCAGACCAAGAGCCTTCAGGTCGGCCAGCAGATGATCACGGGCCTCTCGGCGGTATCGATCGTGTCCGACAAGCCGGCCTGGGTCGAAGCCAATTTCAAGGAAACCGATCTCAACAAGATGCGCGTCGGCCAGTGCGCGATCGTGACGTTCGACGCCTATCCCGATCTGCGGCTGAAGGGCCATGTCGAATCGCTCGGCGCCGGCACCGGCTCTGAATTCGCGCTGCTTCCGGCACAGAATGCCAATGGCAACTGGGTGAAGGTCACGCAGCGCGTGCCCGTCCGCATCGCCATCGACGACAAGAGCCCGCGCGAGATGATCGCCGGCCTGTCCGCCGATGTCGACGTCAAGTTCGATGGAAAGTGTGACTGATCATGGCGACGGCAGCCCCCGGCCGTGCGCCTCGGGCGGGTGAGGCCAGCCCCCGGCCTCCCCGCCCGCAAGAAGGTGTCGCCGCCCTTCCCGTCCGGTATCGCGGCCTGCTGACGGTTGGCGTCATGATGGCGACGATCATGCAGATCCTCGACACGACGATCGCCAACGTCGCGCTCCCGCACATGCAGACCGCGCTCGGCGCAACGTCGGATACCGTCACCTGGGTGCTCACCAGCTATATCGTCGCCTCGGCGATCGCGATCCCGATCACCGGCTGGCTCGCCGACCGGGTGGGCTCGCGCAATCTGTTCCTGCTGTCCACGATCGGGTTCATCGTGTCGTCGGCGCTGTGCGGCGCGGCGCAGAGCCTTGAGGAAATGGTCGCGTTCCGCCTGCTCCAGGGCGTGTCGGCGGCGTTCCTCAATCCGCTCAGCCAGACGGTGCTGCTCGACATCAACCCGCCCGAACGCCAGGCCAAGGCGATGTCGGTCTGGGGCATGGGCATCATGGTCGGCCCGATCATGGGGCCGCTGATCGGCGGCTATCTCACCGACAATTTCGACTGGCGCTGGGTCTTCTACGTCAACCTGCCGGTCGGCGTCGTCTGTTTCGCGATCCTGTGGTGGCTGCTGCCCAGCCGGCCGATCCGCAAGCGGCCGTTCGACGTGTTCGGCTTCAGCCTGTTGTCGATCGGCATCATCGGACTCCAGCTGATGCTCGATCGCGGCCAGAATCAGGACTGGTTCGGCTCGACCGAGATATGGATCGAACTGCTGCTCGCACTGATCGGTTTCTGGATGTTCGGCGTCCATCTGATCACCGGCAAGCAGCCGATGTTCGATCGTGATCTGTGGAAGAACCGCAACCTCGTGACGGCGGTGTTCTTCATGCTCGTCATCGGCCTGGTGATGATGGCGACGATGGCGCTGTTGCCGCCGATGCTCCAGTCGCTCTACGGCTATTCGGTGTTCGATACCGGCGTGTTGCTGATGCCGCGCGGTGTCGGCGTGATGGTGACGATGGCGGTGTCGGCGCAGCTCACCCAGCGCGGCTTCGATCCGCGCATCCTGGTCGGCGGCGGCCTCGCCATCGCCGCCTATTCGCTGTGGGACATGTCGGCCTGGACGCTGGAGATGGGCTCGATGCCGTTCATCGTCACCGGCTTCATCCAGGGCCTGGGCCTCGGTTTCGTGTTCATGCCGCTTCAGGGTCTGGCCTTTGCGGGCCTGCCGCCGCATTTCCGCACCGAAGGGTCGAGCCTGATGAACCTCACGCGCAACATCGGCTCGTCGGTCGGCATCTCGATCGTCACCGCGGTGCTCGCTCGCAGCGTGCAGGAAAGCCACGAATCGATCGGCGCCCATGTGACCAGCCAGACGCTCGAGGGGCTCAACACCGGCCTGCTCGGCGGGCTTGGCGGATCGACCGATACCGCCATCGCACTACTCAATGCCGAGGTGACGCGCCAGGCGACGATGATCGCCTATCTCAACGATTTCTGGCTGATGGCGATCGTCACCGCGATCAGCGTGCCGCTCGTCCTGCTGCTCCGCCGGCCCACCGGCCCGGCCGAAAAGCCCGATCCCGCCGCAGCCGGCCACTGAGCCGTGCCGGCGGGCCCTCGCGGCCGCAGCGCCGCCGCATTCCGTCGGAGTCCCGATTAAGTGTCTATAATGGGCTGACACCTGGCCTCCGGCGTGCTGGCGCGCGCTTGGCCGCTTCAGGATGCAGCCCTTGAAACAGCTCCACAACCTCTCGCTCGCGACGAAGACGACCGCCATGAGCGTGGCCGGCCTGCTTCTGCTCGCGATCGCCACCTTTGCGATCAGCAACCACGTCGTCGCCAACGATGCCGAGCGCGTCGCGGCCGAGCGGCAGGAAGTGAACATGCGCGTCGCCTGGCGCGTGCTGCGCAGCTATGGCGACACCTTCCGGCTGGAGGGCGACAAGCTCTATGTCGGCGATCACCTGATCAACGGCTGGAACGAGCCGGTGGACGAGGTCAAGCATCTCGTCGGCGGCACCGCGACGGTGTTTCGCGAGGACATTCGCGTCGCCACCAACGTGATGAAGCCCCGTGGCAGCCGCGCGGTCGGCACGCCGCTCGCACGCAACGCCGCCTATGACGCCGTGCTCGGCAAGGGCATGCCTTATCGCGGCAGCGCCGATATTCTCGGCAAGCCCTTCTTCACCGCCTATGATCCGATCAAGGATGCCCAGGGCAAGGTGATCGGCGTGCTCTATGTCGGCATTCCGAAAAGCGAGGTGCTGGGCGCGATCAGCGGCGTCCGCTGGTCGCTGGCGATCGGCGGGTTGCTGGTCACGGGGCTGGTCGCCGCCGCCTGTTTCGTCCTCGCGCGCGCAATGTTCCGCCCGCTCATCCAGATGACCGATGCGATGCGCACGCTCGCGACGGGCAATGTCAACGTCACCATTCCCGAACATCGCGGCACCGACGAGATCGGCACGATGGCCGAAGCGCTGCATCGCTTCCGCACCGCCGAAATCGCCAAGCAACAGGTGGAGGTCAGCAATCGCGAGGCCGAGGTGCATCGCGAAAAGGCGATGGCCGTGCTCGGCAGCGCGCTAGAACGGGTGTCGCAGGGCGATCTGTCGGTCGATGTCGGCAGCGACTTTCCGCAGGAATATTCGCGCCTCGCCGGCCATTTCAACACCGCACTCGCCAGCCTTCGCGCGCTGATCGGCACCGTCCTCGAAAGCACTGCGGCAATCCGCAGCGGCTCATCGGAAATCGCCAGCGCGTCGGACGATCTCGCCCGCCGCACCGAAAGCAACGCCGCCAGCCTCGAACAGACCGCCGCCGCGATCACCCAGATCAACCAGCGCACCGATGCCACCGCCGCCGCCGCCAACCGAACCGTCGAACGGGCCGATCAGGCGATCGGCGTGGTCGGCACCGGCCGCTCGACCGCCGACGAGGCCGTACAGGCGATGGTCCGCGTCTCCGAAAGCGCCAAGGGGATCGACAGCGTGATCGAAGGGCTGGACAAGATCGCCTTCCAGACTCGCGTGCTCGCGATGAACGCCGCGGTCGAGGCCGGCCGTGCGGGCGAGGCCGGCCGCGGCTTCGCGGTCGTCGCCGATCTGGTCTCGGCACTGGCGATGCGCGCCGAGGAAGAGGCAAAGCGCGCCCGCGATCAACTGACGGTAACCCAGCACGAAGTCGGCGCCGCCCGCGACGCGGTCGAACGCGTCGACGGCGCGCTCGGCGAGATTGTCGAGACGGTGGGTGAGGTGCACATGCTGCTCGGCGGCATCGCCACCGACAACCAGGCGCAATCGAGCGCGATCCGCGAGATCAGCACCGCGATCGGCACGATGGACCAGTCGACCCAGCAGAACGCCGCAATGGTCGAGCAGACGTCCGCCGCCGCGCGTCAGCTCAGCGAACAGGTCTCGCGGCTCGACAGCCATGCCAGCACCTTCCGCATCGGCGGCAACGGCGCTCGGCCGCAATCGTCAGCGACTGCCCCCGCCCCGCACAGCTTCAGCCCGCTGGCGGGCACCCGCCCGTCCCCGCCGCCGGCGGTCGACGACGCGGAGGCCTGGGCGAGTTTCTGATCGTGGCGGGCGGCCCTTCCATCCCGGGAGGGCCGTCCTGCCCGATCACGCCTTTTGCAGGTGACGGCGGCCGAGCAGCTCGGCGATCTGCACCGCGTTGAGCGCCGCGCCCTTGCGGAGATTGTCCGAAACGCACCACAGCGACAGCCCGTTCTCGACCGTCGAATCGTCGCGGACGCGGCTGATATAGGTCGCATATTCGCCGACGCATTCGATCGGCGTGACATAGCCGCCATCCTCGCGCTTATCGACCAGCATCACGCCCGGCGCCTCGCGCAGGATTTTCTGTGCATCCTCAGCCGAAAGCTCGTTCTCGAACTCCAGGTTGATCGCCTCCGAATGGCCGACGAACACCGGCACGCGCACGCAGGTGGCCGATACCTTCACCTTGGGGTCGAGGATCTTCTTGGTCTCGGCGACCATCTTCCACTCTTCCTTGGTCGACCCGTCTTCGAGGAAGCTGTCGATATGCGGGATCACGTTGAACGCGATCTGCTTGGTGAACTTCTTCGGCTCGGCCTGGTCGCCGACGAAGATCGCGCGGCTCTGCTCGAACAGCTCGTCCATGCCCGCCTTGCCGGCGCCCGAGACCGACTGATAGGTCGCGACGACGACGCGCTTGATCTTCGCGGCATCGTGCAGCGGCTTGAGCGCCACCACCATCTGCGCGGTCGAGCAGTTCGGGTTGGCGATGATGTTGCGGGCCTTATAGCCGTCGATCGCCTCCGGGTTCACTTCGGGCACGATCAGCGGCACGTCCGGGTCCATGCGGTAGAGCGAGGCGTTGTCGATCACCGTGCAGCCAGCGGCAGCGAACTTCGGCGCATAGGTCTTGCTGCCCTCGGAGCCGATCGCGAACAGCGCCATGTCCCAGCCGGTGGGATCGAAATGCTCGATATTCTGGACGCGATACTGTTTCCCGGTCTCGCCGAAATCGACCATGTCGCCGGTCGAGCGCGACGATGCCAACACGGCGAGTTCGTCGATCGGGAATTCCCGCTCGGCCAGGATGTTCAGCATTTCGCGACCGACATTGCCGGTGGCGCCTGCGACGACGACACGGTAGCCCATGAATTATACCTCTTCTTCCTCCGAGCGCCGGCGGCGCGGCGCGTGGATGCTCTTTAAGGGGTGAGAAAGGTGGAATGCACCTGCATTCCGCTGCTTCGCTGCACAAGCGCAGCTATCGCGCCCGGATTACGGGCGCGGGGTAATTCGCATGGTGATGGCGCGTTTTCGAAGCATCGCGGTGGCCGCTAGCAGAAACAAAGCTGCGTGGCGAGCCCCTTTCACGAAAAAATCATGCACGCCAGCGCCCCCCTCCTGGCATTGCCGGGGGCAGCTTCTCACATGAAATGCCCGCCCCACCGATCCGGCGAGACGGGCGATGGTTCAACGCATCTTCCGCTATGAGGTTCCGGCGATCAGAAGCTCGCCCATTCCTCCACATCCGCGCCGGTCTGCCGCACGGTCGAGACGCTGGCCGCATGCGCCGGTGTTGATTGCACCGGCATCGCATGGACCCGCGACCGCACCGGCTTCCGACTGCCGCGGTCGCCCGCGTTGAACCGCAGCGCCCGCTCGGAAAGCGAGGCGACTTCGGAGGAAAGGTTGCGCGCTGCCGCCGACGTTTCTTCCACCATGGCGGCATTCTGCTGCGTCGTCTGGTCGATGCTGTTGACGGCGGTGGCGACCTGGGTGACCGCCGATGCCTGCACCTGGTTGTCGGTCGCCATCGTTTCCAGCAGCTTGTGCACCTCGTTCACGTCGCCGACGATCGCGCCGAGCGCGCTGTCCACGCGCTGCACCATATCCACCGCCGCATTGATGTCGGTCTGGGTTGCGGTCAGCTGGTCGCGGGCGCGGCCGGCTTCCTCTTCGGCGCGCATCGCCAGCGCCGAGACGAGATCGGCGACCACCGCGAAGCCGCGCCCCGCCTCGCCGGCGCGGCCGGCCTCGACGGCGGCGTTCATCGCCAGAACCCGCGTCTGGAAGGCGATCTTGTCCAGCCCCTCGATCACATTGTCGATGCCCTTTGCGCTTTCCGAAACGCGGGTCATCGCCTGCATCGCCTCGTCGGCAACGCTGCGGCCCGACGCGACGACGCCGATCGCACCGGTCGCGCGTTCCACCGTCTTGGTCGACGCCGCGGCGGTGGCCTTGATCCGCTGGTCCATCTGGCTGACGGCAGCCGAGGTTTCCTCCAGGCTGGCGGCGGCGCCTTCGGTGCGCCGGGCCAGGTCCTCGCTGGCCTGGGCGATTTCGGCCGAGCCAGTCGAGATGGTCTCGGCGCTTTCCATCACCGCCGCGATCAGCTCGCGCAGCGCGCTCACGGCGGCGTTGTAGTTGCGCTTCAACCCTTCATATTCTTCGGTGAAGTGCACCTCGATCGTGGCCGTCAGGTCGCCATCGGCGAGCTTGGCAAGCTGGCCCTCCAGCGTATCGACCACCAGCTTCTGCGCCGCCTCGTTCCGCTGTTTCGCTTCCGCCGCCGCGGCCTGGGCGATCGCGGCTTCCTTGAAGACCAGCACGGATTTCGCCATGCCGCCCACTTCATCGCCGCGCTCGGTGCCTTCCACCGGCACCGCGTGATCGCCTCCCGCCAGGCTCCGCATTGTATCCTGCAGCCGGGTGAGCGGGTTGCTGATCTGCTTGCGCGTCAGGAAAACGGCCAGCGCCATGCAGACCATGATGACGATCACGGCGATGATCGGCAGCATGAAGCTCGCCGTCGCGGCCGTCGCCGAAAGACTGTCGGACAGCGCAGTCGCATCCGCCATGCGCTTGTCATTGAAGTCACGCATTTCGCGGGAGAACGTATCGGCTTGCTTGTCCGCCTCGGCGAGCAATGCCTTGGCCGTATCGTTCTCGTTCCGCAACCCCGCCGCGATCGCGGGCTCGACCTTGGCGTGGACCGCTTCGACAAGCGCGCGAAGCGGCGCCAGCGCAGCGGCAGTCTCGGGCTCCGCCTTCACAACCTCGTCGATGTTCTTCAGCGCCTTTTCATAGGCATCCACTTCATCGGCCGCAGAACGCTTTGCCTCTGCCGAACGGCCGTCATACGCCATCACCCGATAGCCGTCGTACATCATCGTGTTGACGTACCGATTGGTTCTCACGAGCTTGGACGTATCGGGCATCCGCGTGTCGACAAGGATGGAGTAGCTGTCGTCGATCGAGCTGGAAACGCGCCCGCCATACCAGCCCATGCTCAACGTCGCCACGCCCAGAAGACCCAGCATCGCCAGAATCTTGAACTGAATCTTCATGTTGACGAAGAACTTCATCCGGGTGGACTCCTAAGAAGGCGCAGCTAATGCTACGCTTTTCGTGTCTTATAGAGACCGCGTGGAGGCCGGAGGGCATCGTGACCCCGGAAAATATACGTATGCGCCTTTACAATCCCCGACTCGAACACAAGTCTCGCTATTTGTCTTCCAAGCTACGATCGAGGAAATCGAGGATCGTGCGCCACAGATGCTCGCTGATGCCCGGCCCGTCAACGCGGTGCGTCTGCCCCGGATAGAGCATCATCTCGAACGGCACGTCGTTCTGCTGCAGCGTCGCAAACATCGCGGTGCTGTTGTCCAGCACGACATTGTCGTCGGACATGCCGTGGATCATCAGCAACTTGTCGCCGATCTTGGCCGCATCGGCGATCGTGCCCGAACGGGCATAGGCTTCCGACACCACGCGCGGATCGCCCATGTAGCGCTCGGTATAATGGGTGTCGTACAAATCCCATTTGGTCACCGGCGCGCCCGATACCCCGGCGGCAAAGGTGCCCGGCGCCGCCTCCAGCATCTTCAGCGTCATATAGCCGCCATAGGACCAGCCATAGGTGGCGATCCGCTTCGGATCGACGAAGGGCAGCGTCTTTAGATAGGCCGCGCCCGCCAGCTGATCGGCCACCTCGACGGTGCCCATCGCGTGCCAGATCGCGCTTTCGAACGCGACGCCGCGATTGGCCGAGCCGCGATTGTCGATCTGGAACCAGATATAGCCCTGATCGACCAGATATTGCTGCAGCGCGCCGCCCCAGGCCCGGCTTACCGTCTGCACATGCGGTCCGCCATAATGCTGGAAGAACACCGGATAGCGTTTGCCCGGCTCCAGCGGCGGCGTGATCATCTCCCAGTGCAGCTCGGTGCCGTCCTCCGCCTTGATCGTGCCGAACCGCCGCTCGCGGTGGCTCGTCAGATAGGGGTGATAGGGATGATCCGCATCGCCGACCGCATTCTCCATCACCCAGGCGATCCGCTTGCCGTCGCGGTCGGCCAGATACATCTGGCGGGGCTGATCGGTGTTCGACCGATTGACGATCGCGCGGGTGGCGCCCGCGTCCATGCTGGCGCCGTTCCACCATCCGCGCTCGGTGATCCGCGTCGCGGTGCCTGGCTTGCGGTAATCGATCCAATAGAGATGCCGCTCCAGCGGGTCGTCCTTGTTGCCCTGGAAATAGAGGCGCCCGCTCTTCTCATCCACGCTCACCGCGTCCGGGGTCACTTCCCAGTCGCCTTTGGTCAGTTGCGTCCAGCCGCCCTTCGCCCAGCGATAGAGATGGCCGTGGCCATCGCGCTCGGACCACCAGATCAGGCTCCCGTCGCTCAGCGGCCGGAACGCGTTGGACAGGTTGATCCAGCTCTTCGGCGCCGCGCTTTCGCTGAACAGCAGCTGCGATGCCCCGGTCGCCGGATCGACCGCGAGCAGATCCAGCCGGGTCTGCTCGCGATTCTGGCGCTGGACATACAGCGTCTTGCCGTCGGCCGCCCAGTTCACCCGCGCCAGATAGATGTCGGAATCGGTGCCGAGATCGACCTTGGTTCGCCTGCCACTCACCGGATCGACGACATAAAGCTCGACGAGCACGTTCGACGTTCCCGCCTTCGGATAGCGCTGCTGGTAGATGCTCGTCCCGTCCGCGCCGATCGCCGCGCGCGTGACGATGCCCACCGGCGCCTCGTCAAAGCGTTCGACCGCGATGTGACGATCGTCGGGCGACCACCAATAGCCGGTGCTCCGGCCCATTTCCTCCTGCGCAACGAATTCGGCCTCGCCCCAATGGACGGTGCCGGCGCCATCTTCGGTCACCTGCATCGGCCGGCCGCTCGACAGGTCGAGCACGAACAGGTTCTGCCCCTGGACATAGCTTGCGTAACGGCCGCCGGGGCTCAGCGTCGGGTTGAGCTTCGGCCCGGCTGCCGCCGAAAGCTTCTTGATCTCGCCGTCGATGCCGACCCGGAACAGTTCGCCTTCCAGCGGGACGAGGATCGATTTGCCGTCGGGCGCCCAGTCATAGCGGACGATGCCTTTGGTGCCGCCGATGCGGGCGCGCTCGCGCTGCATCTTCTCCGCCTCGGACAATTCGGCGCCCGAGCCGAGCCGCTTCGAATCGACCAGCATCCGCCACTTGCCGGTCGCGGTATCCATCGCCCACAGGTCATAGCGGTCGCGCTCATCGTCGCGGTTGCGCAGCAGCGTCACCAGCTTGCCGTCGGGCGACAGCGCGGTCGATCGCGGCGACGGTCCGTCGATCGAGGGGCTCGCGAAGATCCGTTCCAGCGTCAGCGCCGGCGCGCCTGCCGGTTCCTGCGCCTGCGCCTGATTCGTCGTCACGGCAGACATCAGACCGACCAATCCCAGCCCCAGCTTCCATGCACGCATTCGAACCTCATTCATCATCCCCGATGGGCATCGTTTGATGACGGGGTTATCGCGGGCAGCATCGGCGGCGTAAAGGGGCGGACCGCGCCCGGCGCGATGCGACATCTGCGCCAGAAATCTTACGAACTATGCTTAATCGACAGAATATCCAATATTTTTACTGTTCACGCATTACCAGTCCGTTTCATTCGCGCAACCGTTCGATGGAACAGGTAGTTGCTATAACGATATGCAAGTTAATCTTGCCGGTCTTTCGGGAACATTATTCCGCACCGATTGTAATATGCCGGAATGGACGCGCCGTTAACCATTTGTTAACGAAAATTATCTATGTCTTAATCCATGATAACAGGCGGAAAGCGGGGCGCGCACTTGGTTGAGATGGGAGTAGCGGCCGCATGTCTTCGCACGGCCAGTTTGATACGGGTACGATCGCGCCGGTCGAATCAGCCACAAGGCTGCTTCAGGATCGCTGGCCATCGGTAACCGCGCTCACGCCCGCCAGCATCGGGCTTGCCGATGATCACGATTCGACGCGTGAATTTCTCAAGATCGTCCAGTCGCTCAGCGACGACGGGTTCCTCACCTATGAAGCGCTGGTCGTCGACGCCGACGGCGCGCTGGTGATTGATGCCGCCTTGACCGCCCGCGGTCGCGAGGCGCTTGCCGCGCGTCGCAAGGGCGCGAACTGACCGCGGGCATTTCCGCCCGCGGTCAGTCGGGGGGATCAGTGAATGGCGGGCACCGGCCTATCCGCTTCCGTTTCGGAAATGCGCGCCGCGATGTGACGCAGCGCCAGGATATCGGCCGTATCGAAGTTGCGCGGGCTGCGGCTCAGCACCGCAATCGTCCCGACGCGATTGCCGTTCAGGCGAACCGGCACCGAAATCTGCGCATGAAAGCCGTGCTGCAATGCCGTGAGGGGATTGGCGAGTTGCGCCGGCGAGGCAAGTGTCTCGCGCTCGGTCGTCGCGAGCGCCGTCGCGATCTCCGAATCGATTACCGCCACATCGCCGCCCAGCATCGTCACTGCGGTCTGCGCGAGCATGCCCATGCGCTGTCCGCGATCACCGGCACCCTGCTTGTCCGAGCGGAACCAATCTACGCTACCAACGAACTGACCAGACATTACGCACACCCCTGTGGAAACGATGTCATGCTTTTAGAGCGGCAATTGGTTTCCAACGATTAAGGATTTGTACCCATCGGAAATTACACAAGGAAGCAGGGCGCGAACGGAGGCCCTCTCCTGGGAAGACGAACATGCACCGGCGCCTACGATCTTCGCTGATCGTCGCCACGACACGAAGTTATCAACTGGTTAATTTCGGAGTCGATCCTCTCACCGCTAGGCGTGGCGCCTGCGTAACGATAAGCGGGGAACTGCACTTGGTTAACGGCGTTTCGATTCGTCGAACCTTGGGCTCAGGGATGTTGATCGCCGACTCGGGGCCGCGCAGGGACCAACCGGTGCTGTTGCGGCGCCGCCGCTGCGACTGATCCCGTTGCGTTGGTGGTTGCCGATCGATCGCGACGGCATGGAGGAGGGATTGCCGATGGCCAGGGATGGATTCGATATGTTGGCCTCGCTCGATCCCGCCTGCGTCGGATCCATCGTCCGCGCGCTCACAGCGGCCTGGCCGGGCAGCGCGACGCTCCGCGCAAGCGCGCTGGGCATCGGCCAGGCGCTCGATCGCCACCACGCCTTTATCGAAGCCGTGCAGTCGCTGTGCGATCGCGGACTCCTTGCTTACGAGGCGCTGGTGATCGGTACCGCAGGCCCTGTCGTGCACGATGCCGCGCTTACCGCGCGCGGCCGGGCGCTGTTCCAGACGATCGAGCGTATCGCCGCCTGAGCGCATTCGCCGCGACATCGATCGGACCGCTGGCGCGCTGCGTCGGCGGTCTTTTTCATGGGCAACGCGCCACCCCCGCCGATCGTCTTGCGCAGAAACGAAAACGGGCGCGCAGGCCCCAGGACCTGCGCGCCCGCGCGTGACCGCGATTGCGGTGGCTTATTCGGCCGCCTGCGCACCTGCGCGCGGATCGCGGCGCTCGGCGATACGCGCCGACTTGCCGGTACGACCCCGCAGGTAATACAGCTTCGCGCGACGCACGACGCCGCGACGAACCACGTCGATCGACTCGACGTTGGGCGAATAGAGCGGGAAGACGCGCTCAACGCCCTCGCCGAACGAAATCTTGCGAACGGTGAAGTTCGAACCCATGCCCTTGTTCGAACGCGCGATGCACACGCCTTCGAAATTCTGGACGCGGGTGCGCTCGCCTTCGACCACCTTCACGCCGACGCGCAGCGTGTCGCCGGGCCGGAATTCGGGGATCTTCTTCGCTTCGTTGAACTTGGCAATCTGCTCGGCTTCGAGCGTCTGGATGATGTTCATCTCAGTCAGTCCCATGTTTTCGCCGCGCGCCAGAGGGAGACTGGACCCGAGCGCCCTCATGACGCTCCCAAAGATCCGGCCTCCTTAGCCGTGTATCGGTCTCCGCCTGGGCTCGTCGCCAGGCGTCGATCCTCGCATGATCCCCCGATCGCAGCACTTCGGGGATCGTGCGCCCTTCCCATTCGACAGGTCGGGTATATTGCGGATATTCGAGCAGCCCCGTTTCGAAGCTCTCGTCCATGCCGCTTGAAGCCGCGCCCATTACGCCGGGAACCAGCCGAATGCAAGCATCGAGCAGCGTCAGCGCCCCCATCTCGCCGCCAGACAGAATATAGTCGCCGATCGACACCTCTTCGATGCCGCGCGCCTCGAATATCCGCTCGTCAAACCCCTCGAACCGGCCGCACAGCACCACCAGGCCCGGCCCGTCCGCCAGCGCGCGCACCCGCGCCTGGGTGAGCGGCCGTCCGCGCGGCGTCATCGCGATCAGCGGCCGGTCGCCCCGTGCGACGCTGTCGATCGCCGCGCCAAGCACATCGGCGCGCAGCACCATGCCCGCGCCGCCGCCGGCGGGCGTGTCATCCACCGTGCGGTGCCTGTCGCTCGCAAAGTCGCGGATCTGCACCGTCTCCAGCGACCACAGCCCCTCACGCAGCCCGCGCCCCGCCAGCGAGATGCCGAGCGGCCCCGGAAACATCTCGGGATAGAGCGTCAAAACGGTGGCAGCGAAGGTCACAGCGTCCAGTTCTCGAAGTTGAGGTCCGGGATGTCGGCGAAATCCCGTTCGTTGTTGGTAATCAGCGTCAGCCCGGCCGCCAGCGCCTGCGCCGCGATCAGCCGGTCCAGTCGCGCCCGCCGGAACGGCAGCCGGGCATAGACCTCCGCAGCAGCCGCGTCGAACGGCAGCGCGGGCACGAGACGGAAGAACCGATCGACCACGATCCGCCCCGCGCTATTGCCCTCCGGCACACCGCGCAACACCTCCGCCATCACGATGGTGGAGCTGACGACCGAACCCTGTGCCTGCGCCTCTACCGCGCGCGCCGCCCGCCCTTGCGCGTCGTTGAGGACGTAGATGCATATGTTGGTGTCGAGAAGAAAGCGGGGTTCAGCCATCGCGCCGCAGCTTGCGTCCTTCCCAATCGAGTTCGCGCTCTTCGATCTCGCGATCCTCGGGGCTGATCGGCTTCAGCCAAGGCAGCGCGCCCGCGACGCCGGTGAGGTCGATCGTCGCCTCGCTGTCCACCGGCTCGACCGAAAAGCCGCGCCGCTCCTCGCGCAGCACCACTTCGGCGCCTTCCTTCAGTCCCAGCGCCTTGGGCAGGCGCAGCGCCAGCGAATTGCCCGATTTGAAGATCCTGGCGCGATATTCCTCGCCCATAAGCCGCCTCCGTATATACAGCATGTATATACATTCGCGCAGAAAGGCAACGCGATCAGAACCAGTCCTCGATCCGCAGCCCCGGCACCGCCCGAAAATCGCGGCCGTTGCGCGTGACGAGCGTGGCGCCGAGCGCCAGCGTGTGCGCAGCGATCAGCCGGTCGTGGCGCCCCCGCGCGGCGCGCGCGGCGGGATAGGCCATCGCCGCCGCGCTGTCGAACGGCAGTACCGGCACCTGCGCGATCAACGCCGCCACCGCCGCTGCCCCGCCTTCGGCGAGTTCGGCATGGCTGATCGCCGACATCGCGATCGTCCCCGGCCGCGCCGCCGCCAGCCGGCGCGCAATCGGCCCGCCATCGCCGCGCAACAGGCGGATGCAGACGCACGTATCGAGCAGATAATCGGGCACGGCCATGCCGCCCCCTAGCACCGCGCGCGGGAACCTGTCCCCTCCCCGCGCGCTGGCGCCGCATGGACGATTGCATCATCATCGGCGGCGGGCCCGCCGGGCTCACCGCCGCCATCTATCTGTCGCGCTTCCACCTCAAGATCCGCCTGTTCGATTGCGGCTCGAGCCGCGCCGCGCTGATCCCGTGCACGCGCAACCATGCCGGCTATCCGGATGGCATCTCCGGGCTCGACCTGCTCGCCCTGATGCGCGCGCAGGCGGAGAAATACGGCGCCGTGCGCGAAGCCGCCAAAGTCACGGGGCTGGAGGCGCTCGACGGCGGCTTCCGCGTCCGCATCGGCGCGCGCGAGGTTCGTGCCCGCGCAGTGCTGCTCGCCACCGGCGTTGTCAATCATCGCCCGCCAATGCCCGATACGCTGCACGACGAGGCACTGGCGCGCGGCCTCGTCCGCTATTGCCCGGTGTGCGATGGCTATGAAGTCACCGACCGCCGTGTCGCCGTCTATGGCACCGGCCATCATGCCGCGCGCGAGGCGCTGTTCGTGCGCAGCTATACGCAGGACGTGACGCTGATCGCCCCCGACCGCCACGACCTCCCACCCGACCAGCGGGCCGAGCTCGACGCCGCCGGCATTGCCTGCATCGACGGCCCGGCGACGGACTGGGGACTCGAGGAAGATCGTCTCGCGCTCGACACCGGCGCCGGGCGCCTCGCCTTTGACAGCCTCTACCCCGCGCTCGGCTCGGACATCCGCTCCGAACTGGCGGTCGAGGCCGGCGCCCGCGCCGATGACAGCGGCTGCCTTGAGGTTGACGATCACCAGCGCACCTCGCTCCCCGGCCTGTTCGCCGCCGGCGACGTCGCCAAGGGGCTCGATCAGATCAGCCACGCGATGGGCGAAGCCGGCGTCGCCGCCACCACGATCCGCAACATGCTCAATGCGCAAACGCCGCTCTGGCGTTGATCGCGCACCGGCCTCGCGAGCACTCGACCTGGATCAGCTGCTACATCCGCCGCAGCCGCCGCCGTCGCCCCCGCCCCCACAGCCACTGCTTGCGCTACAGCCACTTCCACCATCGCCAGTGCCGGCACGCGCGTGGTGAAGCGCCTCCCACCCCGAACCGACCAGCACGACCGTCCCGAAAAGAGCGACCGCGAGTCCCGCTTCCGCTGCGGTCGGCCCGCGGCAAAGGCGTTCGTGCTGGTCGCGCAGTCGCTCGACAAGCGCGTGGCCGGCTCGCGTGGCGCGGCTGATCCGCGCGGCGCGGATCGCCGCCAGCACCGCGGTCGCAAAAACCAATGCGGTCAGAAAGCCGACCGGCCGATCACGACCGATCCCGACGGCAACCTTCACCAGCCCGAAGCCGATCAGCACCAGCAATGGCGCCGCAGACCAAAACCGCCGCCGCCATGCATCCCCCGGCGCCGCCAGCAAACCCGAGCGGACGAGGCGCGCCGAGACGATCCCGGCTGTATCCATCAGCGTCTGCTGAATGTCGCGCCAGCCGACAACACCCTGCATTGCCACCATTTTCCGCTCGGCGATGCCGTGATAATGCGTCCCCGCGATACGGAATTCGTGTTTGTCGTGCGGCGTCATGCGGCCATCGGCCAGCAGCCGCGCAGCCATCGACTCGGCGAGTCGGGGCGCACCCCCGATCAACACCGCAAGCTCGTCGATATCGGCGGTCGCACCGGCCCGGCCCGGCGGGATCAGCGATCGCTGGAGCGCGCCGCTCGCAAACCAGGCCAGCGCGAGCAGCACCAAATAAAGCGCCAGAAAAGGCCCGGCGGGTAGATCGAAGGGTCCAAGTGCCATGTGATTTCACCCATGTCCAAGGAGGATCGTCGCGGCCGCAAGCGCCAGCAGGATTATCACTGCCACCGCGACAAGTGCCCGCGCCCGCCGCCGCGGCACGATGATCGCGTCACGCGGATGGACACGGCGGGCTTTGGGATCATCCTTCAACCGTCGTCGCGCGTCAGGCCACAGGTCCGCGGGCGGCGAGCCGAAGATGCGCTCATAGCTGCGCAGCGTATCGGCATATTGGAGGAAGAAGCGGTGCTGCTCGTCCGCGCCGCCCGCAGTCGGGCCATGATGCAGCGGCCGCCCGAGCACCTTCGGGCAGAAGCGGTCCCAATAATCGCGCGTATAGGTGAGGTGCAGATGCCAGACCTGGTCTACGGCATCCGAGGGCGTGACCGGATGGCCACAGGTTACCGCCAGAAAGCAGAAACGGCGATATTCGTCGATAACGCGCTCGGCTTCGGCGCGCGTCCAGCCATTTTCGCGCGCCAGCCGCGCCACAAAAGGCAGCGCCGCATCGTCAGGTCCAATCTGATAATGGGAAAGCGCGTTCCAGACCGGATGGTCGGCGGGGTTTTCATGCGGACCCGAGGGCGCGTGCATCAATATCCTAGTAGCACGATGGGATTTGGTCGTCGAGGCTTATTCGACGAACGCGCGTGCCACCACCAGCCGATCGTCATTCCATTCGGGCACCGCTTCGGGCCGCATCGGCACCATGAAGCGTTTGCCGTCGGGCCGCTCGATGTCGAGCACGTCGCCCGCGCCATAATTGTCGATCGCCGCCACCCGGCCGATCGCGGTGTCATCCTCGTCCACCACCGGCAGGTCGAGCAGGTCGACATGATAATATTCGCCCTCGCCCAGCGGCGGCAGGGCGGTGCGCGGCACCGTCAATTCGGTGCCGCGCAGTGCCTCGGCGGCGTTGCGGTCCGAAACCTCGGCGAAGCGGGCGATCGTCCCGTTCGATCCGCCGCGTACCGATTTCAGCGTGAGCGTGCCGCCGTTGAACTGCCGGTGCGCCGACAGGTCGTCGGCAAACACCTTCAGCCGCACCTCGCCGGCAATGCCATGCGCGCCGATCACGACGGCAAGCGTCACCGGGCGGTCGCCGCGGCTGCGAGGGGGCACGGGGTCTGGCATCACGCTGGGCAACGATATGGCTGCCATCCCTCCCGCCGATGACGGGAGGGACGGTCAGTCTCAGGCCTCGGCTGCCTCTTCGGCCGGCGCGGCTGCGGCTTCGGCTGCAGCCTTCGCCTTCTCTGCACGCTCCTCGGCGCGCTCCTTGGCCTTCTCGCCCGGCTCGGCCTTCTTCGGGTTGTTGCGCGCCGCACGCTCCTTGATGCCGGCCGCGTCGAGGAAGCGGAGCACGCGATCGGTCGGCTGCGCGCCGACGCTCAGCCAGTGCTTCGCGCGATCGGTGTCGAGCTTGATGCGCTCGGGCGAATCCTTGGCGAGCAGCGGGTTGTAGGTGCCGATCTTCTCGATGAACTTGCCGTCACGCGGCGCACGGGCATCGGCAACGACGATCCGATAGTACGGGCGCTTCTTGGAGCCGCCGCGCGACAGACGCATGGAAAGAGCCATTCTACTTCACTTCCTTCTAAGAGATACGGTTGTAAGTTACTTTTTCTTCAGGATATTTTCGAAACCCGGTGGCAGCTTGGCACCGCCGGGCATCCCCGGCAGGCCGCCACCCACCTTGTCCATCATCTGGCCGAGATCGGCGCCGCCCAGCGCATTGCCGATGCCGCCCATGCCGCCGCCGGGGCCGGCCTTGCCCAGCATGCCCAGCATGCCCTTTAGCCCGCCCATCTTCTTCAGCCGCTTCATCGCCGTCTGCATCTCCTGATGCATCTTGATGAGCTTGTTGACGTCCTGCACGGTCAGGCCGCTGCCCTTGGCGATGCGGATCTTGCGCTTGGCGTTGAGCAGTTCGGGCTTGGCGCGCTCCTTGGGCGTCATCGAGCCGATGATCGCGTCCATGCGGATGAGCACCTTGTCGCCACCGACCTGATCGACCGCCGCCTGCGCCTTCTTCATGCCGGGCATCATGCCCGCCAGCGCGCCCAGCCCGCCCATCTTGCGCATCTGCGCCAGCTGCGCGCGCAGGTCGTTCATGTCGAACTGGCCCTTGGCGAGCCGGTTCGCCATGCGCTCGGCATCTTCCTGCTCGATCGACGCCGCCGCCTTTTCGACCAGGCTGACAACGTCGCCCATGCCCAGGATGCGGCCGGCGACGCGCTTCGGATGGAACGGCTCGATCTGGTCGAGCTTCTCGCCCATGCCGGCGAACTTGATCGGCTTGCCGGTAACCGCGCGCATCGACAGCGCCGCGCCGCCGCGCGCATCGCCGTCCATCCGGGTCAGGATCACGCCGGTCAGCGGCACCTGTTCGGAGAAGTTGCTGGCGACGTTCACCGCGTCCTGGCCGGTCAGCGAGTCGACGACGAGCAGGATTTCCTGCGGTTTCGAGATGTCGGCCACCGCCTTCATCTCGTCCATCAGCGCCTGATCGACGTGCAGACGGCCGGCGGTGTCGAGCATCACCACGTCGAAGCCCTGGAGCTTCGCCGCCTGAAGCGCGCGCCGGGCGATGTCGACCGGCTGCTGCCCAGCGACGATCGGCAGCGTCGCCACCTCGGTCTGGGTGCCGAGCACGGCCAGCTGTTCCTGCGCGGCCGGACGATTGACGTCCAGCGACGCCATCATCACCTTCTTGCCCTGCTTCTTCAGCAGCTTGGACAGCTTGGCGGTGGTGGTCGTCTTGCCCGAGCCCTGAAGGCCGACCAGCATGACGACGGCGGGCGGGGTAACGTCGATCGCCAGCTCGGCGGTGTCGTCGCCCAGCATCTCGACCAGCGCGTCATGGACGATCTTGACGACCTGCTGCCCCGGCGTGACCGAACGCAGCACCTGCTGGCCCACGGCCTGCTCGGTTACCTTGTCGACGAATTCGCGGGCGACGGGCAGCGCGACGTCCGCTTCCAGCAGCGCCACGCGAACCTCGCGCATCGCGGTACGGACATCGGCCTCGCCGAGCGCACCACGCCCGCGCAGGCGCTCGAAGACGCCGCCCAGCCGATCGCTCAAACTCTCGAACATGATGCCCAAACCACTCCCAAATTCATCTCGATCCGGCAAACGCAAAACACGCCGGCGGACGAAACCTCGTCGGCCGGCGTCACCCCTCGGGGTGGACTGTCGCGCGTTCGCAATGGAACGATCGGATTGCGCCTTAGCGGCGCCTGCCATCGAATGCAACCGCTACGCATTTAACCTGATCTACACTCTTCGGCGTGAAAAAAGATCGGCGTCGGTCGTTACCGATCATCCGATGTTTGGGGGCGAATGCCGGCAATGCCGCTGGATCTGGACGAAGAAGCAGAACGAACGACCAGGACGAGCGCCGGCTTGATTACCGGCGCCACCAGCGTCGCGGCGATTCTATTGTTTGTCGGCACCGGCAGCTCGCTGCTGTCGAAGACGCTGCTTCATTATACGCAGGGCGCGGCGCCGCCCGATCGCACGCTCGTCATCGCGCTGCTGCTCAACGTCGCGCTGATCCTGTTCGGCTGGCGCCGCCACCATGCGCTCACGGTCGAGGTCGAGGTCCGCGCCGCCGCACAGGAACGGGCGCTGCACCTCGCCAGCCGCGATCCGCTCACCGCCTTCCTCAATCGCCGCAGCCTCGCCGACGAGGGGGCGGCGATGTTCCAGCGTGCCGTGCGCCGGCACAAGGCGATGGCGCTGATGGTCGTCGATCTCGATCACTTCAAGACCGTCAACGATATGCATGGCCATCCCGTCGGCGATGCCCTGCTGCGTGCGGTGGCAAACGAAATCGCCGCCGCGATGCCACCGATCGCGCTCACCGCGCGGCTGGGCGGCGACGAATTCGCCTGCGCCTTCCTGTTCGATCCGGCCGAACCGTCGACCGTCGAGCGAATCGCCGAACGGCTGGTCAGCCGCATGGCGCAGCCGTTCGAAGCGGAAGGGCTGCGGCTTCACATCAGCTGCTCGATCGGAATCGCGCGCTCCGATTTCGACTGTTCGAGCATCGACGCGCTGATGCGCTCGGCCGATATCGCGATGTATCAGGCGAAAAAGGGCGGCCGAAACCGTTTCGCCTGGTTCGACCAGTCGATGGAGCGCGAGCTCCAGCTGCGCAACGAGCTCGAAAGCGGGCTGCGCCTCGCGATCCCGCGCGAGGAGATTGTCCCCTATTTCGAACAGCAGGTCGATCTCGCGACCGGCCGGCTCGAAGGCTTCGAGGTGCTGGCGCGCTGGGATCATCCGACGCGCGGCATGGTCAGCCCCGAACTGTTCATCCCGATCGCCGAGGATACCGGCATGATCGCCGATCTGTCGCTGTCTGTGATGCGCCAGGCGCTGATGACCGCGCGCGACTGGGATGCGTCACTGTCGCTGTCGATCAACATCTCCCCCTGGCAGCTGCGCGACGCCTGGCTCGCGCAGAAGATCATCAAGGTCCTCACCGAAACGGGCTTCCCCGCCAGCCGGCTTGAGGTGGAGATCACCGAAAGCGCGCTGTTCGGCAATCTCGCGCTCGCCCAGTCGATCGTCGGCAGCCTCAAGAATCAGGGCGTGCGGCTCGCGCTCGACGATTTCGGCACCGGCTATTCGTCGCTCGCCCATCTGCGCGCACTGCCGTTCGATCGGATCAAGATCGACAAGAGCTTCGTCACTTCGCTCCACGACAATGCCGATTCGGCGGCGATCGTCCATGCGATCGTGCGGCTCGGCGAAAGCCTCAACCTGCCGATCACCGCCGAGGGCGTCGAGGATGCCGCACTCGAGGAACGGCTGCGGGCGCTTGGCTGTGCCAAGGCGCAGGGCTGGCATTATGGCCGGCCGATGTCGGCGGCGGCGGCGCGGCGGATGCTCGCCGAGCGGCGCCTGATCCAGCAGCCGGCCCCCGCCGGCCCCGCCGATTCGGCTACCAGCCAGCGCCGGGCTGGCTGAGATACTCGACTTCCTCGGGCGTCGAGATCCGCCCCAGCGCCGCGTTGCGCGTCGGAAACCGCCCAAACCGCCGGATGACCTCGGCATGCTCGCGGGCATAGGCAAGCGGCTCTTCCAGCCCCAGCGCCTCGAAACAGCGCAGGCTCAGCGCCTGCATCTCGGCATCCTCGGCATGTTCGAACGGCAGATAGAGGAACTGGCGTTGCTCGGGCGTCATGTCGCGGTCCCAGTCGCGCTCCAGCGCCAGCATCGCCAGCTCGCGCGCCAGCGGATCGGCGGCGAACGCCTCGGCGCTGTCGCGGTGGATGTTGCGCGAGAACTGGTCGAGCAGGATCACCGCCGCGAGCAGGTTGAGCGGATCGTCGCGCCATCCCGCCGCGCCGCTCGCCAGCACCTTGTCGCGCGTCGGGCCGAACAGCGTCGCGATCTCGCGATCGAGCCCGTCGGACTTGGCGAACCATTGTTCCGGCATCAGCGCGTCGAACCAGAAGGCCAGCACTTCGCGGGCCTTTGCGTGGACTTCTGCGGTCGGCGCTCCTAGATCGCTCTGCAATGTCGCTCTCCTCGCCTCTCATTCTTAACATGGGTTGCCGCCTCAACCTAGCCGAAGGTGAGTCGATCCGTGCGCTGCTGACGGGGCGTGACGCGATCGTGGTGAACAGCTGCGCCGTCACCAACGAAGCGGTGAAGCAGACGCGCCAGGCGATCCGCCGCGCGCGCCGCGAACGCCCGAATGCCGAACTCGTCGTCACCGGCTGCGCAGCGCAGATCGATCCCGCCGCCTTCGACGCGATGCCCGAGGTCGATCGCGTGATCGGCAATGCCGAAAAGCTGCTGCCCGCCGCCTGGTCGTCCGGGGCGAAGGTGCAGGTGCAGGACATCATGGCCGTGCGCGAGACTGCGCCGCATCTCGCCGCCAGCTTCTCCACCCATGCCCGCGCGTTCGTCGAGGTGCAGAATGGCTGCGATCATCGCTGCACCTTCTGCGCGATCCCGTTCGGGCGCGGCAACAGCCGATCGGTGCCCGCCGGCGCGGTGATCGATCGCATCGCCGCGCTGGCCGAGGCGCATGGCGAGATCGTGCTCACCGGCGTCGACCTGACCAGCTATGGCCATGATCTGCCCGGCAGCCCGTCGCTCGGCCTGCTCGTCGAGCGAATTCTCGCGCATGTCCCCGCGCTCCGCCGCCTCCGCCTCTCCTCGCTCGACGGGATCGAGGTCGACGACCGGCTGTTCGCGCTGCTGACCCAGGAGCCGCGCGTGATGCCGCACGTCCACCTCTCGCTCCAGGCGGGTGACGATCTGATCCTCAAGCGGATGAAGCGCCGCCACAGCCGCGCGCAATCGGTGGCGCTGGCCGATCGCCTGCGCGCCGCCCGGCCGGAGATCGCGATCGGCGCGGACCTGATCGCCGGCTTCCCCACCGAGGACGAAGCGATGTTCGAGAACAGCCGCGCGCTTATCGCCGATTGCGGCGTGGTCCACGCCCATGTCTTCCCCTATAGCCCGCGCAGCGGCACCCCCGCCGCGCGTATGCCGCAGCTCGCCCCCGCCACCATCCGCGCACGCGCCGCCCGGCTGCGCGCGGGGGCGGCCGAACAGCGGGCGCGCTGGCTCAACACGCTGGTCGGCACCCGCCAGCAGATCCTGGTCGAGCGCCCTGGCGACCGCGGCCATGCCGGAAATTTCGCCGAGGTTCGCCTGACGAACCCGGCCCAGACTGGAGACATTGTGAACGTGACCATTGCGCGCGTGCAGGACGGAAGGCTGGTCGCATGAGCGGCGGCAACTGGCACGAAAAGCTGCTCGGCGGCTTTCGCAAGACGTCGGACCGGCTGCTCGGCAATCTCGCCGGCCTGTCCGGTGCCCGGCTCGACGACGCGACGCTCGACGGGATCGAAGAGGCGCTGATCGCCTCCGATCTCGGCCCCGCCACCGCCGCGCGCGTCCGCGCCCGGCTGGCCGAGGGCCAGTATGAGCGCAACATGGAGGAACTCGGCATCCGCCTGGTGGTCGCCGAGGAGATCGCCAAGGTGCTCGAACCCGTGGCGAAGCCGCTCGAGATCGAGGCGTTTCCCCGCCCGCAGGTGATCCTCGTCATCGGCGTCAACGGATCGGGCAAGACGACGACGATCGCCAAGCTCGCCAATCGCCTGCTCGATCAGGATTACAGCGTGATGCTCGCCGCCGGCGACACGTTCCGCGCCGCCGCGATCGGCCAGCTCAAGACCTGGGCAGACCGCATCGGTGTGCCGATCGTCTCGGGCGCCGAGGGTGGCGACGCCGCCGGCATCGTGTTCGAGGCCGTGAAGCAGGCGACCGCGATCGGCACCGACGTGCTGATCGTCGACACCGCCGGGCGGCTCCAGAACAAGCGCGAGTTGATGGACGAGCTGGCCAAGGTCCGCCGCGTCCTCGGCCGCCTCAATCCCGCCGCGCCGCACGACGTGGTGCTCGTGCTCGACGCGACCACCGGCCAGAACGCATTGAACCAGATCGAGGTGTTCAAGGAAGTCGCCGGCGTCACCGGCCTCGTCATGACCAAGCTCGACGGCACTGCGCGCGGCGGCGTGCTCGTCGCCGCGGCGGAGAAATACGGCCTGCCGATCCACGCGATCGGCGTCGGCGAAACGGCCGACGATCTCCGCGCCTTCGACGCCAACGAAGTCGCCCGGATCATCGCCGGGGTGGAGGAATTGACCAATGGCTGATCCCGCCCCCCGCCCGCCGCTGTCGCCCGGCTTGCGCATGGCGCTCGATTTCGGGCCGCTCGTGCTGTTCTTCGCGGTCAACAGCCTCGCCACCGGCCCCGCCCTCGCCCGCGCGCTCACCGCCACCGTCGCCTTCATGGTGGCGATGACGATCGCGCTCGCCGTCTCCTGGTGGAAGACGCGCCACGTTTCGCCGATGCTGTGGATCACCGGCCTGCTCGTGCTCGTGTTCGGCGGGCTGACGCTCTATTTCCACGATCAGGCGTTCATCCAGATGAAGCCGACCTTCGTCTATGCGATGTTCGCGGTGATCCTCGGCTATGGCCTGATCGCGAACAAGCCGCTGCTCCAGATGCTGCTCGAACAGGCCTATCCCGGCCTGTCGGCGCGCGGCTGGCGCCTGCTGACGATCAACTGGGCGGGCTTCTTCGTCGCGATGGCGGTGCTCAACGAAGGGATGCGCCACCTTCTCGATTGGGACGAATGGGTGACGTTCAAGACCTGGGGCGTGATCCCGATCACGCTGATCTTCGCGGTCGCCAACGTGCCGATGCTCCTCCGCCACGGGCTCCAGCTCGACAAACCCGAAGACGCGCCACTCCCGCCGGAGGGTTGATCGATCATGGGGGCGCCGCACCATCCCGCCTCCTATCGGGCCGTCCGCGTCGCCAACGGCTTGCGGCGCCAGATCCGCTCCAGCCCGTTATGGTTCCTGCTGCTCGCGGTGGCGGTCGGCGCGGGCGCGGGGTTCGCCGCGATCGCGATCGGCCAGACGGCGCGCGGGCTTCAGCGGCTCGCCTTCGATCTCGCGGTCGGCGAGCATCTCAGCGCCGCCTCGCACATCGCCCCGCTTCGCCTGCTCGCGCTGCCGCTCGGCGGGGCGCTGCTCGGGCTCACCATCTGGGCGCTGCGACGGCGCAAGACCGTCGACGTGGTCGAGGCGAACGCGCTGCACGGCGGCCGCATCCCGGCGCGCGACACCGCCACCGTCGTCGGCCAGACGCTGCTGTCGAACGGTTTCGGCGCCTCGGTAGGGCTTGAGGCCGCCTATGCCCAGGCGGGCGGCGGGCTCGCCTCGCTGCTCGGCCAGCGGATCAAGCTGCGTCGCGCCGATCTCAGGACGTTGATGGCGGCGGGCGCGGGCGCGGGCCTGGGGGCGGCGTTCGGCGCCCCGCTCACCGGCGCCTTCTACGCGTTTGAAATCGTTCTCGGCGCCTATACACCCGCAACCGTCGCCCCGGTCGTGCTCGCCTCGCTCACCGGGGCGATGATCGCGCGGACCTTGGGCATCCAGCCCTATGTCATCAGTGCCGGCGTCGCGCATCCGCTCCAGACGGCGGACTATGCCCTGTTCGCGCTGCTCGGCATCGTCTGCGCCGGCTTCGGCATCGCGCTGATGCGGCTGGTCTCGCTGCTCGAATCGCGCGTCCGCCGATCGCGCATCACGCCCGCCCTCGCCCCGGTGGTCGGCGGGCTGCTGATGATCCCGCTGGCGCTGCTCTCGCCGCAGGTGCTCTCCAGCGGTCACGGCGCGCTCGACATCAATCTCGCGGCACAGATGACGCTCGCCACGCTCGGCGGCGCGATCCTGCTCAAACTGCTCGCCTCGGCGGTCTCGCTCGGCTTCGGCTTTCGCGGCGGGCTGTTCTTCGCGTCGCTGTTCCTCGGCTCGTTGATCGGCCGCTTCTACCAGCAATTGCTCGGCCAGTTCCCGCATCTCCATCCGCTCGTCGCCGACGATGCGGCGGTGGTCGGCATGGCGGCGCTGGCGGTCGCGGTGGTCGGCGGCCCGGTCACGATGGCGCTGCTCGTGCTGGAGGTGACGCATGATTTCGGGATTACCGGCGTCGCGATCACCGCCGCGCTGATCTCGTCCACCATCGTCCGGGAGACGTTCGGCTACAGCTTCTCGACCTGGCGGCTCCACCTTCGCGGCGAAACGCTGCGCAGCGGCCGCGATGTCGGCTGGGTTCGCGCGCTGACGGCGGCGCGGATGATGCGGTGCGACATTGTCCTGCTGCCGGTCGACACCAGCGTCGCCGCCTTCCGCGAGCGCTTTCCGCTGGGCGCCACCAAACGCGCGGTGCTCGTCGATGCTGCCGGCCGATACGCCGGCATCGCCGAAAGCGCGACCTTATGGGGACCGGCGGCGGATCAGGCCGCCACGCTCGGCCAGTTCGCGACGCTGGAGGATGCGGCGCTGTCGCCAGCGATGACGATCGATCAGGTGCTCGCCGCGTTCGACGCGAATGTCGCCGACGATCTGGCGGTTCTCGCGCCCGACGGCCAGGTGCTCGGCCTCATCACCGAGCGTCATGCGCGCCGCCGCTATGCCGAGGAACTCGAAAAGGCGCAGCGCGAATTGTACGGAGAAGCATGACGACACGCATCCGCCCCCGCCGCCTGGGCGGGGACGGATTCCGGCGATCAGCCCTGCTGGTCGGCGCGGTCGGCGCCCTTGCCATCCAGGTTCTGCGCGACGAAGTCCCAGTTCACCAGCTTGGTCAGCACGGTGTCGACGAACGACGGGCGCGCATTGCGGTAATCGATGTAATAGGCATGCTCCCACACGTCGATCGTGAACAGCGGCGTCACGCCGTGCGCCACCGGCGAATCGCCGTCATGGAACGACGTCACCTTCAGCGTGTCGCCGTCGAGCACCAGCCAGCCCCAGCCGCTGGCGAAATGGCCGACCGATTCGGCCTTCAGCTTCTCGATCAGCGCATCATGGCTGCCGAAATCGCGCGTGATCATCTCGGCCAGCTTGCCGGTCGGCGCCTTGCTGTCCGGCGTCAGGCACTGCCAGAAAAAGCTGTGGTTCCAGATCTGCGAGCTGTTGTTGAACAGGCCCTTGTTGCCCTTCTCCTTGGCATATTCGATCACCTTGGTCAGCGACGCACCGGCCAGTTCGGGAATGTCGGCAACCAGCTTGTTGCAATTGTCGACATAGGCCTTGTGGTGCTTGCCGTGATGATAGTCGAAGGTCTCGGCCGAGATATGCGGCGCCAGTGCGTCCTTGGCATAGGGCAGCTCGGGAAGTTCGAAAGCCATGTCTTCCTCCTTTTGGGGACAGAAATTGGTTGGGGACGCCCGCCTAACGCATGGGATGGCCTGATGGCGCAACAATTTTTGTTACGGCCACGATCGAGTTGTCCGATCACAGGCGATTCGTTCTTCAAAGGGCGCATTGACTGGAACATATAGAGAACTTTTTTCTGTCCTACATCGGCTATTTATGCCCATGATGTCGGCATGAGCGAGACCCTCATTCCCGGCGATGATCCGTTCGACTTCGCCCCTGTGCCCAGCGCTTCGGCGCGGCATGACGGCTGGACGCCCGAACGGCAGCGCCAGTTCATCGCCGAGCTTGCCAGCCACGGCGGCGTCGCTGCGGCGGCGCGGGCGGTGGGCATGACGCCCCAGTCCGCCAATCGCCTGCGCCGCCGCGAAGGCGCAGCCGGCTTCGCGCGCGCCTGGGACGCGGCGGTTGAGGAAGGACGGATCAAAGCGCTCGAAGAGGCGATCCGGCGCGGGGTCGAGGGGGTGGTGGTGCCCGTGATGCGCGGCGGCCGGGTGGTCGGCCACCGCCGCCGGTTCGACAATCGCCTGCTGTTCGCCGCCTGCTACGGCCAGCCGATGGGGCGATTCGGCCGTGACGATGCGGGGCCACGCTGATGTCGTTTTCCCGGAACTTTCGGAACCTTTGCCCGGGCCTGTCCGGGCGATCAGTGCGATCAGTGCGATCGGATCGCGTCAATCAGTTCATCCTTGTCCATCTTCGATCGGCCCTCGATGCCGATCTCCTGCGCTTCCTGGTACAGATCGTCCTTGGTGCGATCCTCCAGCCGGTCGCCACGCGAATCGAGCGATCCGTTCGCCTTGGCGTTGGCGATGCGCGCGGCCTTTTCCTTGGAATTGCCCTCCTTGCGCAGCGCCTCGTACATCTCATCGTTCTTCACCTGCGGGCCATGATCCTTGCCGGGCATGATGCTCTCCTTTCCCGCGTTGAACGGCCCAAATGGGTAAACGCTCCTTTTCCGCATGACAGACCGGAGACAAAGCGGGTCGAAGCCCCTATATGGCGCTCACCGTTGCTGTTCCCCCTGAGGGCCGATGTTTACCACAAACCCGTTCGATGATGACAAGCTGCGCGAAGAGTGCGGCATTTTCGGCGCCGCCGCCAGCGAAGGCGCCGCCGCGATGGTGGCGCTTGGCCTCCATGCGCTCCAGCACCGCGGCCAGGAAGCCGCCGGTATCACCAGCTGGGACGGCCATCAGTTCCACACGCACCGGGCGATGGGCCACGTCGCCGGCAATTTCGATCGCGACGACGTGATCCGCGCGCTGCCCGGCACCACCGCCTGTGGCCATGTCCGCTATTCGACGACGGGCGAAACCGCGATCCGCAACGTCCAGCCGCTCTATGCCGAACTGGCGAGCGGCGGCTTCGCGGTCGCGCACAACGGCAATATCTCGAATGCGATGCGGCTGCGGCGCGATCTCGTTCGGCGCGGCGCGATCTTCCAGTCGACCTCGGATACCGAGGTGATCATCCACCTCGTCGCCACCTCGCAATACCGCACGCTGATCGATCGGTTCATCGATGCGCTGAAGCAGGTCGAGGGCGCCTATTCGCTGATCGTGATGACGCCGGAGGGCATGATCGCCTGCCGCGATCCGCTCGGCATCCGTCCGCTGGTGATGGGCAAGCTCGGCGACTCGGTGATCTTTGCGTCGGAAACGGTCGCGCTCGACGTGGTCGGTGCCGAATACGTCCGCGACGTCGAGGCCGGCGAGCTGGTGATCGTGAAGGGCAATGGCGAGATTTCGAGCCACAAGCCGTTCGCGCCGCAGGCCGCCCGCCCCTGCATCTTCGAATATGTCTATTTCTCCCGCCCCGATTCGATCAGCGACAATCGCTCGGTCTATTCGGTGCGCAAGGCGATCGGCGCACAGCTGGCGATCGAATCGCCGGTCGAGGCCGATCTGGTCGTGCCGGTGCCCGATTCGGGCGTGCCCGCCGCGATCGGCTATGCCCAGCAATCGGGCATTCCGTTCGAGCTGGGGATCATCCGCTCGCACTATGTCGGCCGCACCTTCATCCAACCGGGCGACAAGGTTCGGCACCTGGGCGTCAAGCTGAAGCACAATGCCAATCGCGATCTGATCGCCGGCAAGCGCGTCGTGCTGATCGACGATTCGATCGTGCGCGGCACCACCAGCCTCAAGATCGTCCAGATGATGCACGAAGCCGGCGCGAAGGAAGTGCATATGCGCATCGCCTCACCGCCGACGCGGCACAGCTGCTTCTACGGCGTCGACACGCCCGAACGCGCCAAGCTGCTCGCCGCCAAGATGGACGTGGGCGGGATGACCGACTTCATCCATGCCGACAGCCTCGCCTTCATCTCGATCGACGGGCTCTACAAGGCGCTGGGCGAGACGCGCCGCGCGGACATTCATCCAAAATATTGCGATGCCTGCTTCACCGGCGACTATCCGACGACGCTGACCGATCAGGACGAACTGGCCCCGCCGCCCGATCAGCTGGCGCTGCTCGCCGAAAAGGTCGGCTGAACGCCTCTCGGCCCGCGTTTCACGGAGATTGCATGACGGATCGCCCGCTTTCCGGCCAGACGGCCCTCGTCACCGGTGCCAGCCGCGGCATCGGCGCCGCCACCGCCACCGCGCTCGGCGTGGCGGGGGCGCATGTCATCCTCACCGCCCGGACGGCGGGCGGGCTTGAGGCGGTTGAGGAAGCGATCTTCGATGCCGGCGGGTCGGCGACGATCGCGCCGCTCGATTTGGCGGAAAATGACGGCATCGCCCGGCTGGCCGAGGCGGTGGCAGGGCGCTGGCCGTCGCTCGACATGCTGGTGCTCAACGCGGCGTCGCTCGGCACGCTGGGCGCGGTCGGCGCGATCGACTTCCCCGAATTTGCGCGGGTTCTGACGCTCAACGTCACGGCCCAGGCGGCGCTGCTCGCCGCGTTCGATCCGCTGCTCCGCAAGGCCTCTTCGGCCCGGGTGATCGGCATCAGCTCCAGCGTCGCCCGCACGCCGCGTGCCTATTGGGGCGTCTATGGCGCGTCGAAGGCGGCGTTCGAAAATCTGCTGCTCAGCTATCAGGCCGAAGTCGGCCAGATCAGCGGCGTGCGCGCCGCGATCCTCGATCCCGGCGCCACCCGCACCAATATGCGCGCCCGCGCCTTTCCGGGCGAGAATCCCGATGATGTGAAGCCGCCCGAGGTCGTGGCCGAACGCATCGTCGCGCTGATGCAGGCCGGGTTCGAGCGCGGCCATTATGAGCGCGTGGGATGATCGTCAGCCCGGCTGGCGCACCAGCGTCACCTGGACGACATCGATCCCGCCGCCCCGGAACCCGCCCTCGCAATACATCAGGTAATAGCGCCACAGCCGGATGAAGCGCGCGTCGAACTGCTCGGGCAGCAGCCCCGCCGCCGCCGCCGCGTCGAACCGCTCCCGCCACTGCCGCAGCGTCTCGGCATAATCGAGGCCGAAGCCATGGCGGTCGGTCCACGCCAGCCGGTTGGCGCTGGCAAGGCTTTGGAATGCGGCTTCGGAGATCAGCATGCCGCCGGGGAAGATATAGGTCTGGATGAAGTCGACATTCTGGGCATAGCCCTCGAACATCGCGTCGTCGAAGGTGATGATCTGGAGCGCCGCCTTGCCGCCGGGCTTCAATGCCCGGGCAATGGCGGCGATATAGTCGGGCCAATATTCGCGGCCCACCGCCTCCGCCATCTCGATGCTGGCGACGGCGTCATAGGTGCCGGTGACGTCGCGATAGTCGGTCAGGGTGAAGCGGGCATCCGCCATCCCCGCCGTCCGCGCCTCGGCCCAGGCCCGCTGCTCGACGGACAGGGTGATGCCATGCACCTTCCGCCCGGCCTGCAGCGCCCGCTCGGCGAACGAGCCCCAGCCGCAACCGATCTCCAGGATCGTGTCGCCGGGGCGGGTGTCGGTCCGGTCGAGAATGGCCTGCAGCTTGGCGTCCTGCGCCGCGCCGAGCGACATTCCCGGCTCGGCGAACAGCGCGCTCGAATAGGTCATGCCGGCATCGAGCCAGGGCACGTAGAAATCATTGCCGAGGTCATAGTGAAAGGCGATGTTCTTCCGCGAACCGCGCCGGCTGTTCCGCCGCCACAGATGCGCCAGCCGCCGGAGCGCCAGCGATCCGCCCCGCGCCCTCGCCTGCGCCGCGAGTCCTGCCCGGTTGCGGCTGAACAGCGCGAACAGCTGCACCGGGTCCGGGCTCGACCATTCGCCCTTCTCCCACGCCTCGTACCAGCCACCGGACCCGCCCGTCGCCAGCCGGACCAGCGCCCGCCAGCTGTGCAGCGTCACCACCGCCGCCGGCCCCTCGCGTCGACCGCCGAGCATCCGGGTTCGGCCGTCGGGCGTCGAAACCTCGAGGCTGCCGTCGTCAATGCCGCGATCGAGCCCGTCGAGCTGGCGGTGGAAGAAGCCGCCGAACAGGTTGAGCATTCCCGGCCTGCCGGCCTGCCGCGGTCGAATCGTTGGGTCGGTTGGCGCGTTCATCGCCCCGCTACATGCACGCTCCACCGAACGGGGCAAGCCTCAGACGGATTTGCCCGCCGCCAGTGCGCGCTCCCGCGCCGCCCGATGCTCGATCCGCTTGGCCGGATAGTCTTTGGGCCGGCAACCGGCCGCGTCGGGATCATGGATGGTATCGTCGGGCAGCTTTGCGAGCTCGGGCACCCATTCCCGGATATAGCCCGCCGCATCGAACTTCTCGGACTGCGAGAGCGGCGCCATCACCCGGCTCCACTGGCTCGAATCGACGCCCGATCCCGCCACCCATTGCCAGTTCACCGCATTGTTCCCGTAATCGGCATCAACCAGCGTGTCCCAGAACCAGCGCTCGCCCTCGCGCCAGTCGATCAGCAGGTGCTTCACCAGGAAGCTCGCCGCGATCATCCGCACCCGGTTGTGCATCCAGCCGGTCGCCCAGAGCTGGCGCATGCCGGCATCGACGATCGGATACCCGGTCCGCCCGCGTTGCCAGGCGCGCAGATCGGCGCTTGCCTCGCTGCCGCTGCGCCACGGCATGTCGTCGAATGCCGATCGTCCGTTCCTGGTCGCATAGTCGGGAAACTGGCAGATCAGGTTCTGGGCGAAATCGCGCCACCCGATTTCACGAAGATATTCCTCCACCTGCCCCCCGGCATCGCTCACGCCCTGCCAGACCTGCGCTGGCGAGAGTTCACCGAAGTGAAGATGCGGCGACAGCCGCGAACTGCCCTCGATCGACGGCAGGTTGCGGGTATCGTCGTATCGAGCGGCGTGATCGCGAAAGCGGCGCAGGCGCTTGTGCGCGCCGGCTTCGCCCGGTTCCCAGGTCGACGCCAGCCCGCCCGACCAGTCGGGCTCGGTCGGGCGCAGCGCCCAATCGTCCAGCCGGTCGCTCGCCGGCCATTTTTCGGGGCTGTGGATGGTATGCGGCACGCGCAGCGGCTCGGCCGGCGGCAGGCGCTCGCGCAACGCCCGCCAGAAGGGCGTGAAGATCTTGTACGGCGTGCCGGCCCCGGTCGTCACCGCGCCAGGCGGCAGCAGATAATTGCCGTCATGGCAGCAAAGCGTCATCCGCCTCGCAACCGCGCGTTCGGCATTGCGCCACCAGGGCTCGTAATGGCGGATGCAATGCACCGTCGTCGCGCCGGTCTCTTCACTGAGCTTCTCGAGTTCGACATCGCTCGCGCCGCGCCGCAAGATCAGCCGCGACCCCTTTTCGCGCAGCCGCGCATCGAATTCGGCCAGGCTGTGATGCAACCACCAGCGCGATGCCGCGCCCATCGCACGGTGCTTCGCGCTTTCGTCGTCGAGCACATAGACCGGAATGACCCTGCCCGCCTCCGCGGCCGCAACGAGCGCTGGGTGATCGGCAAGGCGAAGATCGCGGCGGAACCAGAGGAGAACGGGAGCAGTCATCGCGCCACAAACGCATTGGCGCCGAACAAGGCGACCTGTCCGATGGAACAGGATCGATGGACCCCGACGCGGCAGCGCAGCGTTACGCACCCGGCATCAATCGAGGTAACGGCATGCAATTCAGTTCGGCGGCTATGGTCGTCAATACCCGGTCCCGCCACGGCCAGGACTGGTTCGACCGGGCCTGCGCACGTTTTCGGGAAAGCGACGTGCCGATCGATGCCCATGCCGTTAGCGAGCCCGAGCGGCTCGATGCCGTCCTCGACAAGGCGCTTGCCCGAAAGCCCGAGCTTGTGATTCTCGGCGGCGGCGACGGTACGATGAGCGGGCTGGTCGACCGGCTGGTCGGCACCGGCGCGACGCTGGGCGTGCTGCCGCTCGGCACCGCCAACAGCTTCGCGCGCTCGCTCGGCCTGCCGCTCGACGTCGATGGCGCCATCGACGCCATCCTGCACGGCCGCAAGCGGCGGATCGATCTGGGCATGATCGATAACGACTATTTTGCGAGCACCGCCGCGATCGGCCTGTCGCCGCAAATCGCCGAAACCGTGCCCCACGGCGCCAAACGCTGGTTCGGCCGGCTCGGCTATCTCGGCTGGGCGGCGATCCAGTTCCTGAAGTTCAAGCCGTTCACGGTGATCGTCGGCGAGGGCAACGACGCCAAGCGGTTGCAGGCAGTGGAAGTGCGCATCTCGAACGGTCCGTTCCACGGCGGCACCGAACTGGTCGACGAGGCCGGTGTCAGCACGGGCGAGATCGTCGTCCAGGTCGTGAAGGGCCATGTAAAATCGCGGCTCGTGCGCAACTGGACCGCTTCTATCCTACGGCTCGAAGCCCGCAAGGAGGACACCGTCACCTTTCGCGGGCAATCGTTGCGGGTGGCGACCGAGCCCCCGCTGCCGATCTCGATCGACGGCGAGGTGCTGGCGACGACGCCTGTGGTGGCGAAGGTCGCGCCGGGAGTGATCGACGTGATGGTGCCTATGGGGGCGACGTAGAAGGCCCCCCTCACCTTCCCACCGCCTTCGGCGGCGGGCCCCCTCCCTCTCCCAAAGGGAGAGGGAGGGGCCCATCGCGCAGCGATGGGAGGGTGAGGGTGCGTGCCTTTTACCCCAGCCGCGCCAGCGCCGCCGAAAGCCGCTCGGCCTCGGCTGCCTTCTCGGCATGGTCCGCCCGCGCCTTCTCGACCGCTTCGGGCTTGGCCCGCTCGACGAAGCTCGGATTGCCCAGGCGGCCGGCGAGCCCGTCGCGCTCCTTCTCGGCCGCCGTGATCGCCTTGGTGAGGCGCGCACGTTCGGCCTCCAGGTCGACCACGTCGCCGAGCGGCATCACGAAGGTCGCTTCGTCCACAACCAGTTGGAGCGCACCGCCGGCGGGCGCATCCCCCTGCGCCTGATCGACGCGACCGAGCCGGGCCAGCGCCGCTTCCTGCCGCGCAAGCCGCGCGACCGTCTCGGCCGAGGCATCGCGGACGTGCAGCGGCAGGCGGGCACCCGGCGGCACGTTCAGTTCCGTGCGCGCCGCGCGGATTTCGCTCACCAGCCGGATCAGCCAGTCGATCTCCTGCGCCGCCGAGGGATCGAGCGCACGGGCATCGGCCATCGGCCACTTGGCGACGATCAGGTCATGGTCGCGCGGGCCCATTTTCGACCAGAGCTCTTCGGTGATGAAGGGCATGAACGGGTGGAGCATGACGAGGATCTGGTCGAGCACCCAGCCGGCCACCGCACGGGTTTCCTCCGCATCGGCGTCAGCAACGCCCTCACCCTGCAGCACCGGCTTGATCAGCTCGAGATACCAGTCGCAGAAGCGGCTCCAGACAAACTGGTAGATGGCGTTCGCCGCCTCGTCGAAGCGCAGATCGGCAAGTGCCAGGTCCAGCGCCTGCACCGTCGCGACGGTTTCCGCGATAATCCAGCGGTTTACCGCGAGCTCTGCGGTCGGCACCTCAAGATGCTTGCTGGCCGCGATGCCGTTCGCCTGGCAGAAGCGCGCCGCATTCCACAGCTTGGTCGCGAAGTTGCGATAGCCTTCGAGCCGCTTCTCATCCATCTTGATGTCGCGGCCCTGGCTCTCCATCGCCGCCATGAAGAAGCGCAGTGCGTCGGCGCCGTACTTGTCGATCATGCCCAGCGGATCGACCGTGTTGCCCTTGGACTTGGACATCTTTTGGCCATCGGCTGCGCGAACGAGACCGTGGAGGTACAGGGTCTTGAACGGCACTTCCTTCATGAAGTGCAAGCCCTGCATCATCATCCGCGCATCCCAGAAGAACAGGATGTCGAAGCCGGAAATGAGCACATCGTTCGAATAGCGCCCGCCGAGCGTCGGATCGCTATTCTCAGGCCAGCCGAGCGTCGCGAACGGCCACAGCGCCGAGGAGAACCAGGTGTCGAGCACGTCGGGATCGCGGGTGAGCGCAACGCCCTCGCCGGCCTGCGCCTGCGCCTCTTCCTCGGTCTCGGCGACATAGGCCGTGCCGTCGGCATCGAACCACGCCGGGATGCGGTGCCCCCACCAGAGCTGGCGGCTGACGCACCAGGGCTGGATGTTCTCCATCCAGTTGAAATAGGTCTTTTCCCAGCTCTTCGGCACGATCTTCGTCGCGCCCGAGCGGACCGCCTCGATCGCCGGCTTGGCGAGCGTCGCGGCGTCGACATACCATTGGTCGGTCAGCCACGGCTCAATCACCTGCCCCGAACGGTCGCCATAGGGGGTCTGGATCGTGCGCGGCTCGGCGTCGTGCTCGGCACCTTCCTTGTCGACGAACGGCACGAGGAATCCCTCGTCCTTCAGCCGCGCGACGATCGTCTTGCGCGCCTCGAAGCGGTCGAGCCCGATCAGTTCGGCGGGCACCATCCCGTCCTGCGTCTGGCAGATCGCCGCCTTGGCATCGAGCATGTTGAGCATCTCGCCGGCCTTGATGCCAGCGCGAACACCCACCTCGAAGTCGTTGAAATCATGCCCTGGCGTGATCTTCACCGCGCCCGAGCCGAGCGCCGGATCAGCATGCTCGTCGCCGACGATCGGGATCAGGCGGCCGGTGATCGGGAGCAGAACCTGCTTGCCGATCAGCGCCTTGTAGCGTTCGTCCTCGGGATGCACCGCGACCGCCATATCGGCGAGCATCGTCTCGGGCCGCGTCGTCGCGACCTGGATGAAGCCCGATCCGTCCGCCAGCGGATAGCGCAAATGCCAGAAATTGCCGCGGACCTCCTTGGTCTCGACCTCCAGGTCCGAGATCGCGGTGCCGAGGCCCGGATCCCAGTTCACCAGGCGCTTGTCGCGATAGAGCAGGCCCTGGCGATGGAGCTCGACGAACACCTTGAGGACGGCCTTGGAAAAGCCTTCGTCCATGGTGAAGCGCTCGTTGGCCCAGTCCATCGAGCAACCGAGCCGACGCAGTTGGCGGGTGATCTGGCCGCCGCTCTCTGCCTTCCACTCCCACACCTTGTCGACGAACGCCTCGCGGGTGAAGTCGGTGCGCTTCTGCCCTGCGGCGTTGAGCTGGCGCTCGACCACCATCTGCGTGGCGATGCCAGCATGGTCGGTGCCGACCACCCAGCGCGCGTCCTTGCCCTTCAGCCGCGCGTGGCGGACGAGGATGTCCTGCAGCGTGTTATCGAGAGCGTGGCCGATGTGGAGGCTGCCCGTCACATTGGGCGGGGGGTTGACGATCGTCCAGGGCTCGGCGCCCTCGCGCTCGGGGCGGAACAAGCCTTCGTCTTCCCAATGGGCATACCAGCGAGATTCGATGTCGGCGGGGTCGAAGGTCTTGGGGAGTTCGGTCATGGTGCGGGCGCTTTAGCGTTGCCGCCGCCCTGCGCACAACCCGTCGCCCGACGATCCGGGCGCGGCTGTGTCAATTCTGCTCAAGCAAGGCTGTCGAGCACCTTTTCAACGCGGTCGAGCGTGAACGGCTTGGCGAGGATCGGCCGATCGCGATGCGCCTCGGCGATGCTGTCATCGGTGCCGCCGGTTGCCAGCACGAACGGGATGCCCAGCTGGGCCAGCTTTTCCGCGATCGGCCAGCTCTGCTCACCCCCGCGCAGGTTCACGTCGAGGATCGCCGCATCGATTCCGCCCTGGCCGATCCGGTCAAGCGCGTCGGCGACGGTGTCCGCCGTGCCAGCGGGAACGCGATCGAGCGCATCGAGAAAATCCTCGAGCATCATGGCGATCAGGGGTTCGTCCTCGACGATCAGGATGTTGCGTGGCTGAGGCATTCTCTGCCCTTCGCAGGAAAGCGGCCTCAGGCCAAGGACTATTTGGCGGTGAGAATATCGCGAACGGCCTCTGCAAGCTGCTGAACCGAAAAGGGTTTTGGCAGAAAGGCGACATTATCGAGATCGATCGATCGGCGCAGTTGCTCCTCGGCATAGCCGGACATGAACAGGATTGGCAGATCGGGCCAGCGTTCGCGCATCCGCCGCGCCATGGTCGGGCCGTCGAGCACGGGCATCACCACGTCAGACACGAGCAGATCGGGCTTCTCCATGCTCTCGACCGATTCCAGCGCAACCTCGCCATTTTCGGCGGTGACGACCGTATAGCCCTGCCGGCTCAGCGCCCGTTCGGCGATGGCGCGAACCATGTCCTCGTCCTCGACGAGCAGGATGGTGCCGCTGCCCCACAGGTCGACCGCCTTTTCCCGCACCGCCGGCAGCTTGGCGACCGTCGCTTCGGCCGCGGCATGGACCGGGAGGTAGATGGTGAACTGCGCGCCGCCAGCTGGGGCGTTTTCGGCGAAGATGTAGCCGCCCGACTGCTTGATGATGCCATAGACGGTAGAAAGGCCTAGGCCGGTCCCCTTCCCCACTTCCTTGGTAGTAAAGAAGGGCTCCCAGATTTTCGGCAGGATCTCGGGCGGAATGCCGCTGCCGGTGTCGCAAATGCGCAGCGCCGTATAGTCGCCGACCGGCAGCACATCCTCGTCCATCCGCCGCACCTCGGCGGCGGTGATCGCCATCGTCTCGATGGTCAGCGTGCCCCCGCCGCTTGGATTCTTGCTGAGCATCGCGTCGCGGGCGTTGACGGCGAGGTTCACCACCACCTGCTCCAACTGCCCCGGATCGGCACGGACGGGGCCGAGATTCCGCCCGTGATTGACGTTGAGCGTCACTGTCTCGCCGAGCAGCCGCTTCAGCAGGTTCGACACTTCCGAAATGACGTCGGGGAGCTGGAGCACCTGCGGTCGCAAGGTCTGCTGGCGCGAGAATGCGAGCAGCTGCCGCGTCAGGCTGGCCGCGCGATTCGAATTGGCGCGGATCTGCTGGATTTCGTCATAATCGCTGTCGCCGGGCGAATGGCGCATCAGCATCAGGTCGCAATGGCCGATGATCGCCGTTAGGATGTTGTTGAAATCGTGCGCAACGCCACCGGCAAGCTGGCCCACCGCCTGCATCTTGGTCGCCTGCGCCACCTGGCGCTTGAGCTTTCCTTCCTCGCCCGACTCGCGAAGGCTGAGCAGCACGGCGGCATCGCCCAGGCCGCGCGCGCCCGCGATCGTCACCGCGACGGCCTCCTCTGGCGCGTCCTTCAGGCGAATGGTCATTTCCAGCGACTGCGGTGCCCCGCCGGCGAACCGCCGCACCGCATCGGCCAGCGCCGCCTTGTCCTCGCGCACCACCAGGTCGCCGGGATAGAGCGGCGGTGCGGCGGCATTGACGCGGGCCGCGCGAACGAACGCATCGTTCATGCTCACAAACCGGCCGTCGCGATCGACGAGCGCCAGGCCGGAAGGAAGCAGCGCGATGAGCGATCTAACATGCGCCGATGCGCTGCCGCCGATCGCCGGCACCGGCGCGGCGGCCGGCTCCTCGTCGAGCAGCAGCACCAGCAACGGCGCATCCTCACCATCGAGGAACGGGATCTGAAGGATGCGAAGCGGCGTGCCCGTCATGCCTTCGCGCTCGAAGCGGACCTGGCCCGCCGAATCGGTGATGAGCAGCCTTGCGAAGTCGCGCCCCTCGGCCATCGCATCGGCCGATGCCATCGCCCGCAGCCGGAAGACCCGGTTCGCCGAGCGCACGCGGCCGTCCGGGCTGACGAGCACGGCCATCATGCCGGCAGCCCCAAGCCGATCGCCGGTCGCCCCTGCGAGCAGGGTCTGAAGCTGCGTCGTCAGGTCGAGCGCCTGCACGCCGATGAAGCGCCACACCAGTGCATCGTCGCCGATCCGCGTGACGCGCACCGATATCGCCGCGCCGAAGATGTGGATGTCCTCGCAGCGCCCCTCGCCATCGCGCCAGGCGGCGCGGGCACAGGCGCCAAGCGCGGTTTCGCCAGCCTCGCCGATCGGCAGGCTGGGCGGCGTGGGCCAGCCGGCGAACAGCGCCTCGTAGCGCGGATTGGCGCAGACCAGCCTGCCGACCCGGTCGGTCACCGCCAGCGCATCGTCGCTCGCCGCCGCCAGTGCCTGGGCGATCGCCCAGTCGACATGCGATTCGACGGCGGGGGACGACGGAAACAGTCTCGCCGCCGCCAGCATCAACCCGGCGGCGAGCACCGACGCGGCGACGAAGCCGACGGCGACCGCGCGGTCCCCGAGCGTCAGCAGAACCACGCCGCCCGCCAACATCCCTGCCGCCACCGCCGCCGCCAGCGGCAGCAGGATGGATGGTCTGGACAGTTCGGCAGCGGGCATGGTCGCCATCACCTACCGATGTTCGGTCGCCGCGTGGCGGTCAAGAGCCGCGTGCGTCCCCAGCACCGGAGCGTGGGGACGCACCGCACACTCACCAGATGCGGACGCGCTTGTCCGGGCTGAGGAACAGCTTGTCGGTCGGCGCGGGCTGGAAGGCGCCGTACCAGGGATCGAGGTTGCGGACGACCCAGGTGCGCTGCTCCGACGGCGAATGCGGATCGGTGAGCAGGCGCTGGCGCAGATTGGCCTCGCGATAGTTCCGCCGCCAGACCTGCGCCCAGCCAAGATAGAAGCGCTGGTCACCGGTCGTCCCGTCGATCACCGGCGCCGGTTTGCCGCCCAGCGAGGCCTTGTACGCGTCATAGGCGACGGTCAGGCCGGCGAGATCGGCGGTATTCTCGCCGAGCGTCAGCTTGCCGTTGACGTGCATGCCGGGGAGCGGCTCATAGGCGTCATATTCAGCGGCCAACGCATCGGTGCGCGCCTTGAATGCCGCGACGTCGGCGGGCGTCCACCAGTCGGTCAGGCGCCCCTCCTTGTTGTACTTCGCGCCCTGGTCGTCGAAATGATGGCTCAGTTCGTGGCCGATCACCGCGCCGATGCCGCCATAGTTGATCGCCGGATCGGCATTCGGATCGAAGAAGGGCGGCTGAAGGATCGCGGCCGGGAACACGATCTCGACCATGCCGAAATTGGCATAGGCGTTGACCGTCATCGGCGTCATGCCCCATTCCCAGCGCTGCAGCGGCTTGCCGAGATGGCCGACATTGTCGTCATGGCGCCACTGATTGGCGCGCATCGCATTGCCGAATGCATCGCCTGGCACGATGCGCAGCGCCGAATAATCGTGCCAGCGATCGGGATAGCCGATCTTGGGCGTGAACGCGGCCAGCTTCTCGTGCGCCTTCACCTTCGTCTCGGGCGCCATCCAGTCGAGCTGATCGATCCGCCGGTCCATCGCGGCGATGATGTTCTTGACCAGCCGATCGGCCGCCGCCTTGGTTTCGGGCGGGAAATATTTAGCGACATAGACCTTGCTGACATCGTCGGCGAGCGCACCCGTGGTGAAGTTCACCGCACGCTTCCAGCGCGCCTCCTGCTCCGGCGTGCCCGACAGGATCGTGCCGTTGAACGCGAAATCCTCCTTGTCGATCGCGCTCGGCAACACGTCCGAATAGGCGCTGAGCGAACGCACCAGCAGCTGATCCTTGAGCACGCCGATCGGCGTCGTGGCGACGAGCTTCGCGATCCCGGCAACTGCGCTCGGCTGGGCGACGATCACGGTATCGACGGGGGCGCCGATGCCTTTGAAGAACGTCGCGAAGTCGAAGCCGGGGGCGGTCCGCGCCAGATCGGTGACCGACATCTTGTTGTACGTCTTGTTGGCGTCGCGGCTGTCGGTGCGCGTCCAGCTGACCCGCGCGATTTCGGTTTCGAACGCGACGATCGCGGCGGCGCGCTCAGCCGCATTTGCCTCACCCGCCAGCGACAACATGTTGGTCAGGTGCTTGACATAGGCCGCTTTGGCTTCGGCCAGCCTGGCATCGTTCGACAGATAATAGTCGCGGTCCGGCAGGCCGAGGCCGCCCTGGAAAAGCGACAGGGCATAGATTTCCGGCTCCTTGTCGTCCTGGCCGACATAGGATCCGAACGGCACTGAGATGCCGCTCCGGTCGGCCTGCGCGTAGAGCGCAGGCAGCGCCGCCTTGTCGTTCACCGCCTTGATCTGATCGATCCAGGGCTGGATCGGTGCCAGTCCCTTCGCATCGATCGCCGCAGTATCCAGATAGGTCGCGTAAGCGGTGCCGATCTTGGAGACGGGATCTGCCTTCGCCGCCTCGAGGATTTCGTGCGTGCGCTTCTTCGACAGATCATCGATCAGGTTGAACGCGCCGTAATTGGACTTGTCCGCCGGAATCGGCGTGTTCTTTGCCCAGGTGCCGTTCGCATAGGCGTAAAAGTCGTCGCCCGGCCGAACCGAGCGATCCATGCCGGCGACGTCGAAGCCATAATCACCGATCTCGGGCTTCGCATTCATAGCCACGGCGGGCGCCTCCTGAACGCCGGTATCCTGGCGCTGCTGCGCGCAACCGGCGAGCAGGATCGGCGCGGCGAGGAAGGTGGTAGCAAGAAGGGGGAAGCGCATCGGGCAACCTCTTTGAAAGAATATGTCGCCGTCTTAATAGATTAACACTCAGCGTCAACGCCGATGGCTGTTATCCGCTCGCGCAGCCGCCGCCGCCGCTTGCGCACGATCCACAATCGCCACAGCATCGCGCTGGCGAAATAGCCGACAACGGAGAGAAGAACCGAAATCGTGAGCAACCCTGTGAGGGTCGCGGGGCCGACCTCGCGCACGAGCCATTCGAGCCATCCCTGCGGCGCGCCGGCGGCCACCACCTGCGCCCCACCGGGACCGAGTATCCAGCTCCCGAGCCAATAGGCCGCGATCCACAGCGGCGGCGTGGTTAGCGGATTGGTGAAAAAGGTCGTCGCTGCCGCGGCAGGGATGTTGGCGCGCAGCGGCAGTGCCAGGATCGCCGATGCGGGAATCTGGCCGAGCGGGATGAGGATTCCCGTCAGCATGCCCAACGCAACGCCGCGCGGGACCGACCGGCGAGTGAAACGCCAGAGCGACGAATGCATCACGCGCCCGGCAACCGGCTTCAACCAACGGTTGCTCTCGATCGACTCGCGGCTCGGCACCGCCTTGTTGGCAAGACGACGAAGACGGTCGGGCCGCTGATGCTCCATCTCAGCCGCGGTCGCGCAACAGGCGAGACTGTTCGCGCTTCCACTCCCGGTCCTTGATCGTCTCGCGCTTATCATGCGTCTTCTTGCCCTTCGCGAGTGCCAGTTCGACCTTCGCGCGCCCCTTCCCGTTGAAATACACGGAGAGCGGCACGAGCGTCATACCCTCCCGGGCGACTGCACCATGCAGCTTGTTTATTTCACGCACGTGAAGGAGCAATTTACGCGGACGCTTCGGTTCGTGGTTAAAGCGATTTCCGTGGCTGAATTCGGGGATGTTGGCGTTCACCAGCCAAACCGCGTTGTCTTTCACTTCGGCATAGGCTTCAGCGATCGAGCCCTCGCCGAAACGCAGTGATTTCACCTCAGTGCCGGTCAGCGCAAGGCCGGCCTCATAGGTCTGCTCGATGTAATAATCGAACCGAGCGCGCCGGTTCTCGGCGACGGTCTTCACCTTGTCGAATGTCGTTGGTCTTGGGCGAGCCATAAGAGGGTGGCATGTAGGGACAGGCGGGTCGAAGCGCCAGACGTTTGTCGCCTGTCCTGCCCGCCAGTCGCGCCTGTGCGCTCAGATGAGCCCGGCGTGCGCCAGTGCCGCGTCCACCGCGCGCCGACTCGCCTCCCCCGCCTCAGTCATCGGCAGGCGCAGTTCCTGGGGGAAGCCGGCTCGAACACGGCCGAGCGCATATTTGACCGGGCCGGGCGAGGCATCGGTGAACATGGCGATGTGGAGCGGATAGAGCCGATCGTGCAGCGCAAGCGCACCCGCCGTATCGCCCGCCGCCCAGGCCGCCTGGAAGTCGGCGCAGAGCCGCGGGGCGACATTCGCCGTCACCGATACGCAGCCGACGCCGCCCATCGCGTTGAAGGCGAGCGCGGTTTCGTCGTTGCCGGACAACTGGACGAAATCGGTCCCGCAGCCGGCCCGCTGCTCAGAGACGCGCGCGAGATTGCCGGTGGCGTCCTTCACGCCGACGAAGCGCTCGGGGAAGGCGTGGACGATCCGCGCCATCGTCGCGGGCTGGATATCGGTCACCGTCCGGCCGGGCACGTTGTAGAGCACGATCGGCAGATCGGTCGCCATCGCCACCGCCTCGAAATGGCGGAAGATGCCCTCCTGGCTCGGCCGGTTGTAATAAGGCGGCACCATCAGCGCGGCATCGGCACCGGCATCACGCGCGGCGTTCACGTTGGCGATTGCCACCTGGGTATCGTTCGATCCCGCACCGGCGAGTATTTTCACGCGCCCGCGCGCCTGATCGGCGCAGATTCGCACGATGTGGAAATGCTCGTCCTTGGGCATCGTCGCGGCTTCGCCCGTCGTGCCGCACGGCACCAGCGCGGACGAGCCCTGCTCGATCTGCCATTCGACGAGGGCGCGGAAGTCGTCCTCGGCAAAGCGGCCGTTGCGAAACGGGGTCACGAGCGCGGGGACCGAACCGGAGAACATCGCGCTGAATCATCCTTTTTTGCTTGAACGGGGTGGCAGATACGGCCGCGTGCCCTATCATGTCCAGCATGGTCGGTACGGTAATCAAAGGCGCGTTGTTGTTCGCCGGGATTTCGGGACTGGCGGCATCGGCACGGATGACGCCTGAGGCAATCACGCTGCTTGCCGAGGGGCTGTCGCCGCGCGCGCAGGCCCAGTCGCAGTTCGATCCGGTTGCTACGGCGCTCGTTGAGTGGAAACGCCTCCAGCAATCGGACAATTATCCCTTTTCCGATTATGCGAGCTTCCTGCTCGCCCATCCCGGCTGGCCCGGCGAGAAAAGCCGGCGCGCCGCCGCCGAGACTGTGCTCGCCAGCGGCAGCGATGCGCCGCAGCTGGTTATCCGGTTCTTCACGCGCTTTCCACCGATCACGCCGGCCGGCCGCATCCGCTATGCTGAAGCGCTGGCCGCGTCGGGGGCGACCGCCCAGGCGGCCGATCAGGCGCGCCGCGCATGGCGATCGGGGATCTTGCGGCCGGCCGACGAAAGCAGACTGTTCGCCGCGTTCGGCAGCATCCTCACGCCCGCCGATCACGATGCCCGTGAAGACATGCTGCTGTGGCAGGGCCAGCTGAGCGCCGCGCGCCGCCAGCTCGCCTATACCTCATCGGCCAACCGCCCCGTTTTCGAAGCGCGGATCGCGTTCCGCAGCGAAGCACCCGACGTCGCCGATCGTGCCGCCGCGGCCGAGCCGCGCGGCCGCGGCGATCCCGGCTATATCGCAGACCGCGCCCGATGGCTGCGCGATACCGGGCAGTCGCCGGCGATGCGCGCCTATCTTGCCCAGCCGCGACGCCTGACCAGCTATCCGGGCGACGCCGAACGGTGGATGGAAGTGCTGCTCACCGCCGCGCGCGGCGCCGCTGCCGACCGGCAATTCCCGCTTGCGTGGAGCATCGCCAGCCAGGTCGACGACGCCTTCTCGCCCGGAACGGACGTCAGCGAAATGCCGTTGGGCGAACGTGACGATTACACCAGCCTCACCTGGCTCGCCGGAATGACGGCGATGGACGAACTCGGCCGGCCGGGCGACGCGGTCGGCATGTTCGATCGTTACTCGCGGGGCTCGCGGACGCCGCAAACCCAGTCCAAGGGGCTTTACTGGGCCGGTCGCGCTGCCGAAGCAGCGGGCAACCGCCCGCTCGCCAACAGCTATTATACCCGCGCGAGCGCCTATCCCGATCTCTACTACGGCCAGCTCGCCGCCGAGCGGCTCGGGCGGGCGCTCCAGGGGCCTTCGACGCTCGCAGGCAAGAAGGTCGATCCCGCCGCACGCGAGGCGTTCTACCGGCTGGAGGTGGTGCGCGCCGCCCAACTGCTCGGGGCGATGGGCAATCGCGCGGACCAGGGGCTTTTCCTCCGCCAGATCGCGCAGGACGTGACGAGCGACGACGATCATATCCTTGCTGCCGAGCTGAGCCGCGCGATCGATCGTCCGGACCTCGGCGTCATGGTCGGCCGGAGCGCGCTGCAGAACGGGCTCACCGATTACAGCGCGGCCGGCTTCCCTTCGGTCAAGATACCCGAGGGGCAGAAAGATTACTGGACGATCATTCACGCGATCGCCCGTCAGGAAAGCCAGTTCAATCGCGATGCTGTCAGCCGCGCGGGCGCCCGCGGGCTGATGCAGCTGATGCCGGGCACCGCCCGCGAGGTCGCGAACCGGCTGGGCAAAAGCTATGACGTGGGCGCACTCAACGCCGACACCGATTATAACATCGAACTGGGGTCCAGCTACTTCCAGCGGATGCTGACCTATTATGGCGGCTGTTATCCGCTCGCGGTCGCCGCTTATAATGCCGGGCCAGGCAATGTGAACAAGTGGCTCCGCGCCAATGGCGATCCGCGACTGCCCGGCGGCGACATCGTCCGCTGGGTCGAGGCGATTCCGATCTTCGAGACCAAGAATTACGTGCAGCGGGTGCTCGAAAACGCCGTGGTCTATGATCTGATGCACCCGGATCATGCCCGGTCGAGCGGGCCGACCAACCTCAGCTGGTATCTGGGCAAGCGCCAGCCGGGCTGATAACCGCTCGGCGATGCAGGAACGCCCCAATTACATCACGCCCGCGGGCTATGCGGCACTCAAGGCGGAATATGACCAGTTGTTCGCCGAGGAGCGCCCGCGCCTCGTCGAAACGATCGCCTGGGCGGCGGGCAATGGCGACCGTTCGGAAAATGGCGATTACATCTATGGCAGGAAGCGGCTGCGCGAGATCGATCGGCGGCTCGGCTGGCTGGCAAAGCGGATGAAAGCCGCCAAGGTGGTCGACCCGTCGCGTCAGGAGGATCGCACAGGCGTCTATTTCGGTGCCACGGTGACGATTGTCGACGAAGACGACAATCAGCGGACGCTGACCCTGGTCGGCGATGACGAGGCGGATGCCGCCAAGGGAATGGTCGGATGGAACGCCCCGATCGCGCGCGCGCTTCGCGGGGCGCGAACGGGCGACCTGCGCCGGGTGAACCTGCCGGCCGGCGAGCGCGAATATGAGGTGATCGCGATCACCTATCCCTGACGCGCCAGGGGCTGCCGAAGTTGCGGCGGACCGATCCCCCGCCCGCTTCTCATTTGTCCCATCCTGCTACAGTTGGAGCGCCTCCAATGATTGGCGGGAACGAAGGAAGTCGATGGCGCAGCAACGAATTTTGGTTTCGGGACGGGTCCAGGGGGTCGGTTATCGCGATTGGGTGGTGCGGACGGCGCAGCGCAGCGGCGTGACCGGTTGGGTCCGCAATTTGAAGGACGGCCGCGTCGAAATCGTCGCCGCCGGCGAGGAGCCGGCATTGGAAGCGCTGGTCGAGGCGTGTCGCACCGGCCCGTCACTGGCCCGGGTCGAGCATGTCGAAAGCGCTGCACTGGCCGAAGACAAGCCGCACAAGGGGTTCACCAAACGCTTCACCGCCTGAGCGGGAACGTTCGCGCGCCGGCTTCGCTTCTCCAGATACACAAGCATGGAGAGCAAGATGGAAAACCGCCGGACCGAAACCGCACGCGACAATGACGATAGCGCCGTCATCGATGCAGCGGCGCCAGCACCCGACCAGGGTGGCCGCAGCGGCGGCAATCTAGCCCGTGACGTCGGTACCGATGCGTCGGAGGATGCGGTAAGCGACCCTGACGAGCATCGCCGTGTCCGCAAGCAGGACGAAATCGATCACGGCCAGCGAACCGCAACGGACCGCGCGCGCGGATGACCTCGATCGACGCCCGCGGCCTGACGCAGCGATCGGTGCTGCGTCAGGTCAGGGCTCAGCGAGTTCGCCGCAATCGCCACCGATGCTCTGGCGGAACGGCCCCGCGCCATAGCCGAGTTCGTCCGCGGGATCCTTTGCGATCAGATAGCGGACCTTGCGCCCGTCGCCACCCTCGGCCGCGACCACCCAAGCCGCTTTGCCGTCGACCGTTTCGCTGCCGACCACATCGAAAACGAAGCGACCCGCCCCCTTGTCATAATGATAGGATGGCAACTCGAAGTGTCCGCCCTCGGCAAGCGGAAGCGCGGCCATTGTCAGCCCCCACAGATTCCCATCCCAGACGGGCCCCTCCAACTGGGTCATGGTCGGCGTCTTGCCGTCGACCGACGTCTCGGCGACGTCATCCGAATAGCGCACGCGGGCGTGCGCCTGTCCGTTCTTGCGACTGTCCATCGTGACCGGGCGCAGGTCCGCACGGCGCAGGACGAAATGGTCGCGAAGATCGAATTGGCCGCCCGCCATGCGCTGATGGACGACCACATCCCACATCGGGACGCCTGCCTCCTTGATCGCCCGAACGCTTTGCCAGGTCTGGCCGATCGCCTTGTCGCCGTTGAAGATCGTGTAGCAGCGGCTGCCCGCCTGCAGCCTCGTGCCGTCGGGGACTACCGCAGGCGCTGCGACCTGCGCGAGCGCCAACAGAAAAAGATGGATCACCGCCGCTGTCTCCCCAGTTTATGCACTCTACTGTGCTAACTGAGTAGAACACGCCGTGCAAGCAACAGAGAGGCCGGCCCCGGCCGGGCCGGCCTCTCGCGATATCAGCGCGTCAGCTTCTTATAGGCCAACGCGGTCGGACGATCAGCGGCGTCACCCAGGCGACGACGCTTGTCTTCTTCATAGGCGTCGAAATTGCCCTCGAACCATTCGACATGGCTGTTGCCTTCGAAGGCGAGGATATGCGTGGCGAGACGATCGAGGAAGAAGCGATCGTGACTGATCACCACGGCGCAGCCCGCGAAATTCTCGATCGCCTCTTCCAGCGCGCCCAGCGTTTCGACGTCGAGGTCGTTGGTCGGTTCGTCGAGCAACAGCACATTGCCGCCGCGCTTCAGCATTTTGGCGATGTTGACGCGGTTGCGCTCACCACCCGACAGCTTGCCGACGTTCTTCTGCTGGTCCTGGCCCTTGAAGTTGAACGCGCCGACATAGGCGCGGGTCGACATGTCGTGGCCGTTGACCTTCATATAGTCGAGCCCGTCCGAGATTTCCTCCCAGACGTTCTTGCTGTCGTCGAGATGGTCGCGACTCTGATCGACATAGCCCAGGCGTACGGTCGAGCCGATGTCGATCTCGCCCGAATCCGGGGTTTCCTGGCCGGTGATGATCTTGAACAGAGTCGACTTACCCGCACCGTTCGGCCCGATCACGCCGACGATGCCGCCCGGCGGCAGCATGAAGGAGAGGTTCTCGAACAGCAGCTTATCGCCATAGGCCTTGGAGATGTTCTTCGCCTCGATCACCTTCCCGCCCAGGCGCTCGGGTACCTGGATGACGATCTGGGCCTTGCCCGGCGTGCGGTTTTCCTGGCTGGCGACCAGTTCCTCGAACTTCTTGATACGCGCCTTGGACTTGGTCTGGCGGGCCTTGGCGCCCTGCCGGATCCACTCCAGTTCGTCCTTGATCGCCTTCTGGCGGCCGGTCGCCTCACGGTCTTCCTGCTCGAGGCGCTTGGCCTTCTTTTCGAGATAGGTCGAGTAGTTGCCCTCGTATGGGAAGTACTTGCCGCGGTCGATCTCGAGGATCCAGCCCACCACATTGTCGAGGAAATAGCGGTCGTGGGTGATCATCAGCACCGCGCCGGCATATTCCTTGAGGTGGTTCTCCAGCCAGTTGACGCTTTCGGCATCGAGGTGGTTGGTCGGTTCGTCGAGCAGCAGGATCGACGGCTTCTGGATCAGCAGCCGGGTGAGCGCGATGCGGCGCTTTTCACCGCCCGACAGGTTCTCGACCGACCAGTCGGACGGCGGACAGCGCAGCGCTTCCATCGCGACTTCGAGCTGGTTGTCGAGCGTCCAGCCATCGACCGCGTCGATCTTAGCCTGGAGATCGCCCATCTCCTCCATCAGCGCGTCGAAATCGGTGTCGTCCTTGGGATCGCCCATCTCGGCCGAAATGGCGTTGAAGCGATCGACCATATCCGCCACTTCTCGCGCGCCGTCCTTGACGTTCTCAAGCACATTCTTGCTGGGATCGAGCTGCGGCTCCTGCGGCAGGTAGCCGACGGTGATGTTCTCACCCGGCCAGGCCTCGCCCGAGAAATCCTTGTCGATACCCGCCATGATCTTCATGAGCGTCGACTTGCCGGCGCCGTTCGGGCCGACGATGCCGATCTTCGCGCCCTGATAGAATTGCAGGTTGATGTTGCTCAGCACCGGCTTGGGGGCGCCGGGGAAGGTTTTGGTCATGTCCTTCATCACGAAGGCGTATTGCGCAGCCACGGTGGCGGATCTCCGTTGCGAGTATTCTGGATGCTGGAAAAAGACGTGCGGCATGTAGCGATGCGCGCGCGCATTGGCAAACCGTTGCCAGCCCCATTGCAATCACAGGATCGCCGGTTAGCATTCGCAGCATGAACAAGCGCCTCCTGCTCGCGGCCGTCGCCGCACTCGCCCTGCCCTTCCCCGCCCTGGCCCAGACCACCCAACAGGTGGCGGCGGTTCGCGATGCTGCGATGAAGGACGACATCGCCTGGGACGTGGTCGAAGGCCTGACGACCGAAGTCGGCCAGCGCCTCGCCGCAACCGAAGCCGAAGCGCGCGCCCGCACCTGGGCGGTGAAGAAGCTGACGGCGCTCGGCTTCAAGAACGTGCATATCGAAACCTATCGCATGCCGGTCTGGGTCCGCGGCGTCGAAACGGCGGAAGTGCTGGGTGCGTCCTCGCAGAAGCTGGCGATCACCGCGCTCGGCTATTCGGGCTCGACCGGTGCGCAGCCGCTGGAGGCGGAGGTCGTCTATTTCCCCTCGCTCGCCGATCTTCGGGCCGCACCCGCCGGGAGCCTGAAGGGCAAGATCGCCTTTATTGACCATGCGATGGTGCCTACACAGGATGGCTCGCAATATGGCTATTACGGCGCGGTTCGCCGCGCCGGCCCCAGCATCGCAGCCACGAAGGGCGCGGCCGCCGTGCTGATCCGATCGATCGGCACCGATCATCACCGCAATCCGCACACCGGCGTCACCACCTGGGCCGATGGCGTGTCGCCAATCGGCGCCGCGGCACTGTCGTTGCCCGATTCCGAACAGCTCGTCCGGCTGGTGAAGCGCGGCCCCGTGCGGCTGCGTCTGACCATCACGCCGCAGTTCAAGGGCGAGGCCGAGTCGGGCAACGTCATCGCGGACATCCCGGGCAGCGATCCCGAGGCTGGTATCGTCGTCGTCGGCGGCCACCTCGACAGCTGGGATCTCGGCACTGGCGCGATCGACGACGGCGCCGGCGTGGCGATCACCACCGCCGCTGCGCTACATGCCGCCAAGCTGGGCCAGCCGCGCCGCACGATCCGCGTCGTCTGGTTCGGCGCCGAGGAAGTCGGCGGCTTTGGCGGCGAGGCCTATGCCAAAGCCCATGCCGGCGAACGCCATGCGCTTGCGATGGAATCGGATTTCGGCGCAGACCGGATCTGGAAGTTCGAAACCAATTTGCCCGCGTCCGCAAACGCGATCGGCGATCGCCTCGAGGCTGCGCTCTACCCGCTGGGCATCGAACGCGGCCGGGCAACCGCGCATGGCGGCACCGATGTCGCACCGATCCTGCGCGGCCGGGTGGGTACGATCGGCCTGACCCAGTCGGGCATGCGCTATTTCGATTATCACCACACCCCCGACGACACCCTCGACAAGATCGATCCGGAGCAGCTTCGCCAGAACGTCGCAGCATGGGCCGCGATGCTGGCGATCGTCGCCAATGCCCCTGAAGCGATGGGCCCTGTTTCGGCGGCGTCGGAAGAATAGGTCGACCTGCCCCAAATTGGGCAAAAACATGGCCGTTCCGCGGCAATCGGCGCGCTTGGTGATTGACGTGACCCGCCATCCGCGCAATTCAACCGCTGGAACGGCGCGATGTTTCGCGCCCGAAACGATCATTGAGTTGAAACGGGAGCACCGGATGAAGAAGCTTCGCATGATGGCGGTCGCGGGGGTGCTGGTTGCGGTCGCCGGTTGCGACGGCGGCGAGCAAAGCAATGTCTCTGACATCTCGAACGAGTCGCTCGAGGCGAATGCGATGATCTATCAGGAAGCATCGGATAATGCCGCCAACGCAGCGGCAGAGGCGATGATCGCCAATGCGGGGGTCGCCGAGAATGCGACCGGGGATGCGCCCGCCGATCAGAACTGATCGGCAGCGCTCGCACCGGCGGTCCGCCGTGCGCGAGGTGCGTCAGTAACCCGCTTCGATCGCCATCCGCACCGCATCGGCAGCGGTGCGCACGCCAAGCGCCTTGAACATCGCCGCGCGGTGCATCTTGATGGTCCGCTCGGTCAGGCCGAGATCATAAGCGATCTGCTTGTTGAGCTTGCCGGCGGCCATCGCGATCAGCACGGTCCGCTGGCGCGGCGACAAGGCATCGATTCGCTCGCGCGCGACGGTCGCGCGATGCGTGCTGCCGTCGGCGGGGCCGTCGACCTCCATCTGCGAGCCGAGGAAATATTCGAGCTCGCCATCCTCGCCGAAGATCGGCGCGACCAGCACCGCGTTGCGGAACGGCGTGCCGTCCTTCTTGTAGTTGAGGATTTCCACCATCACCGGCCGCTTCTCGCGCACGCCGGCGCTCAGCGCCTCGCTCAGCCACGGCTCGGTCTTGTCGCCCGATAGAAAGCGGCAATTGCGGCCCAGGATCTCGTCGCGTTGATAGCCGGTGAGCGCGATGAATGCGTCGTTGCAATCGATGATCGGGTTATCGGGCAATCGGGGGTTGCTGAGCACCGCAGCAACGGCGCTTCCGGCGATCATGTCGGCTAGTGGCATTGGTCGGCTTTCCGCATCCTTTTGGGGCCGCAAATCTGCATACCCTTTTGTCCATGTTCCCGGTTCCCCCCGGGTTCCTCATGTGGAGGACACTCGACGCCGGCGGGCCACGAAACTGCTGCCGGTGAAACGAAAGGTAGGCCCGATGAACTTCTTCTGCAACGATATAGAACGGGCCGACAACGATACTGACCGCGAAACGGTCCCGGAGGACGTTCAGGAAGCGGTCCGGACCCTGCTGCGCTGGGTGGGCGAAGACCCCGAGCGCGAAGGGCTGCGCGACACACCGCTGCGGCACGCCAAGGCCTGGCGCGAATATTGTGCCGGCTATGACGAGGATCCCGGCATGCACCTCGCCCGCACCTTCGAGGAAGTGGCGGGCTATGACGAGATCGTGCTGCTGAAGGACATCCCTTTCCAGTCGCATTGCGAGCATCACCTCGCCCCGATCATCGGCAAGGCGTCGATCGCCTATCTCCCCAAGGACCGGGTGGTCGGCATCTCCAAGCTCGCCCGCGTCCTTCACGGCTATGCCCGACGCCTGCAAATCCAGGAGCGGCTGACCGCCGAAATCGCCCAGGCGATTTGGACGCATCTCAAGCCCGCCGGCGTCGCGGTGGTGATCGAGGCGCAGCATGGCTGCATGACCGGGCGGGGCGTCAAGACGCACGGCGTCGGCATGGTCACCAGCCGGATGCTTGGCTGCTTCCTTGAGGATCGCAGCAGCCGTGCCGAGCTGATGTCGCTGATGGGCTATTGAGCGGACGTCTGCAGATGGACGTGGTGATCCTCGGCGCCGGCATCGCCGGCCTTGCCTGCGCCGATCGGCTGTCGGCAGAAGGACATGGCGTGACCTTGTTCGACAAGGCACGCGGCCCCGGCGGACGCATGTCGACGCGGCGGGTCGAACTGGGTGATGAAACCATGCAGTTCGACCATGGCGCCCAGTATTTCACGGTCCGGAACGGAGAATTCGGCCATCAGGTCGCGCGATGGGCGAACGATGGGATCGTGCGCCCCTGGCCGGTTGCGGGCAGCGATGCCTGGGTGGGCACCCCGACAATGAACGCACCCGTGCGCGATCTGGCGGCGCGGCACGACGTCCGCTTCGGCCATCACGTCGCGGCGCTGACCCGCGACCGGCTGGGCTGGCACGTGCGGCTGCAGGATCGTCAGTTCGGGCCGTTCGACGCGGCGATCGTCGCGGTGCCGGCCGAACAGGCAGCGGCGTTCCTGGGGTCGCACGATCTGCGTATGGCCGCGGATGCGATGGCAGCGCGGTCACAGCCATGCTGGACGGCCATGATCGCATTCGACGACCGGCTCGACGTCGATGAAGACTGCATCCGCCAGAGCGGCATCATCGGATGGGCATCGCGGGACAGCGCCAAGCCCGCGCGGCCCGGTGGCGAAACATGGGTCGTCCAGGCACACGGTTCATGGTCCGCGCAGAATCTGGAGCTTCCTGCCGACGACGTTGCCCGTTCGCTGCTCGACGCGCTGCTCTCTCATGCCAAAAGCGCCTCGCCTCCGCTGCGCTATCTGGCCGCGCATCGCTGGCGGTTCGCGATGACGCCGGGCATCGACAAGACGGTGCTATGGAACCAGGCGCTAAGGCTCGGCGCGTGCGGCGACTGGCTGCTTGGGCCGCGCGTCGAATTCGCCTGGTTGTCGGGTCACCGGCTTGGCTCGGCAATCGCCGCCGAGAATCCGGGGTTTACATCGATGCAAGCGCGAGCGTGAGCAAGCCCAGCCCGGTCGAAAGCTGAAGCCGCAGCGCCATCCAGCCGCGCGGCATCGGCCATTGCCCCGCCAGCATGAAGTCAACCGCGGGCGACATCAGGATGGCGACGCCCAGCACCCGCATCGCCATCTCCAGCTGCCAGCCCGATCGCTCCGCGATCATCAATCCCCAACCGATTAGCGACGGCATCACCGCAACGCCCCAGATCCAGCGCGGGGCGCCGACCCGGGCAACGCCCTGCCCCCACCACAAGCCGCCCAGAAAGCTGAAGATTAGCGCCGAATAGGCGAATCCGCCGGTCAGCATCGCCCAACGCCAGTCCGCGATCGCCAGCGAGACGATCGTAGCGGCGATCAGCGGCAACAGCCCCGCATAGCCGAGCAGTCGCGCCAGGCGCTCGAAGCGATGGTCAGGATTGAGCATTGTCGATCGTTGTCGCGTGCCGGGCCAGCGCTCAACCTGTCCGAACAGACATGGCGCCCTTTCGGTGCAAAGCCACCACATCGTGTGGATGCCACGCCTGATCCTGCTGCTCGGCGACCAGCTCAGCCCGACGATCAGCTCGCTCGTCGATTCCGAGCGCGAACGAGACGTCGTGCTGATGGCTGAAGTCGCCGACGAAGCCAGCTACGTCCCACATCACAAGCGCAAGCTCGCCTTCGTCTTTTCGGCGATGCGGCATTTCGCGCATGAACTCGCGGACGCAGGCTGGACGGTACGCTATGTTCGGCTCGACGACGCGGCGAACAGTGGCTCGCTAGCCGGCGAAGTGGCACGCGCGCGCAGCGAACTCGGCGTCGACACGCTCTGCTGTACCGAACCGGGCGAATACCGGCTGTATCAGGCACTCGCATCGCTGCCGGACATGGTGATGCTGCCCGACGAGCGGTTCCTGATCGACCGGGCAGACTTCGTCCGCTGGGCGGACGATCGCCACGGGCTGCGGATGGAATTCTTCTATCGCGAGATGCGCCGCCGCACCGGGCTGCTGATGGACGTCGATCGTCCATGCGGCGGTGCATGGAATTTCGATCGCGACAATCGCGGCACGCCCGGCGACGATGTGGTTCTGCCCCCGCTGCCGCGCTTTCCGCCGGACGCCATCACGGGCGAAGTGCTGGCGATGGTCGCGGAGCGGTTCGCCGACAATTTCGGCGACCTCGACTCGTTCGATCTCGCCGTCACCCGTGCCGATGCAGAATTCGCGCGCGATCATTTCGTCCGCCACGCCCTGCCGCAGTTCGGCGACTATCAGGATGCGATGCGGCTCGACCATCCGGTGCTGTTTCATGCGCATCTCGCACTCTATCTCAACATCGGGCTACTCGATCCGCTGGCGCTTTGCCGGATGGTCGAGGCAGAATGGCGCGCGGGCCGGGTGCCGATTAATTCGGCAGAAGGCTTTATCCGCCAGGTAATTGGCTGGCGCGAATATGTGCGCGGGCTCTATTGGCTGCACATGCCGGGCTACGCCGCGGTAAACGCGCTCGAGGCGCACCGGCCGCTCCCCGATTTCTACTGGACCGGCAACACGCCGATGGCCTGCATTCGCGCCTGCGTGAGCCAGACCCGACAGCTCGCCTATGCGCATCACATCCAGCGCCTGATGGTCACGGGCAATTTCGCGCTGCTGGCGGGCATCGATCCATATCTGGTGCATGTCTGGTATCTGGCGGTCTATGCCGATGCCTATGAATGGGTCGAATTGCCCAATACGATCGGGATGGCGCTGTTCGCCGATGGCGGGATCATGGGTTCCAAGCCCTATGCCGCGAGCGGAGCCTATATCCATCGTATGTCCAATTACTGCCGCGGCTGCCACTATGACGTCCGCCAAAAAAGCGGCGCGGCCGCCTGTCCCTTCAACTATCTCTACTGGAACTTCATCGCGCAGCACCGCGAACGTTTTGCCCAGAGCCGCCGGATGCAGCCCATCGTCCGCAACTATGACCGTATGTCCGAGGACCGGAAGCAGGAGATCGCCGACGACAGCGCCCGTTTCCTCGCTGCGCTCGAACCGGCGGAGGCGCACTGGAATGGTTAAGCCCTCCAATCGCGCGATCGTGTGGTATGATGGCGGATGCCCGCTCTGCACGCGGGAAATCGCATTGATGCGGCGTCTGGATCGCGGCCGGCGGCTGCAATTCGTCGACGTCAGCAACGATGCTGCCGCGTGCCCGGCCGATCGCGCCGCGATGCTCGCGCGGTTTCACGTCACCGATACGAGCGGACAGCTCCATCACGGTGCAGCGGCCTTCGCGGCGATGTGGCGGGAAATCCCGCTGCTCCGGCCGCTCGGGCATCTCGCCCGGCTGCCGGGCGTTCTCTCGATGCTGGAATGGCTGTATCGCCGTTTCCTCAGCGTCCGGCCGGCGTTGCAGCGGCATCTTCGACACAAGGATCATCATGGCTGAGGATCGTTCCGACGAAAGCCGCGCGCACGCCATCCCCGTGACTCGCCTGTCGCGCCTGGGTCGGATGGGGCGGCTGGCGGGCGGCGTTGCAGGCAACGTGCTCGCCGGAGGCGCGCGCCGGCTCGTCGCGGGCGAGCGGCCCCAGCTGCGCGATCTGGTGCTGACGCCAGGAAACGTCGCCCGCGCCACCGAGCAGCTCGCCCAGCTCCGCGGCGCCGCGATGAAGCTCGGTCAGATGATTTCGCTCGACGCAGGCGACCTTCTACCGGCCGAACTCACCCAGATCCTCGCGCGGCTGCGCGACCGTGCCCATCACATGCCGCCCGCCCAGCTCCAGCAGGTGCTGGCCCGCGAATGGGGCGCCGACTGGCGGAGGCGCTTTGCCCTGTTCGAGGCGCAGCCGATCGCGGCCGCGTCGATCGGCCAGGTCCATCGCGCCCGCCTGGCGGACGGCCGCATGTTGGCGATCAAGGTCCAGTATCCCGGCGTGCGCAAGAGCATCGACGCCGATGTCGACAATGTTGCGACATTGCTTCGCGTCTCCGGCCTGTTGCCGCGCAGCATCGACATTGCACCGCTTCTCGTCGAGGCGAAGCGGCAGCTGCACGACGAGGCCGATTATGCGCGCGAGGCGGCGATGATGACGCGCTATGTCGATCATCTCGCCGGGGACGAGCGATATCTGGTACCACGCCCCTTCGCCGATCTTTCGACCGAGAACGTCCTGGCGATGGACTATGTCGCGGCCCAACCGATCGAGGCGCTGGAAAGCGCGCCGCAGGAGGAGCGCGATCGCGTCGTCACTGCGCTGATCGACCTGGTGCTGCAGGAGCTATTCGCCTTCGCCTTCATCCAGACCGATCCGAACTTCGCCAATTATCGCTATCAACCCGAAAGCGGACGGCTGGTGCTGCTCGATTTCGGCGCCGCCATGCCGGTATCGCCAAAGGTCTCGGCCGGTTACCGCGCGCTGCTCGAGGCGGGCCTTGCCGGCGACGTCGAACGGGTGCTGGCGGGCGGGCTCGAACTGGGCTTCTTCAGCCCCGCTGCGATCGAGCGCCACCCGGCGGCGATCCGGCGCATCATCGGCCTGATCCTTGCCGAGAGCGACCGGGCAGATCGCTTCGACTTTTCCGATCGCGGCTTTCTCGGCGCCATCCGCAGCGAGGGAATGGCAATGGCGGAGGATCGTGCGATCTGGCACATTCCGCCTGCCGAAACGCTGTTCGCGCAGCGCAAGATCAGCGGCATGGCGCTGCTTGCCGCGCGGCTGCGCGCGCTTGTGCCGCTGCGCCAGCTGGTCACAGACCGGCTAGCCAATCATGCCGCTACACCTCAGATCGACGAAGCGACGACATAGCCGCCGACGGCGATCACCACCGCGGCAAAACCGCGCTCGAGCAACCCCTTGCGCGCGCCGATCACCCGTCCAATGGCGATCCCGGCCACCGTCCCGCCAACGCCGCCCAGCACCAGCAACAGCGTGACCGGCCAGTCGATCAGCCCAGACAGGGCGTAGGAGGCAGCGGTGGTGAACCCCAGCGCGGTGACAACGACGAGCGAAGTGCCGATCGCATAGGCAAGCGGCATCGACGTCGCCAGGATCAGACCCGGGACGATCAGGAAACCACCGCCGATCCCGAAAAAGCCAGCGGCAAGCCCCACCCCCAGGCCAATCGGGATCAGGCGGGGCAGCAGCGTGGCCGCGCTCTGCCGTGTCAGCCGCACGTCGGGCGCCTCGGCGGTCCGCCGAGGCCGCAGCATCGAAATGCCGACGCCGATCATCAGCAGGCCGAACAGCACCAGCAGACGCTTGCCGTCAAACGCCTTGCCCAGCTCGGCGCCGATCGCCGCGCCCACCATGCCGGCGGCGGCGAAAACGGCAGCACAGGGCCATTTCACCCTTCCGCCGCGCGCATGGCCGATCATGCTGGCAAAGGCGTTGGCCATTACCGCCACCGCCGCGGTGCCGATCGCGGCGTGCGGCGATCCGATTCCGACCACGTAGATGAGCAGCGGCACCGCCAGGATCGATCCGCCCCCGCCGACGAGGCCGAGGACGAGGCCGATCGCACCGCCCGAGGCGAGCGCAGCGGCGATGACGGCAGCGTCCACCGCTTCAGGCCGCCGCGCGCCGGTTCCACGGCATCTGCCGCAGCAGCGTCGCCATGCCGCACGAGCCCGTCGTCCCAGCGAAGAGGAGCCCTGCGCCGACAAATGCGGAAAGGCCCAGAAACGCGGGCGCCACCATCCAGCCGAGCGCAATGCCGCCCAGGATCAGCGCGCCCGCCACGATCTGCACCTGTCGCATGATCTCGATCGGCTGCGAACGATCACAAATCGTCGCATGACCGTCACGCCGCCACGCCTCGATACCGCCATCGAGCACATAGGCAGGCGCCGGCCCGGCCGCAGCGAACAGCGAGGCTGCATTGGCGGCAGTGCGCATGCCGGAACGGCAGTGAAAGACGATTGGCCGATCCTCGGCAGGTAACTCGTCCAGCCGCTCGAGGGGCAGGTTCAACGCGCCGGCAATGCGCTCCCGCGCATGTTCGTCGGCGCCGCGAATATCCACCAGCCTCGCGCCGGCTTCGATGGCTTGGCGGGCTTCGGCGGGTGACAGGGACGTCAGGGTCATCGCGTCAATCCTTGCAGTAAAGGGTGTAAAGGGTTGCGAGCAGCGCCTCCACGCGGGGATCGGCGATGCGATACCAGAGCGTCTGGCTCTCGCGCCGAAAGGCGACGATCCCCTCGTCGCGCATCTTGCCGAGATGCTGCGAGCAGGCCGACTGGGAGAGGCCCACATCGCGGGCCAGATCGCCCACGGTCACCTCACCATGTTCGACCAGCTTGCACAGCAGCATCAGCCGCCGGCCGTTGCCGATCGTCTTCAGCATGTCCGCCACTTCGCCGGCTTTCCGCTCGAACGTCGCCATGTCCATCGGGGGCTTCAGCATCGCGCTCCTTCCATTAGATCTTTCTTATTTAGAATGCTCTAATATATAGTCAAGCGACACGTTGGAGACACAGCATGACCCAGCCTTTCATCGAGGCATTTTTCGACGAGCCGACCAACACGATCAGCTATCTGGTCGGCGATCCCGAGACCCGCGCCGCTGCGGTGATCGATCCGGTGCTCGATTTCGATATCGCCAGCGGCACCGCCGACGACCGATCGGCAGAACGGATCCTCGCCTTTGCGCACGATCATGGCTGGCGAATCGAAATGGTGCTGGAAACGCATGCCCATGCCGATCACCTGTCCGCCGCCCCCGTCATCAAGGCGCGTACCGGCGCGTGGATCGGGATCGGTACGCACATTCGCGACGTGCAGAAGATCTTCCGCCCCGTCTTCGCGATGGACGATCTAAAGACCGACGGTTCCGATTTCGATCGCCTGTTCGACGATGGCGATCGCTTCACGATCGGCACGCTCGCGGTCGAGGTGCTGCATGTCCCCGGCCACACCCCGGCCGACATCGCCTATCGCATCGGTGACGCCGCGTTCGTCGGCGATACGCTGTTCATGCCCGATTACGGCACCGCGCGCGCCGATTTCCCCGGCGGCGATGCGCGAACGCTCTATCGCTCGATCCGGCGCCTGTTGTCGCTGCCGGACGAAACGCGCCTCTTCCTCTGCCACGACTACAAGGCGCCGGGCCGCGACGATTATCGCTGGGAAACGACTGTGGGCGAACAGCGCCGAGCCAGCGTTCACGTCCATGACGGCGTGAGCGAAGACGATTTCGTCGCCATGCGCGAACGCCGCGACGCCGGCCTTTCGGTGCCGAAGCTGCTCTTGCCCTCGATCCAGGTGAACATTCGCGCCGGGCAATTCCACGAAGCGGAAGCGAATGGCGTCACCTATCTCCGCATCCCGGTGAAACTGACGACGCACGAGCGCTAGCGGCGTTCAATATGCCAAGGTCGGCGATCCCATGAAAGTCGAACCCTTTGATCCCGATTCATGGACTCACCGTCTAATATGGAATCGCCGCGCCATCCCACGCAAATAAGCCGCCCGACTGCTCGGGGCCGAGCCCGTCGAGGACTGCGAGCAGGTGCTGGGCGCTTCGCTCCGGCGTTAAGATACCTTCGGGTGCCACGCCGCGCTGGAACGGCGCGGAAAGGTCGCTGTCGACGGTGCCGGGGTGCAATGCGGCGACCACCGCCTGCGGATGGGTACGGCGCAGCTCGATCGCGAAGTTGACCATCAGCATGTTGAGCGCCGCCTTCGATGCGCGATAGCTGTGCCAGCCGCCGATCCGATTGTCGCCGATCGAACCCACCCGCGCCGAAAGCGCCGCGAACGCCGATCGCCGGTCGCGAGGCAGCAGCATCGGCAGGTGCCGGCCGATCAGCGCGGGACCGATCGTGTTGATTGCGAGCACTTCCGCCATTGCCTGGGCGTTGATCGCGCGCATCGACTTTTCGGGCGCCGGTCCGCCGTCGCGGTGGAGCATGCCGGTCGCGACGAACACCAGGTCGAACGGGCCGTCCACCATCGCTGCGGTCGCGACGTCGGCGATGCTGTCGGGATCGGTGATGTCGAACGTGAATGGCACGACCTTTGGCGATGCCTGCTCCGGCGCACGCCGCCCGCCGGCGTGGATGACCGCGTAGCTGTCATCTGCTGCCAGTTGCCGGACGATCGCGCCACCGATCGCACCGGTCGCACCAAAAACCAGTGCCCGCTTGCTCAAGCGCATTCTCCCTGGCCCGCCGAAGTGCGGCGCGATGCCGGGCCGGACAAGCTGTACCGAGGGGCGGCTGCGAGCTTCGTCGGCCATCCTGTTGCGCCATTGCGACGATCTGCCCTTTTTGCGCCCGGAATTGGTCGCTAGGGGAGTTGCATGCGCGCCCTTCTCCTCGTCCTCCCGCTGTTGCTGGCCAATACGGAGGATCCGACGATTCCGCCGGCCGTGAAGGCGATGCTGGACGCGGCGATGAGCGCCGGCAGCGAATCCGACGTGGCGGTGATCGTCAAATATGCGCGCACCGCCGATCCTGCTTCGGCACCGCTCGTCGCCAAGATCGCTGCCGACTGGCGCAACCATCGTCGCGAAGTCGCGCAGCGCGCACTGCGCGAGGCCGATTTCCTTTCCCTGATGAAGGGGCATGCCGAACTCGGCGGCTATGTCACCACCGGCAACACCCAGAATATCGGCCTTACCGGCGCCGTCGAGCTGAAGCGCGAGGGGATCGAATGGCGGCACAAGCTTCGGCTTCAGGCGGACTATCAGGAAAGCCTGGGCGTCACCACGCGCGAACGCTATCTCGCCGCCTACGAACCGAACTGGAAATTCGACGATCGCGCCTATGTCTATGGCGCCGCGCAATATGAAAGCGATCGTTTCTCGGGCTTCACCAATCGCGTGTCGCTGTCGGCCGGTGCCGGCTATACTGCGATCAAGTCGTCGGCGATCAAGCTCGATCTCGAACTCGGCCCCGCCTATCGTTACACTGTCTTCGTCGACGAGGGACCGGAAAACAACCTCGCCGCGCGCGGATCGCTCGATTTTGGCTGGAAACTGTCAAAGGGCATTTCGCTGACGCAGACAGCATCCGCCTTTGTCGAGCGCGAAAACAGCACCGTCTCCAGCAAGTCGGCGCTGCTTGCGCGTCTGATCGGCCCGTTGTCGGCGCAGCTCAGCTACACGGTTCAGTATGAGAGTCAGCCGACCGGCGGCCGCGTCAACACCGATACCACCAGCCGCGCGGCGCTCGTCGTCGATTTCTAGGACGATCGCGGCAACCTGAACGCGCGGTTATGGGCCGATGCCCGTGCGGGGGTGTTCAAACGCGCCGGTTCCGCGCTACCAGTGCCCGCATGACCGAGCTTTCGCCAATCGAGCGCGGCGTGATCGAACGGGCCGAAGCCGCGCCCATGCTCGATCGCACCCAGGCATGGACGTCGATCAACAGCGGGACGCGTAACCTCGCCGGGCTGGCACGGATGGCCGATTCGCTTGCCGACGCCTTCGCCGTGCTCCCCGCCACGCCGCAGCTGATCGATCCCGCGCCCGTCGAGACGGTGACGCCCGACGGCAGGGTGGAGGCGCTCGAGCACGGCCGGCATCTGCGGATCGATGTCCGCCCGTCAGCGCCGATCCAGCTTCTCTTCACCGGCCATATGGACACCGTGTTCGGTGTCGATCACCCGTTCCAGTCGAGCCAATGGCTTGAGGATGGTGCGCTCAACGCCCCCGGCGCGGCCGATATGAAGGGCGGGCTCGCGCTGCTGCTCGCTGCGCTCGAAGCGATGGAGGCAAGCGCTGCCGCCGAACGTTTCGGCTATACCGTCCTGGTCAATTCGGACGAGGAAACCGGCTCGCTATCGTCGCGCGGACTGATCGAAGAGGCGGCGCGCGGCAAGCATGCCGCCCTCACCTATGAGCCTGCGCTGCCCGATGGCACGCTCGCCGGCGCGCGCGGCGGCACCGGCAATTTCTCGCTCGTCGTGCGTGGGCGCAGCGCCCACGCCGGACGGAACCCCGACGACGGGCGCAACGCGCTGGTCGCGGCTGCGGCGCTGGCGGTGCGGATGGCAGACGCACGGGCCCCGGGGCTTGCGGTCAATCCGGCGCGGATCGACGGCGGCGGGCCGAACAATGTCGTGCCCGACCTCGCGATTCTTCGCGTCAATTTCCGCCCCAAGGATGCGGCGTCGATCGCCCATGCCGATGCGGTTCTGTCCAGCGCGATCGCCGAAATCGCCGCCACGCATGAGGTGACGATCGAGCGTCACGGCAGCTTCAACCGGCCGCCCAAGCCGATCGATCCGGGCGCCGAACGTCTGTTCGGGCTGGTGCGCCGGGCCGGCGCCGACCTCGGCATCCACGTCGACTGGCGCGCGACCGGCGGGGTGTGCGACGGCAACAACATCGCCGCGTGCGGCGTCCCCGTCGTCGACACGATGGGCGCGCGCGGCGGCGCCATTCATTCTGCGGAGGAATTTCTGATCCCTGAAAGCCTGCCCGAACGCGCCGCGCTGTCGGCGCTCACCATCCTACGCCTGATCGACGGGGGCTTGGCATGACCTTTCGCATCCGCGCAGCGCGCGACGAGGATCTCCAGCCGCTTTACGAAATGGCGAAACTGACGGGCGGCGGCTTCACCAACTTGCCGCCCGACCGGGGGGCACTGCGCGCCAAGCTCCACCGCAGTCACGCGGCCTTTGCACGACCGGAAGCCGAAGCAGCCGAAACCGACGACCTGTTCGTCCTCATCCTCGAGAATGTCGCTACCGGCGAAGTGCGCGGCACCTGCCAGATCTTCACGCGGGTTGGCCAGAAATGGCCGTTCTACAGCTATCGCATTGGCACCGTCACCAAGCACAGCCAGGAGCTAAATCGTACCTTCCGCGCCGAAATCCTGAGCCTTGCGAACGATCTGGAAGGATGCAGCGAGGTTGGTGGCCTGTTTCTCCATCCGGGTGAACGCGCGGGCGGGCTCGGGCTGCTGCTCGCGCGCAGCCGCTATCTGTTCATCGCCCGCAATCGCGCCCGCTTCGCCGACCGCATCCTTGCCGAGCTGCGCGGCGTGATCGACGAAGCGGGCGGCTCGCCTTTCTGGGACGGCGTCGCCGGCCGCTTCTTCGGGATGAGCTTTCAGGAAGCCGACGAGTTCAACGCGACGCATGGCAACCAGTTCATCGCCGATCTGATGCCGAAGCACCCCGTCTATACCGCGATGCTGCCGGAAACGGCGCGCGCGGTGATCGGCTTGCCGCACCCGTCGGGCCGGGCGGCGATGCGGATGCTGGAGAATGAGGGTTTCGCGTTCGAGAATTATATCGACATCTTCGACGGTGGCCCCACGATGACGGCGCGCGTCGATCACGTGAAGACCATACGCGATGCCACGGTCGCGCCGGTGGCGGCGATTGTAGCGGGCGGGGAGCCAGGGCTGGTGGCGACCGGCCGTCTCGCCGATTTCCAGGCGGCGCTCGCCGATGTCCGCCCCGTCGATGGTGGCATCCAGGTCGATCCCGCAGCCGCCGCTGCGATCGGCGTCGGCGCGGGCGACGAACTGATGTGGGTGGCACGCTGATGTTGGTCGAGATCAATTTCGACGGGATCGTCGGCCCGAGCCACAATTATGCCGGACTGAGCCCCGGCAACCTCGCCGCGACCCATAATCGCGGCAACCCTTCGCATCCGCGCGCCGCAGCGCTTCAGGGCATCGCCAAGATGCGGACGAACCTGTCGCTGGGGCTTACACAGGGCATCCTGCTGCCGCATGCGCGCCCGGACCATCGCTGGCTGGCATTGCTCGACACCAGCTATCACCACGCTCCGCCGCACACCCGCGCACAGGCGATGTCCGCCTCACCGATGTGGGCCGCAAACGCCGCAACCGTCTCCCCCGCGCCCGACAGCGCCGACGGCCGCTGCCATCTGAGCGTTGCCAATTTGCTGACGATGCCGCACCGCAGCCATGAATGGCCCGAGACGCTGGCCCAGTTGCGGCTGGCATTCGCCGATCCGGCTTTCACGGTCCACGGCCCGGTGCCACCGCCGTTCGGCGACGAGGGGGCGGCAAACCATATGCGCCTGGCAGCCAGCCACGACGCGCCGGGCGTCGAGATATTCGTCTACGGCATTCATGGCGGCCCCTTCCCCGCCCGTCAGCACCCCGATGCGAGCGCCGTGATCGCGCGGCGACACAAGCTCGATCCCGAACGCACCTTGTTCGTCCAGCAATCCGAAGCGGCGATCGCCGCTGGCGCGTTCCACAACGATGTCGTCGCCGTCGCGAACGGCCGTGTGCTGTTCGCGCACGAGCAGGCCTTTGCCGACAAACAGGCCTTCTACGATCGTCTTCGCGCGACGATGCCCGAGGTCGAGATCGTCGAGGTGCCCGCCGCCGAGGTCAGCCTTGCCGATGCGATCGCCGCCTATCTGTTCAACGCGCAGCTGGTGACGTTCCCCGGCGGCGAAACCGGCCTGATCGTCCCCGGCGAGGCGCGCGCCACCCCCAGCGTCTGGCGCTGGTTGCAGGATCACCTCGCGGGCAACGGGCCGATCCGCCATGTCGAGGTGGTCGATGTGCGCGAGTCGATGGCGAATGGCGGCGGACCTGCCTGTCTCCGCCTGCGCGTCGTTGCCGATCCGGCGACCGTTGATCCGCGCTTTCTGGTCGATGATGCCCGGCTCGACACGATCGCGGCGATCGTGGAGCGGCATTGGCCTGAGACCATCGCCGTCGACGCGCTCGACGATCCGGCGCTGGTGGCGCAGGTGGAATCGGCGCGGAGGGCGTTGCTGGAGGCGCTCGGCTTCGACTCGCTGGTTGTACCGCCGAGCCTGTCGAGTTAATTGACAGGTAAGCATCAGGACAATCGGAAATCCCCCGAATTTCCGCCGCTGGCACGGTGATTGCTTCGGTTCAGCCATGATCCACGCAATCGGTCGCCTGTTCGTCATCAAATCGAAGTTCGAGGCTTTCCTGGTGATCTTCGGCCTCGCCATGGGCGCGGCCGAACGCGGAGTGCACTATCTGCATCAATATCCCGGCTGGGGCGGCTGGCTGCTGTTCGGCGCCTGCCCCATCGCCGTGTTCATGGCGGGCGCACGCATCATCGAAAGCTTCGACATGACCGAGTGAGCCTGACCACTTAATGCTACCGGTGTCATAAGCCTTCTGCTAAGACGCTCCCAACGATGATCACATCGAAAGGGAGAGGAATGCGAACGGGCTTTCGCCATATTGCGGCCAGTGCCGCCGTCTTGATCACCGCCGTCACCATGCCGGCACAACCGGCCGTCGCGCAGGATCGCCAGCAGATCGAAAGCACGATGAAGCGGGCGACGACCTTCATGGTCGAAAAAGTGTCGACCAATGGCGGCTATGTCTGGGCCTATCTGCCCGATCTGTCGCGCCGCTGGGGCGAGATGGAAGCCTATCCGACGATGATCTGGATACAGCCGCCCGGCACCGCAACGATGGGCCATCTGTTCCTCGACGCCTATCATGCGACCAACGATGATTATTACTACCGCGCCGCCGAAAAGGCCGCCGACGCGCTGATCGCGGTTCAGCAGGACAATGGCGGCTGGCACTATTTCGCCGATTTCGCCGGCGAGCCCTCCATCCGCAAATGGTATGACACGATCGGCAAGAACGCCTGGCGGCTGGAGGAGTTTCAGCATTACTGGGGCAACGCCACCTTCGACGATGCCGGCACGTCCGAATCGATGCAGTTCCTGCTGCGCCTGTATGTGGAGCGGCACGACCCGCGCTATCTGCCGCCGCTGAAAAAGGCGCTGCAGTTCGTGCTGGAGAGCCAATACCCGATCGGCGGCTGGCCACAGCGCTATCCGCTGCGCAACGAATTCAGCCATCATGGCAACCCGGATTACACCAGCTTCATCACGTTCAACGACGATGTGGCCGGGGAGAATATCGACTTCCTGCTGATGTATTATCAGGCGCTGGGGGGCGACGCGAAGGTGTATGACGCGATCATCCGGGCGATGAACGTGTTTATCGTCACGCAGCAGGCAGCGCCGCAGGCCGGATGGGGCCTTCAATATACGCTGGACCTGAAGCCGGTCGGTGCCCGCACCTATGAGCCGACCGCGCTGGTGACACACACCACCGCCACCAATGTCCGCCAGTTGATGCGATTCTATCGCCTCACCGGCGACAAGAAATTCCTCGCGCGGGTGCCTGAGGCGCTGGACTGGCTCGAATCGGTCAAGCTGCCGGCGGGCGAAGTGAAGAACGGCCGCGCCTATCCGACCTTTATCGAGATCGGGACCAATCGGCCGCTCTACGTCCACCGCCGGGGATCGAACGTCGTCAACGGCCGCTATTATGTCGATTACGATCCGGCCAACCCGATCATCCATTACGGATCGACCCGCGCGATCGATGTGCCGGCAATGCGGCGCGAATATGCGGCGCTGATCGCATCGGACCCGGCCGAGGTAACAAAGGATTCGCCGCTGCTGCACGCCACGGGCGGGCTGCCGCGATATTTCCTGATCGACGAGGAATCGACGTCGGACCTCAACACCAATGCCGAGGGCACCACCGCGGCAACGCTCGTCCGGACGCTCAACCGGCAGGGGTGGTGGCCGACCGAACTGCGCGCCACCAGCAATCCCTATGCCGGCGATGGCAGCCCGACCCCGGCAGAGGGCGATTTCAGCCAGACGCGCGTCGGCGATCGCACCGACACGTCGCCTTATTACACCGACCACCCGGTAATCGGCATTTCGACCGGCATCTATATCGAGAACATGAAGACGTTGATCGGGGCGCTTGGTCGCTGACCGGCGGGCGCGCTGCGGCGCGCCACCCCTGAAAAACAAAACCCCCGCCGAGCAAGCTCTGGCGGGGGAATGTCTGGCGCGCCCGGAACGATTCGAACGTCCGACCCTCAGATTCGTAGTCTGATGCTCTATCCAGCTGAGCTACGGGCGCGCTGTGGAGGGAGCCTTTAGAGGCGGGTTTCGAACAGCGCAACCCCGTTGCGTGAACTTTTCCACAGGCATATGCGATTGCCATGCGGACATTCCCCCTTTTGATCGCGAGCACCGCCCTTCTGGCCGGCTGCGCGCAAGACAGCACGCGTTACCCGTCGCTCCTGCCCCGGCCCGCCGAAACCGGCAGCTTCGACGAGCCGGTGCGAACGCCTGCCGTCGAGGCGCCCGATCCGGCGTTCGAGGCGCAGGTCGCGGATGCGGTCGCCGCGCTGGATGCGGCCCATGCCAAGTGGCAGGCCGCGGCCGTCGAGGCGGAAGCAAAGGTTCGCGCGGCGCGGGGTCAGGCGCCCGGCACTGCAGCCTGGCTCGACGCCCAGACCGCGCTAAGCACGCTCGACACGCTCCGCGGTTCGGCATCGACGGTGCTCGCCGATCTGGATCGCATCGCGATCGAGCACCGAATCGCCGGCCATCAGGCATCGCCCGCACTCGAAGCGGCCGTCGCGCACGGCCAGGCGATCGTCGCCGACCAGGATCGCCGCTCGGCATCGCTCGAATCGAGTCTGGCCGGCAGCTGACCGGCGCACGCGCAGGGTCAGTTCGCAGCCTCGTCACGTCGCAGCACCCTCAGCACCGGCACGAGCGAGGCATAATCGTCGGTCCAGCCGGCAAAGCCGGGGACCGGCCGCAGCTTGACCCACTCGCTACGGCGGCTCTGCAGTGCCTCTAGCGGCCCTTCGTCCCGCGACAACGCGATCCAGTCGGACACGGTCCCCTCGTTCAGCCTGTCGAACGCGCTGGGGACATGCACCAGCCGCAACGCATGCCATCCGCCCCGCTCCGCCGCCGCTGCGACGACGGGGGCGAGCGACAGGAAGCGGTTGGAGATATGCACCAGCAACAGCCCGTCGCGCGCAAGCACACGGCCATAGGTCGCGAAGGCCTCCACCGTCATCAGGTGCATCGGCACCGAATCGGAGGAGAAGGCATCGAGCGCGAGCAGATCCAGGCTGTTCGCCGGAAGGTTCGCCAGACCGAGCCGCGCGTCACCGATCGCGATCCGCGCATCAGGCGCGCATTGCCGCAGGAACGAGAAGGCGCCCGAGTCCCGGGCGATTCGCACCACCTCCGGATCGATCTCGAAGAACAGCCAGTGCTGGCCCGGCTGTGCATAACAGGCGAGCGTACCGGTCCCCAGCCCGACGACGCCGATCCGGGCGGCGGGGCCATAGAGTGTCGGCGCCAGGCGCATCGCCTCTCCCACGCCAGAGCCCGGCAGATAATAGGTGGTGGGCAGCCGCGAGCGATCGCCCTTGAGCTGGATGCCGTGGAGCGTCGTGCCGTGCGCCAGCCGCCGGGCATCGTCGCCATCGGTCACGGTATAGACGCCGAAATAGCTGCGGGTCCGCGCGCCGCTCAGCGATGTCTGGATCGCATCATGGACGCCGAACAGATAGAGCCCGGCGGCAAGCGCAAGGAGATAGGGTACGCGGTTTCCCACCGCGACCAAGCCCAGCAACGCCACCAGCACGAAACCGAGCGGGGCATGCATCGACCCCAGAATCCGCTCGCTGAGCCCCGCACCGACGATCAGCGCGAGCAGGACGGCGTACCCGCAGGTGACGAGACGACGGTGCTGGCCGCGCCACGGCGGCGCCAGTGTGGGGTGCAGCGGCGCCTGCGCGATCAGCGCGCCGGCGGCAAGGATCAGGATCGGATATTCATAGGTCCAGTCGAACACCACAGGCGCGATCAGCCCGGCGAAAACGCCGCCCAGCGCGCCGCCCACCGCCATCGCAAGGTAAAAGCCGGTGAGCCGATCGGGCGCCGGCCGCAGGGCATAGAGGCGCGCATGACAGGCGACCGCGACGAGGAACAACAGGCCGAGCCCGATCAGCGCGTTGGAATAGGCGAGCGCATGGTGCCCCGCGATCAGCGTGGCGCCGAACAGCAGCAGGATCACCGGCCCGAATCGCGAGATCGCCTGGTCCAGCGCGGGCGAGTCGCGGAACGCCACCGTGAAGCTGAGCAGATAAAGCCCCAAGGGCGGCACCCAAAGCAGCGGCACCGCGACGATGTCGGTGGTCAGAAATGTGGTGGTCGCCAGCATCAAGCCCGACGGCACGAGCGCGAGGACCACCCAGGCGAGACGGCGGCGCGTGTCCGGCGGTGGGCTCGTCTCGCGAATTGCCGCAGCAGCCCCCTCGCCGCGTGGCAGCCACCACGCACAGGCGGAGACCAGCGCGATCACCAGCGCATAGCCCGCGCTCCACAACCAGCTCTGGCTATGCAGCGTCATCAACGGCTCGACCGCCAGCGGATAGGCGATCAGCCCCCCGAAGCTGCCGATGTTCGACGCAGCATAGAGCGCATAGGGATCGCGACCGTTGCTCGCGAGATTGTACCAGCGTTGCAGCAGCGGCGCCTGCGCCGAAATTGCGAAGAAGAGCGGCCCGATCGACGCGACCAGCAGCCACGGCACCCACAGTGCCGGTTCCGCATTGCCCGGCATCTGCATCGAGGCGAGGCCGATCGGCAGCCACAGCGCTGCCGCCAGCAGCAGCGCACCGTGAATTGCCGCCTGCCCGCGCGGCCTGAACCGTCGCAGCCAATGCGCATAGCCATAGCCCGCCAGCAGCAACGCCTGATAGACCAGCATCGCCGAGTTCCAGACGGCCGGCGCCCCGCCCAGGCGCGGCAACGCCATTCGCGCGACCATCGGCTGGATCAGGAACAGCAAGAACGAGCCGCTCAGAATCGCCGCCGCGAACAGTGCGCGCTGCGCCGCGCCGCCGGCGCGCATTTCGCGGGGTGACTGGGTCACGGCCGTGCGATGCGATAGGTGCGGTGGCGCCGCAGCGCGGGGATCGCGGCAGGGTGATCGAAATCGGCGTCTGGCACGCGGCGCATCGCCAGCCGCTCCATCAACCGCCAGCTTCGTTGATTTTCCTCGACGGTGATCGCCGCGATCATCGGCGTGGACAGCATCCGCCATCCCCATGCCAGGCTCGCCTGCGCGGCTTCGCGGGCATAGCCTTGCCCCCAGAACGGCACGTCAAGCCGCCAGCCGATTTCGATCTCGCCTTCGATCGGCGTTGCCGGTGCCCCCGGCTTCAACCCGCAGAAGCCAAGAAAGCGGCCGTCATCACGCCGCTCGATCGCCCAGAAGCAATGGCCGTGGCTGGCAAGAAGGGCGATCTGACGATCAATGCTAGCGTCGCTCTCCTGGCGCGGCTGCAAAGGCCCGATAAAGGCCATCACCGCAGGGTCGTTGCACATCGCGTGAAAGGGCTCGCGGTCGGCGTCGGTCCAGCCGCGCAGCAACAGTCGTTGGGTTTCGATCATGGTCGCTCGATGGCGAACGCGACGCTCGGGCGCAACCGGTGGCCCGGCGGATGCGCCGGATGCTCGAAATCGGTGAACCAAGCCATGCCCAGCCGCGCCATCAACGCCAGGCTGGCCGCATTGCTTGCCGCCGTGATCGCCACCACGCGGGGCTCATCGCGGTGGCGCCATGCCCAGGCGAGCGTCGCCGACGCCGCTTCGAATGCATAGCCCCGCCCCCAATGGTCGCGGGCGAACATCCAGCCGATCTCGAGTTCGTCGGCGATCGGGGTCTGCGGGGCCCCCGGTTTGAGTCCGCAAAAGCCGAGCACGGCACCGTCATCGCGCCGCTCGACGACGTTGAAGCCGAGGCCGTGGCTGGGACCGTAGCCGCGATGCCGGGCGATCGTTGCGCGGCTATGCGCCGTGCTCTTCACCGGGCCGAGATCGCGCATCACCGCCGGATCGCTCCACATCGCGTGGAGCCGCTCGAAATCCTGCAGCGTCGGCGGCCGCAGCAGCAGCCTTGCGGTTTCGATCACCCGCCGAGCAGCCTCGCCGCCAGCGGTGCGTGATAGGTGAGCACGCCCGAGCAGCCGGCGCGCTTGAATGCCATCAGCGTCTCGAGCACCAGCGCCTCACGGTCACCCGCACCCGCGGCGGCCGCCGCTTCGATCATCGCGTATTCGCCGGATACCTGATAGGCGAACACCGGCACTTCAAACGCCGATTTCACGCGGGTCACGATGTCGAGATAGGGCAGCCCGGGCTTGACCATCACGCTGTCGGCGCCCTCCGCCAAGTCAAGCGCGACTTCGCGCAACGCCTCCTCGGCATTGGCGGGGTCCATCTGATAGGTCTTCTTGTCGCCCTTGAGCAGCCCGCGACTGCCGACGGCGTCGCGGAACGGACCGTAAAAGGCGCTCGCATATTTGGCCGCATAGGCCATGATCTGCACATTGACGTGCCCAGCGTCTTCCAGCACGCTGCGGATCTGACCCACCCGGCCGTCCATCATATCGCTCGGCGCGACGATGTCGGCGCCCGCTTCGGCCTGAACCAGCGCCTGCTCGGTCAGCACCGCAGCCGTGCGGTCGTTGAGCACATAGCCATTATCGTCGACGATGCCGTCATGCCCGTGGCTGGTATAGGGATCGAGCGCGACATCGGTCAGCACGCCCAGTTCCGGCACCGCATCCTTGATCGCGCGGATCGCCCGGCACATCAGGTTGTCGCGGTTGAGCGCTTCTCGCCCTTCCTCGGTGCGAAGCGCGATCGGCGTGTTGGGAAAAAGCGCCAGGCACGGGATGCCGAGATCGCGAGCCTCACGGGCGCGATCGACGATCCCGGCAAGGCTCCACCGCGATACACCCGGCAATGATGTGATCGGCGTTTCGCCTTCTTCCTCGGTCACGAAGACGGGCCAGATCAGATCGGCTGGAGTCAGCACCGTTTCGGCATGGAGCCGGCGACTCCAGGCAGCGGCGCGCGTGCGACGGAGGCGAAGCGCGGGATAGTGGCTCATGCAGCGTCAGATGCGCCCTGGCTGCCACGGTTGCAAGCGCCGAGCGTGAGGATCGACGTGGCGTGCCGCTGCGCGACCTCCATCGCGTCGTTGCCATAGCCGCCGCCCAACGTGCTCGCGAAGGCAATGCCCCGTTCGCGAAAGGTCGACGCAATCCAGTGGTCCCGCGCGACGAGCCCCGCGGCCGTCAGCGCCAGTCGTCCCAGGCGGTCGCCACCGAACGGATCAACCCCCGCCTGATAGAGGATCAGATCGGGCGCATAATGATCTAGCAGCGGCAACAGCGTCTCGCGCAACGCCGCCAGATAGGCTTCGTCCCCGGTGCCGTCGGGTAAAGCCACATCGACCGTCGAGCGCGCCTTTCGCGCCGGAAAATTCTTCTCTGCGTGGATCGAATAGGTGGCGATGTCGGATCGCCCCGCCGTCAGTGCCGCCGTGCCATCGCCCTGGTGAACGTCGCAATCGACGATCAGCACGCGCGACGCGTGGCCTTCCTCCACCAGCCGGACGGCCGCGACGGCGAGGTCGTTGAACACGCAATAACCAGCACCTGTATCTGCCAGCGCGTGGTGACTGCCGCCGGCCGTGTTGGCCGCAAAACCGTGTCGCATCGCCAGCAGCGCTGCCATGAAGGTACCGCCCGGCACCATCACGGCGCGGCGGGCGACCTCGGGCGTCACCGGAAAGCCGATCCGCCGGGTCTTGTGCGGCGGCACCCGGCTTTCGCGAACCTCGGCGACATAGTCCGGATCATGGACCGACTCGAGCCAATGTGCCGGCATCGCCACGGGCTCATGC
>NZ_JBTMWM010000030.1:0-356 GCF_054489705.1 Sphingomonas sp. RS6
CAGCCCTGCGGGATGGCCATGGATGCCCGTGTGCCCAGCGCCCGTTTGCGACCGCCGCGGCGCCGGACCTGCAGAGGCTCCTCGCGGTACAGCCGTCGGAACTTCTTGTGGTTGATCCGAACACCCTCGCGCCCCAGGAGCCAATGCAGACGGCGGTAGTCGAACCGGCGTCGCTCCGACGCGAGGCCCCGCATCCGCTCCCGGATCGCACCGTCATCACCGCGCCGGCTACGATACCGCACCATCGTCCGGTCCACGCCCAACACATCGCACGCCCGCCGCTGGCTCACCTCGAACACCCGCTCAAGGTGAGCCACCGCTTCCCGCCTGGCGGCGGGCGCTACCATTTTTTTGAT
>NZ_JBTMWM010000031.1:0-355 GCF_054489705.1 Sphingomonas sp. RS6
AAGCCCTGCGGGATGGCCATGGATCCCGTGTGCCCAGCGCCCGTTTGCGACCGCCGCGGCGCCGGACCTGCAGACGCTCCTCGCGGTACAGCCGTCGGAACTTCTTGTGGTTGATCCGAACACCCTCGCGCCCCAGGAGCCAATGCAGACGGCGGTAGCCGAACCGGCGTCGCTCCGACGCGAGGCCCCGCATCCGCTCCCGGATCGCACCGTCATCACCGCGCCGGCTACGATACCGCACCATCGTCCGGTCCACGCCCAGCACATCGCACGCCCGCCGCTGGCTCACCTCGAACACCCGCTCAAGGTGAGCCACCGCTTCCCGCCTGGCGGCGGGCGCTACCATTTTTTTGAC
>NZ_JBTMWM010000032.1:0-311 GCF_054489705.1 Sphingomonas sp. RS6
GTGATCTCCTTGAGCATCGCATTGTCCAGCATGGCTTCGGCCAGCAGCTTCTTCAGCTTGCTGTTCTCATCCTCGAGCTGCCGCAGGCGTTTGCCCTCGGACACCTCCAGGCCGCCGAACTTGGCCTTCCACTTGTAGAAGGTCGCACTGCTGTGACGACGACAAACATCTGCTGTCGCCATCCCCGCCTCCTGCTCCTTCAAGATTGCGATGATCTGTTCCTCGCTGAACCTGCTCCGCTTCATTCCGTCCGACCCCCTGAGTGGGCCGGACTCTACTCAAATCTGCAGGAGATTGCGGGGCTCAGACCA
>NZ_JBTMWM010000033.1:0-236 GCF_054489705.1 Sphingomonas sp. RS6
CGACCGGCCTCGACCGCGGCGTTCATCGCGAGCACGCGCGTCTGGAAGGCGATCTTGTCGAGGCCCTCGATCACGCTGTCGATGCCCTTGGCGCTGTCGGCGACGCGGGTCATCGCCTGCACCGCCTCGTCGGCGATCGCGCGGCCGCCCGACACGGTGGAGATCGCCCCATCGGCGCGCGACACCGTGCCGCTCGCCGCCATCGCGGTGGCGCGCAGGCGCTGGTCCATCTGCGT
>NZ_JBTMWM010000034.1:0-212 GCF_054489705.1 Sphingomonas sp. RS6
CAGCACCGAACGGGCCTGGGTCAGGCTGGTGAAGATCGTCTCATTCAGGCACTCGTCCCGCAGGCGAGCATTGAAGCTCTCGATGAACCCGTTCTGCTGCGGCTTACCCGGTGCGATGTAGTGCCATTCGACCTCGCGCTCCTTGGACCAGCGCAGGATCGCCATGCTGGTCAGTTCAGTGCCGTTGTCGCTGACGATCAGCGCTGGGCGGG
>NZ_JBTMWM010000035.1:0-201 GCF_054489705.1 Sphingomonas sp. RS6
GAAAAAGGGGCGCCGCGGCGATGCCGGGCGCCCCTTTTCTTTGAGCGACGATCAAGCGGTCGCGATCCGCTCGATCAGAACGAGGTCCAGTCGTCGGCGCCGGCGCTTTCGCTGGCCATCGCCGCGACGGGCAGGGCCTTGACCGGCGAGGTATAGCCGCCGCCGGAGGCGCGGGGCGTTGCGGCGACGGCCCTGGGCGCG